>CAZAFW010000016.1:0-38042 GCA_964484935.1 uncultured Peptostreptococcaceae bacterium
ATGAATGAAAAGCCGCTTTTTGAATAAAAAAAAAGGCTTTCGCCTATTTTTTTCTGAGTATGGAGAGTGTCATCTCCCTTATTGTCTTGCATGCCGCAGCCGTGCTTATTCCGGAATGGTCGTAATGCGGCGAAAGTTCAACCACGTCGGCCCCTACTACATTCAGCCCGCAGGCCGATACAAGCGCATCGAGCAGCTCGGCGAACGATATTCCTCCCGGCTCGGGAGTCCCTGTTCCTGGAAATGCCGACGGATCGAGAACATCCAGGTCAACACTCATGTATACGGGTCTTTGTCCGATTTCGGCGAAGTCCCCGCGAAATCTTTCAAGAGAAAATTTCCTGAGAAAAGTGTGTTTCCCAGCCCACTCGAATTCCTCGCGCAAACCCGAACGGATGCCGTATTGATAAATGCGCCCGTCCCCGACGATTTCCCACACTCTTCGCATTACCGTTGCGTGTGAAAGTCTTTCCCCCAGGTAGTCGTCCCTCAGGTCGGCATGGGCGTCGAAATGGACTACGCACAGTTTTTCGTGCCTTTCTCTGAGAGCCTTGACGGCTGGATAACTTACCAGATGCTCTCCACCTACCATGAACGGTATCTTTCCGTCATTGACGATTGAGCGCACCCGGCTTTCAATCATGTCCAGCGCTTTTTCCCTGTTGCCGAAAGGGAGCTCCAAATCTCCGGCGTCACTCAGCCCGTAGAACTCCAAATCGTCATCCTGGTATGGACTGTAGGTCTCAAGGCCCCAGGAATCCTTCCTTATCTCTTCGGGTGCGAATCTTGCACCCGGCCTGAAAGAGACCGTTCCGTCGAAAGGCGCTCCGAACAATACCATTTCAGCCTTTTCATAGGAAGAATCAAAACCGATGAAATCAGGCACGGCCTATCAACGCCTTGACGTAATTGGGAAGGGCGAATGCCCCTCTGTGCAATTCCGTATTATAGTATTTTGTCTCCAGTCCGAGTTCTTCCCATTTTTCCGGATCGAAATCGTCGATGGGATGAAGCCCCTTTGAAGCGAAACCGAAAAGCCAATGTCCGGAAGGGTATGTCGGCATATGGTATTGGTATGCCTCGGCAACCGGAAATATCTCTTTTATTTTGTCGTTTGCCCTTACCAGCTCTCTTGCGTTCTGTTCATAATAAGGACTCTCGTTCTGATTGACCAGGATTCCGTTTTCAGTCAACGCGGCATGACAGTCCTCATAAAAAGCCTTTGTGAACAAACCTTCCCCCGGTCCTATCGGATCTGTCGAATCGACTATTATCAAATCGTATATGTTTTCCTTTCCCTTTACAAATTCGAGCCCGTCTTCATAAAAAAGGCTCACCCTCGGGTCTTCCAATTTGCACGATGTGACCGGCAAATGCTCCATCGCCGCATCAACAACGGTTTTATCTATTTCAACCATGTCTATCTTTTCAATCGTTCCGTATCTTGAAACTTCCCTCACTGTACCTCCGTCTCCCCCTCCAATTACAAGAACGCTTCTTGTTTCGGGGTTGACCGACATCGCAACGTGGGTTATCATCTCATGGTAAATGAATTCGTCCTTCTCCGTTACCATCACAAGCCCGTCTATGGCCATGACTTTTCCGAATTCGTATGTATCCATTATGTCAACCTGCTGAAAATCGCTTTTTTTCGAAAAAAGATGCTTTTTCACTTTCATGGAAAATCTGACGTTTTCCGTTTGTTCCTCAGTATACCAAAGTTCCATGGCTCCTCCTCAAGCACTCGGCTTAAATTTCAACTTGTCGATTTTTTCATCCGAAAAGTTCCGTATCTTTTCGCCAATTCCCCTTGGCACTTCCGTTGTCTCAACCCTGCCAGCCTGGAGTTTTTCAGAAAGGTAGTTGAATGCGTCCCACGGGTTCACTTCGTCTCCGCAGGTAAACAGGTCTACGGCTGCATAGCCGTATTCAGGCCAGGTGTGGATGGTCAAATGAGATTCGGAAATCACGACTGCGCCGCTCACTCCCCAAGGATTGAACAGATGAAAAACACTTTGCACTATTGTCGCATTGGCCTCTATTGCCGCCTGCTTCATGTGTTTTTCTATCTTCCGATGGTCGTTTAATATCTCCTTATTACAATTGTAAAACTCTACCAGGATATGTCTCCCCAACTGTTCGATTTTCATCAGAAAACCCCCTTTGCAATATTGAAATACCAAACATAAAGTTTAGTCAGAATAAATATATATGTTTTGTGGAAATTGTCAATAGTTTTGAGGATATTTCCAATATTAAAATTGATCCAGCCCCAGCTTTTGCCGGCCTGATAGGGCCAATGTCAATTACCAAGCACCATTATTGTCTCCACATCGGGATCCGAGGCGTCTGTGATAAGCCCGTTCTCTCTTTTCAAAAATGCTATATGCTCTATCATCTGAAGGGTTATTCTCTCCCCCGGCACTACAATCGGTATGCCCGGAGGATACGACATTATGGATTCCCCGCTGATTTCTCCGGTCGAATCCTTAAGCGGCACCCGTTTCTTTCTTGAAAAGAAAGCGTTCCTGGGAGCAACTATGACGTCTGGGTTGTGGAGTATCTTCTTTACATATGGAAGCTTTTCGCCCCTTTCTCCATCAAGTATTTTTTCAAGCGCCTCAAGCAGCTTGTCTATGTCTTCGGACCTGTCGCCTATGCTCAAGACCGCCAGCGCGTTGTATGCGTCGCCGAGCTCCAGTTGAATCCCGAATTCTTCCCTTAAAATGTAATATGCCTCGAGCCCGGATATTCCCGCATCCGCAAAATGGATGCCCAGCTTTGTTTCATCAAACCCGTATACGCCCGGGCGGCCCACCATCTCATCGCCGAAAGCGTAAAGCCCGGGCATTCCGTTTATGGCTTTTCTCGCTTTCCTTGCCAATTCGATCGTCCTGCGCAATTCGCTTTTCCCATCGACGGCAAGATTTTTTCTTGCCAGGTCCAAGGACCCCATCAAAAGATATGAAGCGCTTGTAGTCTGCATAAGGTTCAGATTCGTTTTTACTCTTACCGGATCTATCAATCCGTCATTCATAAGCAAAACCGAGCTTTGCGTCAGTGACCCCCCTGTTTTATGAAGGCTTGCCGCCGCCATGTCCGCTCCGGCAGACAATCCGGACATGGGAAGCTCTTCATTGAAATTGAAATGGGCTCCATGAGCCTCGTCAAGCAGCACAGCCATTCCATGCCCATGCGCAATTTCGATTATGCGTTTTATGTCGGAAACAATTCCGTAATATGTCGGATTTATAATAAAAACAGCCTTTGCGTCCGGATTTTCAATTATAGCTTTTTCCACCGATTCCACAGTGACTCCAAGTGAAATTCCGAGACGGTCGTCTATCTCGGGTTGAAGATATACCGGTACCGCTCCGCTTATGATCAATCCGTTGATGGCCGATTTATGTGCGTTCCTAGGCAAGATTATCTTTTCCCCCGGCATGCATGCGGACAGTATCATTGCCTGAACGCCTGCAGTGGTTCCGTTCACAAGAAAAAAGGCGTGGTCTGCCGAATACGCCTCGGCCATCAATTCTTCCGCTTCCTTTATTACACCGACCGGATTGCTTATGTTGTCCAGGCATTTCATTGAATTCACATCGAGTTCGAGTATTCGCGACCCAAAATACTTCCCGAATTCAGCAAGTCCCCTTCCGTGCTTGTGCCCCGGAACGTCAAAAGGGATTATTTGATTTTTGTGATATTCCTTCATGGCATCGAAAAGCGGAGTCTTGTTTTGATTTTTCACCGTTCGTCTCCTTAAATTCCATTTATTTTATAGCCTAATTATATTTGCTTTTACTCCATTGTCAACATGCTCATGTTTTATTCTTTCAATGAAGGAATGGGGGCCTTCCGCGTTGAATTAAGAATTATGCAGTCAATCCGGACAATACTTCAAAAGGGATGATGATCATGCTGACCAAAAAAACGAATTCAAGAATAAGGATGGCGGTTTTTGCCTTGTTCATTTTCGGGCTTGCTTTTTCACTTATCGGGCCGAAAGAGGAAACCATATTCGAAACCCGCATAAACAAACAGGTTGTGGGTTATGGTGAAAGCCGGTCTGACATAATGGCCATGATGGACGATTTAAAGGATGGGCTTTCCGCCGAGTATTACGTCGAAGAGCTTACTCCGTATTACGAGACGGCGTTCAATGAAATAGAAAAAAACGGTCTTTCGGAAACAAGCTACGAGGATTTCAGGAAAAATGTGATGTCAAGTCAAAAATTTGTAACGCCGGGATATAAATTGTCGGTTGACGGAAAGGTCTACGCAAAGGCAATAAACAGAAGCGACCTCGAATTCCTGCTCAGCAATGTGAAATCCAGGCTAAAAAACGACCATGAAAGCATCGATGCGGTTGTATTCAGGGAAAGCGTGGAAATAGCAGAAGGGAACATATTCCTTAGAGAATCAATACTCCAAAGCGAGAGCGACATGCTTGTTGAGCATCTTCTTACAGGCCGCGAGCAAATAGAGACATATACGGTCAAGCCCGGAGACACGCTTACAGAAATAGCATCGAGCCAAGGATTGTCGCTTGAAGACATAGCCGAAGCCAATCCCGAAACGGACGTCGACAGAATCTACGCAGGACAAATTCTCTTTCTTTCAAAGCCATCTCCCGTGCTTCACAGAAAATGACATAGTCAGAAAATAAAAAAGCCGACGGCGTACGCCTTCGGCTCTTTATTTTTGCTTATCCAAGCTTGATTATCAATTGCCCCGCCTTGACCTGCTGCCCCTCTTTGACCGGAACCGCTTCAACCGAGCCGTCTATCGGGCTTTGTAGATTGGTCTCCATTTTCATGGCTTCAAGTATGGCAACAGTCTGGTTCATTTTTACTTTGTCGCCTTCATTCACGAGCACTTTCATTACTGTCCCGGGTATTGAAGCTCCTATTTCCGTATCATCCTCGGGATCTGCCATAAGCGCCGCTCCTGAAACCGTCTGCTGCCTTTCTCCTATCGCCTTGTCCTCTACCAGTATTTCCCGCCTGTTTCCATTTATCTCAAATGTCACAGATCTGTATCCGTCGCTGTCGATCTTTCCTACGCTTACAAGCTTTATAATCAAGATCTTCCCTTCTTCAATCTCGACCTCGCTAGTCTCCCCCTCTTTCAATCCGTAGAAGAAGACATGGCTTTCAAGATTACTGAGGTCTCCGTATTCAGAAACAGAAGCGAGGTAGTCCTTGTAGACCTTTGGATAGAGCGCGTAGCTCAATATATTTCGGATGTTTGGCTCGTCGTGAAGTTCGTCCGACAACATTTTTTCGATTTTGGAGAAGTCCTCGGGCTCAAGAACTTCGCCCGGCCTTACCGTAAGCGGCTCCTCGCCCTTGAGAACCAAATCCTGAAGATCCTTTGGAAAACCTCCCAGCGGCTGCCCCATCATGCCTTTGAAGAATGCCACCACAGAGTCCGGGAAATTGAGGTTCTTGCCTTTTTCAAACAGATTTCCCCTGTTGAGGTCGTTCTGGACCATGAATATGGCCATGTCTCCTACGGCTTTCGAAGAAGGCGTAACTTTGACTATGTCCCCGAAAAGTTCGTTTACTTCCCTGAAAGTCTCCTTGACCTCTCCAAAGCGGTCTCCAAGCCCAAAGCTCTCCACCTGCGGCTTGAGGTTGGAATATTGTCCGCCCGGTATCTCATACTTGTAGATCTCAGCCGTTCCCGACTTAAGGTCCGATTCGAACGGCTCGTATATCTTCCTGACATCAAACCAGTAGTCCGATATCTTCTGAAGCCCTTCTAGGCATATCCTCGGATCCCTTTTTGTGTTTTCAAGAGCGGCTACAACCGAGTTCAAAGCCGGCTGGCTTGTAAGCCCCGACATTGAGTTAAAGGCAGTATCCACGATGTCGACTCCCTGCTCGGCGGCCATAAGGATTGTCGACACGCCGTTTCCGCTCGTATCGTGCGTATGCAAGTGAATCGGTATGGAAACTTCATCTTTGAGCGCCTTTATCAGTTTCTTTGAGGCATATGGTTTGAGGAGGCCGGCCATATCTTTTATTCCAAGTATATGGGCTCCCATTTTCTCGATTTCCTTTGCCATTTTAACATAGTAATTGAGACTGTACTTGTCCCTTTTCTCATCGAGTATGTCGCCTGTGTAGCACATCGACACCTCCGCCATCTTGCCTGTTTTCAAAACCTCGTCAAGCGCCACCTCCATGCCCTTGAGCCAGTTTAGGGAGTCGAATATCCTAAACACGTCTATTCCCCGCTCGGCTGAAACTTGGATGAATTCCCTTATAACATTGTCAGGGTAATTCTTGTATCCTACGGCGTTCGACCCTCTTATAAGCATTTGGAGAAGAATGTTTGGAACCTTCTCCCTCAGTCTTTCAAGCCTTCTCCATGGCGATTCCTTGAGATATCTGTATGAAACGTCGAATGTCGCCCCGCCCCACATCTCGAGAGAAAACAAATCGTTTCCGCAGCTTGATGTGGCCTCTGCAATCTTGAGCATGTCCCGAGTTCTGACCCTCGTCGCTACAAGGGACTGATGGGCATCCCGAAATGTCGTGTCTGTGAGCAAGAGCTTGTCCTGGGCCTTTATCCAATCGGAAAGTCCGTCAGGGCCCCTCTCGTCGAGCAACTGCTTGGTTCCTCTCAAATCCTCTTTCATTGAAAAGACGGGTACAAGAGGCGTGTCGAAGTCCTTCTTTGTGCCTTTGACCTCGTTTACGACTTTTTCACCGATGTAGCGAAGTATTTTGGTCTCTCTGTCTCCTGATGGCCTTATGTTGAAAAGCCCGGGAGTGTGGTCGAGAAAACCTGTGTCGCATTTTCCTTCTCTGAAAGTCGGATGGTTGAGCACATTTATAAGAAATGCAGTATTTGTCTTTACTCCCTTTATGGTGGTGTCCTTCAGGGATCTTATGGCTTTCCTTGAAGCGTCCTCGAATGTTCTCGAGTAGGCGATTATCTTGACAAGAAGGCTGTCGTAATAAGGAGAAACTTGGGCTCCTGTATATCCGTTGCCTCCGTCAAGCCTTATGCCGAAACCTGAAGACGACCTGTACACTTCCAGCCTTCCCGTATCCGGCGCAAAATTGTTTGCCGGGTCCTCTGTTGTAACCCTGCACTGTATTGCGTATCCCCGAGTCTCTATCGATTCCTGGCTGGGTATGCCTACCTCTTTCGAATCGAGCGCATGACCCTGTGCTATCTGAATCTGGCTTTGCACAATGTCGATTCCTGTAATTATTTCCGAAACGGTATGCTCAACCTGTATTCTCGGATTCATCTCGATGAAATAATGCCTTTTGTCGCTGTCAACAAGAAACTCGACAGTTCCTGCGCTTCTGTATTTCATAGAGCCCGCAAGCTTGATTGCATCCTCGCATATTTTGTCCCTGAGTTTTTCATCGATTGAAAACGCCGGTGCGAATTCGATTATTTTCTGGTGCCTTCTTTGAATTGAGCAATCGCGTTCGTAAAGGTGCACTATATTGCCGTAGTTGTCTCCAAGTATCTGCACTTCTATGTGCTTGGGCTTGTTCAAATATTTTTCAATGAACATCTCGTCTATTCCAAAAGCCTTCTTTGCTTCGCTTTTGGCGCTATTGAATTCGGAGATGAGGTCGCTTTCCTGATAGACGATTCTCATTCCCCTTCCGCCGCCGCCGGCGGCCGCCTTTATCATAACCGGATATCCGCATTCCTTGGCAAATTCGAGTGCTTCATCCTCGCTTGCAATGGGCTTGTCAACTCCTGGAATAGTTGGCACATTAGCTTTCTTCGCCAATATTTTCGACTGTATCTTGTCTCCGAGGCCCTTTATCATTTCACTGTTGGGGCCTATGAAAACAATACCCGCCTCTTCGCATTTTTCAGCAAAGTACGGATTTTCTGAAAGAAATCCATACCCCGGATGAATTGCGTCGACACCCTTCTTGAGCGCCAGATGAATAATTTCGTCGATTGCAAGATATGCATCGACGGGACTCTTCTTTTCACCGATAAGATATGACTCGTCAGCCTTTGTCCTGAAAAGAGAATACTTGTCTTCCTTTGAATATATGGCGACTGACCGTATTCCCAATTCGCTGCATGCGCGGAAAATCCTTATTGCTATTTCTCCACGATTTGCAACCAGTATCTTCTTGATTTGCTTATCCATAAACATCTCTCCTGTTTTTTTGTTTATTCTGTATTATACCCACAATTGCATAATTATTCAATTTATTGCTCTTTATTCAGTGTTTATTCTACAAACACCTTTTAGAGCCTTTCAGTATATTATACAATATTTCCTTGGAATTTCAATTAATTGTTGCTCTTTATATGAAAATATACATACATTAAATACATTTCGCATCATTAATGTTTGTGTTTTGAATACAGATCATTTATTTTTTCGGATTAAAAGAATCCCATCCGTGTTCCGGATGGGATTCCTATTCTCAGCATCAATGAAACATTCTCGCCCTAAAGCACCACGCTTATCGTTGTTCCTTTTCCGGCAACGCTCTCAATATCCATGAATCCTCCATGGAGCTCAACTATTTCATTTGTTATGGCAAGTCCCAAACCGCTTCCCGGCGATTTCATGTTTCCCTTGAAAAACTTTTCCGTTATATGCTCGAGGTTCTTATCGTCTATTCCCTGTCCGTCATCCTTTACGAACATCCTGACCTTTTCGCCTTCCGCTTTTGATCCGACTACGATCCTTCCATTTGTGCCGGTGAACTTTATTGCGTTGTCTATTAGATTGATAAGAACCTGCCTCAGCCTGTTCTCGTCCCCTTGCACATATGTCAGGCTTTGATCCAAACTTGTTTCCAGCCGTATGGTTTTCTTCATGGCCTTTGGATAAAACTGCTTCGCAACATCCATCAGAAGATAGTTTATGTCCACCTTGTCCTTGCTTAGGACTATCCTTCCCGCTTCAAGCTTTGAGAAGTCAAGCAAATTCTCGACAAGCTCGCTGAGCCTGTTGGCCTCCTTAGAGATAATCATGAGTTCGTCTCTTATTTCCTCCTCATCGCTCAAGTCCCCCATAAGCATGGTTTCGCACCATCCCTTTATGGAAGTGAGGGGGGTTCTTATTTCATGTGAGATAGAAGATATGAAATCGTTTTTCATTTGGCTCGACTTCATCAATTCCTTGGCCATGTAGTTGAAGGTCTGCCCGAGTTCGCCTATTTCATCGTTCTTTCTTATTACAGCCCTGGCCTTCAAGTCCCCGTCTGCGATTTTCTCAGATACCGTCTTGAGCTCCTTGATGGGTTTTATTATCGATTCCGCCAAAACAACGCTTAGGAGCACGACCAAAACCAGCACAACCCCACCGAAAAAAACTGCCTGCAGAGTGATTTTCTCTACAACACGGTTGGTTTCTTCTATTGAAGTGACATACCTGAGTACGCCGTCCATACCCCGCCTGTTGGCAAGAGGTCCCGAAACAGATATCAGCTCTTCCTCCGTATCCGGATCCTTGTATCTCCATGTGCCTATTTCTCCTTGCAGCGCCTTTTCGAAGTCCGCAGTGGAAACAGGTTTTTCGATGTTGAAACCCGATGACGAGTTGACAATTCTGCCTGACAAGTCAATTATCTGGATCTCGGCTTGCTCGTCCATCGAAAAATTTTCAATTATATATTGGGACTTGTAGTCAAACGAATCATAAACAAGATATTTGTCATAGAATTCGGTAGTCACCGCCACTTTTTCCTTCAATATCTGCGTTATGTTTCCATAATAATATTGCCTTATAAAAACCGCCAAGAGTATCTCGAGAAAAACTACCGTAATCAATATAACAAACGAATAGTTGAATACAACGCGCCTTTTCAGACTTTTCAAGCTCAATCAGCCTCTTTCCATCGATATCCCAGACCCCATATTGTTTCTATGGTGTCGGGTTCGGACGGGGTGTCCTCGATTTTTTGTCTAAGTCTTCTTATATTGACATCAACAATTTTCAAATCGCCTATGTAGTTTTTTCCCCAAACCTCATCGAGCAAATTGTCCCTCGAAAGGGCCTTGTTTGGATTTGTCACAAAAACCTTGATCATCAAAAATTCAGTTGGCGTCAGTTCAATGATTTGACCCTTCTTATAGAACTTTCTCGCTATGAAGTCTATTTTGTAAACGCCTGATTCTATTGTGTTGCCTTCTGCTGAAACGTCCTTGAGACTGACCCTCCTCATGAGAGAGTTGACCCTTGCAATAAGTTCCATCGGGCTGAACGGTTTTGTTATGTAGTCGTCCGCTCCAAACTCGAGGCCCATGACTTTGTCTATGTCCTGAGTCTTTGCTGTAAGCATTATTATTCCGATTTCCTTGTTTTTTTCGCGTATGCTCCGGCAAACCTCGAATCCGTCTATACCGGGAAGCATTACGTCAAGAATGGCTATGTCGAATTTGCCTCCGCCTTCAAATATTTGAAGGGCCATTTCACCACTGTCCGCCTCAATAACTTCCATTTCATTTCTAATCAGGTTGATTTTTGTAAAATTCCTAATAGAATCGTCGTCCTCCAGCAAAAGTATCTTGCCTTTCATCCCCTTGTCACCTCCAGGTTTTTACAATCTTTTTCACTTCTTCGTCGTCAAGTATTTTTTTCGTGTATTCTCTTTTTATGCTGCTTGGGATTTCCTGAATCAGATGAACTTTTTCAGCAACATATGTTTCTCCATTCTTATCCATAGCGGCAAAGTATTCCGCCTTGAAGGCGGCGGCTCTTTCAGAAAGCATTTCGCTCCTTATCACCCTAAAGTTGTATAGAGGATATGTCTTGCCTGCGTTTTCGTCGACATAGCTTATTTGCAGATCCTTCGAACCGTCTCCTGTGTATCCAACGGTCACATGGTCCACCCATTCGTCCGGAAAATCAATTCTAAGGTCTTTTTCCGAATTTATGTAGCTCTTCATGACCAAATCCAAACCGTTTTTCCCGTCCCACTGGTGCCAATTTGTTATCCATGGAGTTCCCGCCATGGAAAAAGTGTTTCCGTAGGGCTCCTCGTATGTTCCTATTTCTATTATTCCGTCCCCGTTTATATCCACGCTTTCAACCGCGTATGCCTTTGAAGTTTTACTGTAATAGCTTGACCCGTCTCCACTGAAAACATTATCTATTTCCCCGTCCTCTACTACAAGAAGATATGTCGCCGCCGAATGGGCTCCTATTCCCATGTCGAGAAAAATGCCCGTCTTGTTGTAAGAAGCAAGCCCAGAGACTACATTGTAGTACCCGTTTATATACGGATCAAGATTGATTTGGTCTACAACCTGAAGGCTTCCGTCAGAAAAAGCCACAAGCCTTCCTGTGGAAGACGGCTCACTAACATTGCGGTCAAGATTGAGAAGCAAAATTTCGAAATCGCTGTTTCCGTAAAAATCGCCGACGACCATTTCCGTGTAGGTATCACGGTACAATTCGTCAAGTTCTTCGCCATAGCTGTAAACGGAGACATACTTGTTCATATATATGTCCAATTTGTCCGCAGACCATGCCATTACTATCTCTTTTTCGCCATTTCCGGTAAAGTCGTAGAAGCCGCTGTATGATATTTCAACTCCGGAAGACTCTATTTTGGATACAAGGCGCCATGCTTCGCCTACGCCTGCGAAAACATAAGCACCCAATCTATAGTTTGCGCCGTCTTTGTAAAAAACCACCGCCTCCTCGCTTCCGTCGCCGTCCAAATCTACGAAATTGATGGCGCTCATGCCGTCGGGATTTTCCGGTTTGTAAAGTATTTCATCTTTTTTCAATTCAGAATCTATATATTCTTTTATTGTCTGCTGGTCGTTCTTGAGGCTGGGAGATTCCATCAAATCGCCAGGCGCCCTTGCTCCAACTACAAAACAGCCTGCCGACAACTGAACGAGGCATATGATTGCAAAAAAAAGTCCCAATCGTTTCATTGAATAATCACTCCTAAGCTAAATCAATTCTTTTAACCATTGTATAACATTCGCAGCTCCCATAGTTTACAAAATCGTTACTCTTGTCAAATGCGGCAAAGGTCCTGCGGTTTTTCCCCGTCAACCGACAAAATCCACTCCAGCTTTATTTCCCAGCATATGGCCTGGTCGTTTTCGGATACTCTTATATTTTCATCAAACAGCCTGCTCCAGCTTTTCTTCATTTCCCTCTTTAGAACAGGGTGGAATTGAGTCATCATAACTTGAGACTGGTTTGTCACTCCTTTTTCATCCAAAGCCCGCCTGAATGAGCGTCTGTCTTTTTCATCTTTCGGTATGTACCAGTAATTGAGTATATAGTCCCATTTTCCCATGTCGAAGACAAGGAGCTTGTCCCTTTCCATCTCGAGCTCGATGACTACCGTGTTTTCGGCTGGGCATGGCATGAAGTCGCTTCTTAAAGCAAGCCAAATCGGGCCCTCTACTCCTTTTGGCTTTTCCAGGCGCTTTGCCGCCTCATCTGCAAGCCAATCATAGCAGAGCATGAAGCTATCGCTGCAGTCTCCGTATTTTTTCTTTATATGGCTTTTTTTTATTCTGAAAACCCCTTTATTTTTGAGTTCTTCCCATGCATTTGAGCTTTGCCTCGTCCAAACCCTCAAGATACCACCCCTTCCGCCTTTATTATAACAAAAACAAAAACCCGAAATCATGGGCTTTTTAATAAAACGCACATGATTCCGGATTCTTTTGAAAAATGCCCGTAGCCTGCAGTGTCAGGCTCGTATGGTTTTACGCATTTTCAAAATTAATTTTATATTCTTTGTCTTTTTCTGTCAATAGAAACATTGCCCCGCGTGTTGCGCGGGGCAATGCGGCAAATGTTTTTATATGTTAAAGTGTAACTCCGCCGTCTACGCTAAGGACAGTTCCTGTAATGAAGCTTGCCTCGTCGGATGCCAGGAATGCATAGGCATTGGCTATGTCTTCAACAGTTCCCATTCTTTGCATTGGAGCCTTGCCTGCGAGCATTGAGAGAACCTTCTCGGGCATTTTGTCAGTCATAGGTGTGAGAATGAATCCCGGAGCTACAGCATTAGCGCGGATGCCTTTTTTGCCAAGCTCTTTGCACCATGTCTTGGTCATTCCGATTACGCCCCATTTGCATGCCGCGTAGTTGGTTTGTCCAAAGTTGCCGTAAAGTCCGACAACCGAAGATGCGCTGAGGATTACTCCGCCTGTTCCCTGCTCGAGCATTTGGAGAGCTGCGGCCTGTCCGCAAAGATAAACGCCCTTTAAGTTTACGTTTATAACCTTGTCAAAATCGGCTTCAGGCATTTTCTTAAGCTGGTTGTCCGCAGTGATTCCCGCGTTGTTGACTATTATATCGAGCTTTCCGAAAGCCTCCACCGTGTCGGCAACCATCTTGTCTACAGCTTCCTTGTTTGTAACATTGACATTGATTCCGATTGCCTCTCCGCCGGCAGCCTTGATTTCTGCAACGGTTTTTTCAACATCGGCCATGTTCATGTCCGCAACTGCAACCTTTGCCCCCTCCTCAGCAAACTTCTTAGCTGTAGCGGCTCCTATTCCTCTTCCTCCGCCGGTTACTATACCAACCTTTCCTTCAAGTCTCATTAAAACCCCTCCTTATCGATTTTTTTCTATCTTTAAACAAATTTCAATTGCGCTCTTTTATTAAACTGATTCAAGATCAAACAACGCCCATTGTTGCGAAAACAATTGCTATGGCAGTTGCGAAAATCGGAATTACAACTGTGCACATTCCTATGTCGGCATAAGATTCCTTGTGCGAGAGTCCGCATATTCCAAGTAGCGTTATAACCGCGCCGTTGTGGGGCAAGCTGTCCAAACCGCCGCAGGCCATGGCTGCGATTCTGTGGAAGGCCGCCGGATCGATTCCGAGCGCTAGAGCCTTTTGCATGTATATGTCGCCAAGAGCTCCGAGAGCTATGCTCATGCCGCCTGATGCGGAACCTGTGATACCAGCAAGAACACTTGTCGAAACCGCCAGAGAAATAAGCGGGGTTCCCGGTATTGCAAGGATTGCAGTCTTTACGAGCGCGAAAGCTCCCAAAGTCTTTATTACGTTTCCGTAACCAACTTCTGAAGAAGTGTTTACTATTGCAAGAAGCGATCCGAATGCGCCTTGGTTTACGCAATTCTTGACATCGCCGATTTTGTTCTTGAAAAGAGCTATTGTCAAGAGAACAGCTGCAACCAGCGATATGATTATGCTCCAAATTCCTCTTACCTTGGCGATTGATGTTCCGTAGTCGGCAAGATAGGCCGCTTCCATGTTGGCAAATACAAACTTCGAAAGAACAAAGTTGAGGCCCAAAACCAAGATGATGGGAAGAATAGCCATCATGAGGCTTGGAAGCTCGTCATAAGCGATTTCCTTGATGTTCTCGTTGGGATGGTCTCCATAGCCTTCGCCCTTGGCCATTGCGGCCTTGGATCTTCTTTGCAGCCAGAATACGCCGCCGCCGAACATTACCACCGCGCCTATGAGTCCGAGGAAAGGTGCAGCCCAAGGAGTAGTCTCAAAGAAAGGCATCGGGATCGCGTTTTGTATTTGAGGCGTGCCCGGAAGGGCGGTCATAGTGAATGTGAAAGAACCCAGAGCTATTGCTGCCGGTATGAATCTTTTAGGAACGTCAGCTTCTCTGAAAAGAGCCGCCGCGATCGGGTAAACTGCAAATGCGACAACAAACAGAGAAACTCCTCCGTATGTAAGGATTCCGCAGGAAAGGACAACTGCCGTGATGGCTTTTCCTTTTCCCAACTTATCGGTGATGCCGTGGGCAATCGCTTTTGCCGCTCCAGACTCGTCCATCAATTTACCAAAGATGGCTCCCAATAGAAAGAGCGGGAAGTAAGCCTTTGCGTATCCTGCGAATGCCGTCATGAAAACTTCTGTGTAACTGGCCATAAGTGGCACGTCTCCGGACATCAGTGCTGCCAGTCCGGCAAGAATCGGGGCCAAAATCAATACGGTGATGCCTCTATATGCAAGATACATCAATAAACCCAGAGATAAGATGATTCCAAATATTCCAAACATGTTTTTTCTCCTTTTTTATTTTTTCCCCTTATAACTTTTTGCATTTTTCTATCCCGTTTGTTTATATATCTGAAAATCCCTTTAGATTTCCAGCCCCATCAATCCTTCCTTGAATATTGCAGGATTCATTTCTTTAAGGTCTTCCGCAACAAGCGGCTCAAAATCCATCAAATCGAGAACTTGCGTTTTCAAGTCTATTCCGGGAGCTATTTCAGTAAGTGTAAGCCCCTCTTTTCTGAGTTCGAAAACAGCTCTCTCTGTAACGTAGAGCACAGGCTGGCCAACTTCATTGGCATAATCTCCGCTGAAAGTAACCTGCTCAACTTCCTTGATGAACTTCTTGAATCTTCCTTCTTTTTCAATTACAAGCTTACCATTGTCGGCTTTGACTCTCAGCCCTCCTGCCATGAAGCTTCCGCAATAAACGACTTTCTTGGCGTTTTGGGTTATGTTTATGAATCCTCCGCAACCGGCAATCTTGGGTCCGAATTTTGAAACGTTGATGTTTCCTCCGAAGTCGCACTGGGCAAGTCCCAGGAATGCAACATCGAGCCCTCCACCGTCATAGAAGTCAAACTGGTAAGGCTGGTCTATTATGCACTGGGCATTTATACTCGCTCCGAAGCTTTGTCCTCCTGCGGGAACACCGCCGATAGGACCGGCTTCAACAGTAAGTACCATCTGGTCTCCGCAGCCTTCTTCGTTTGCCACAGCAGCAACGCCTTCGGGAACTCCTATCCCAAGGTTTACCTTTGAATTCGGAACAAGCTCCATGGCCGCCCTTCTGGCAATCATTTTTCTTTCATTCAGTTTCATTGGCTCGATTCCGTCAAGAGGCATGCGAATGTCTCCGCAATATGCGGGGTTGAATTGCTCAGCAAAAGTCTGCATGTGGTTTTCGGCTTCCGCAACAACTACCGCGTCTACATAAATGCCTGGAATCTTGACTTGGTGGGGATGCAAACTTCCGTTCTCAACAACTTTTTCAACCTGTACAATTACTGTACCGCCCGAGTTGGTTACCGCCTGTGCGATTGACAGATTTTCAAGAAAAGCCGCTTCCTTGTTGAGAGTTATGTTTCCGGACTCATCGGCATATGTTCCTCTTATAAAAGCCACATCAATTGGAAAAGCCTTGTAGATGAGCCTTTCCTTGCCAATTATTTCCACTAATTCCACTACATCTTCTTTTGTCATCTCATTGAGCTTTCCACCCTCCAAGCGGGGGTCTACAAATGTCTTAAGCCCTACATGTGTGATTGTTCCGACTTTTCCCGCCGCAATGTCCCTGAACATATGCGATATTACACCCTGGGGGAGATTGTAAGCCTCAATCTTGTTTTCAAGAGCTAGTTTCTGCATCTTTGGAGCCAAGCCCCAATGGCCGCCGATAACTTTTTTTATGAGTCCTTCATGTCCCAAATGGTTGAGCCCGCGCTCCGCGCCGTCGCCCTGACCGGCCGCGTATACGAGACCAAGATTTTTCGGCGATCCGTCTTCCACGAATCTTTTTTCAAGTGCCTTTGTCAATTCTTCCGGGTGTCCGTTTCCTACGAACCCACCGGTTGCCACCATGTCTCCATCTTTTATGAGCGCTACGGCAGCTTCAGCTGTCATGACCTTCGATTTCAAACTGTTCCCTCCTTTATGTATTTTTTGTCGCATCTATATATCAAGCAAGTATTATGCCAATATTCAGAGAAGCATGCCTTTGCAGACACTTCAAACCAAATGCAGCCATAAAGCCGGTTTTGAAACTTCCGGCTTTTACGGCTGCATTTTTTTAAAAAATACAAATCAGTTCTTTGCGTTCACAACAACTACATGTAAACAATGTTTACAGTCTCTTTACTTTATATATCTCTCCAACCGATACCGTTCTATTTTCGCATACAGGCACGTCCTGCTTATTCCCAAAATTCTCGCGACCTTGTTTTTGTTGCCCTCGTGCTCCATAAGGGTTTTCTTTATAATCTCTTTTTCTATGTCCGACAGAATTTCCTTAAGGTGCCCGTCTGGACATGCGTATATTCTTGCATTGTTGGCTATGAGCTTCTGGGGAAGATGCTCGGGCCTTATCTGCAAATCGCTTTCCAGCATGTTTAGGGCCCTTTCTATGATATTCTCGAGTTCCCTGGCATTCCCGGGCCAATCGTATGCAACCAAATGCTTCAAAGCCTCCGCCGAAATTCCTTCCACATGTACCCCAAGCCTGTTTTCGACTTTTTTCATCAAATTCCTTGCAATTATTTCAATGTCCTCTTTTCTTTCCCTTAGGGAAGGAAGCCTGAGCCTGACGACATTAAGCCTGTAGTAGAGGTCCTCCCTGAACGTTCCCTCGTCCACCATTTTTTCAATATCCCGGTTTGTTGCCGTAATAACCCTTACATCAAGCTCTAGAATCTTGTTGCCTCCAACTGATTCAATTTCTTTTTCCTGTATCACCCTAAGGAGCTTGGCCTGCATTTTAAGAGGCATGTCCCCTATTTCATCCAGAAAAATAGTTCCCCTGTCTGCCAAAAGGAATTTGCCTTTTTTGCCTCCCTTGCGGGCGCCTGTGAAGGCCCCCTCCTCGTATCCGAAAAGTTCCGATTCGAGCAGCTCCGCAGGTATTGCGGCGCAGTTTATTTTTACAAAAGGTCCTAAGCGGCGCTCGCTGTCGCTGTGTATCGCATGGGCGAAAAGCTCTTTCCCCGTGCCGCTTTCTCCGGTTATTAGAACATTCGAGTTTGTTTTGGTAGCCCTTTGGGCAATCCTCTTGACATCGTTTATCTTGCTGCTTATGCCGGCAATATTGTCAAACGAGTATTTTGCCGTCCGCTCCTTTCCAAGCTCGCTTTTGTAGTACTCTACTTCCTTTTCAAGAACATTGAGTTTTTTGTTGAGAAAATCCAATTCGCTGATGTCCTTGAGAACCACCTTTCCTATCGCTCCGTATATCTTGCCTTCTTTCAAAAGGGGCATCCGCATGGCTATCATTTTGTTTTCGCCTATCCGCTGGATATCTCCGAATTCCTTTTCGCCGGTTTGGAGAATTATGTCCATACGTGTGTTTTCTATTACATCCCTAACATGCTTGCCTTCGGGATGCATGTCTCCTATAAACTCCTTGTAGCCCTTGCTCATCATGACTATCTTGGCGTCCTCGTCCACCACAACCATCCACTCGTTGAATGTGTTGAGCAGGGTGTTTACAATATTTATGTAAATTTCATCCTCTTCGAGTTTGTTGCTCATAATCTTGAAATCGGTCACATCCCTGAAAAATGAAACGGCTCCCTGTATTTCGCCTTCCACCTTTACAGGATATCTGTTGACCCTGAAAAACTTGTCATTTTCCTCGAAAAGCTCTCCTATTTCCTTCTCTCCCGTTTCCATAACCCTGCAGATCCCGCAATTCTTGATTACCTCGCTAAGTTTTTTTCCTATCGCTTGATCCCGCTCTATCCCAAGCAGTTTTATGGCTTTTTCATTGAAAACAGTGATTTCTTTGTGCCTGTCAACACAAACAACGGCGTCAGTCGTATGCTTGAGCACTGCGTCAAAAAGCATCTTGTCGTTCAACACTACACGCACCCCCGGAATGATTCCATTTGCTTATATCTTAATCCAAATTAATAAATACTGAAAATATAAATCAATTATATCATAATTTTCTGTTTGTTATTTCAAATACTTTTACTCTCCCATTTTCAAAAAAGCAAAAATGCCAATCCTGGATTGACAATTTTTGCATATGTTTCAACTATTATGGGGGGTTTATTTCAATCTTCGGCGACGTCCATAGGCGTTCATTATGTACATGCCGCACAAGGATACCCCTTGTCCGCCGCCGAAGTCGAAAACTATTTGATCCGTTTATAAACCAATGCGTAGCAGCTTGCAGAACTGCCTCCGACATTGAATGTCAATCCTATTTCAGCGTCTTTCTTCTGTATGCCAACGGCTTTTCCAAGAAGCTGCCTTGTTGCAAGAACAGCCATCGATGCACCCGTTGTCCCCACGGGATGACCCTTGGCTTTAAGGCCGCCCGAAAGATTTACAGGAAGCTTGCCGTCTCGGAATACTATTCCCTCTTCGAGGGCAAGGTGGCCCATTCCGCCGTCTTTTATGCCCATGGCTTCATAAGCAAGGAGTTCATTTATGGTAAAGCAGTCGTGGACTTCCGCAAAATCAAGATCGTCCACAATTATTCCGGCTTTTGCATAAGCCTTTTCAATTGCCAGTTTGCCGGCAGTCAGTTCATAGTCCGCACGTTTACCCGAAACAAGGCTCAGGTAATCGGTAGTATGGCCAATAGCTGAAATCTCGACAACCTCGTCCCTTGTCTTGAGCGCGTTCTCAGTCTTTGTAAGGACCAGAGCCGCGGCTCCGTCGGAAACAAGAGAACAATCGAAGAGCCTCAGGGGATCCGCTATTATGGGATTCTTCCTGTCTTCCTTGCCCAGTATCTTTTCGGCTGTTATGCTCATAGGCATGTGGGCCAGAGGGTTTTCAACCGCATTCGTGTGGTTCTTGGCGGATATTTGCGCAAATGTGTTTCTCATCATTTCCAACGAATAGCCGTAGTGCTTCATATAACCCTTTGCGTATTCAGCAAAGAGTCCCGGGAAAGTCATTCCATTTGCTCCCTCGTCCGGCCAGTAAGAGGCAGTCGCCAAGGCATGGGTTACGCCCCTCGTATCCAGAGATGTCATTTTTTCCGCGCCTATAACAAGGGCATAATCGATTTCTCCGGCTTCGAGTGCATAAGATGCCATCTCTATTGCGGCCGATCCCGATGCGCATGCGTTTTCAAGACGAGTAGAAGGCTTGAACCTGAGTCCGGGGTCGATATCGACAACCATGGCCCCAAGATGTTCCTGGTTTACAAATTGTCCCGCCGAGAAGTTTCCAAGAAATACAGCTCCGATAGCTTCCGCTTCCATGCCCGAATCCTTCAGCGCTCCACGTCCGGCATTTAAAATCAAGTCGTATATTGTTTCCTCCAAAGCTCCAAACTTGCTGTGGTATGTCCCAATTACACTGATGCTCATTTTTCTCCTCCTATTAACGTTTTACAATTACAGCCTCGCCCATTCCTCCGCCTATGCAGAGTGTGGCCAAGCCATATTTGCTTTCCCTCTTCTGCATTTCATAAAGAAGCGTTACAAGTATCCTTGCCCCCGAGCATCCAATCGGATGTCCAAGAGCTATTGCTCCTCCATTGACATTTACTATGTCCGTGTTGAGCCCGAGGTCTTTTACAACTGCGAGAGACTGGGCGGCAAAGGCTTCATTTGCCTCTATAAGATCCATGTCGTCTACGCTAAGGCCTGCAATATCTAAGGCTTTTCTCGTTGCCGGAATAGGGCCTGTACCCATTATGCTCGGGTCTACTCCTGCTGATGCATGCGATACTATTGTAGCGAGGGGTTTAACTCCCAATTCTTCGGCTTTTTCCTTCGTCATGATAACAAGCGCAGCGGCTCCGTCGTTGATTCCGGATGCGTTTCCGGCTGTAACCGATCCGTCCTTCTTAAAGGCTGGTCTGAGTTTTGCCAATTTTTCCGCAGTGCTTCCAAACTTGGGATGCTCGTCTGTATCAAATACGATTGGTTCTTTCTTCCTTTGCGGTATTTCTATGGGAAGTATTTCATCCTTGAACCTTCCGGAAGTAATTGCTTTCTCGGCCCGAAGCTGGCTCTCAAGCGCAAAAGCATCCTGCTCTTGACGGTTGAGTCCCCATTGTTCCACTATGTTTTCAGCAGTCACGCCCATGTGGTATCCGTTGAATATTTCCCAAAGTCCGTCCATTACCATTGGGTCGTACAATTCTCCATTGCCCATTCTTTGTCCCCATCTGCCGTTCTTTACAAGGTAGGGAGCCATGCTCATGTTTTCCGTTCCACCCGCAACAACTATATCGCAATCGCCCGCAATTATCTGTTGCATTGCAAGAGAAACAGTTTTAAGGCCCGAACCGCAAATCATGTTGACCGTCCAGGCAGGAACTTCGCAGGGGATTCCCGCTTTGATAGCCGACTGCCTTCCTACGCCTTGTCCGTATCCGGCTTGAAGCACGCAGCCGAAAACAACTTCGTCCACTTTTTCGGGCGCGACTTTTGCTCTTATTAAAGCTTCCTTTATAACAGCGGCTCCCATGTCCATGGGGGTGACTTTTTTAAGCGCCCCGCCGAAAGTGCCTATTGCCGTTCTGACGGCACTTGCAATAACTATTTCCTTCATTACATTTCCTCCATTTTTCTATTTTGTATAATCGTAGAATCCTTTTCCTGTTTTTCTACCCAAAAGATTCGCGCGGCACATTTTCCTAAGCAGCGGGTGGGCCCTGTATTTTGGATCTCCATACTCCTCATATAAAACTTCCATTATTGCGAGGTTTACGTCATTCCCGATAAGGTCGGCGAGTGCCAAAGGTCCTATCGGATGATTAGCTCCAAGCTTCATTGCTGCGTCAATGTCTTCCGCAGTTGCAACTCCGTCAGCAAGTATTCCAACAGCCTCGTTAATCATGGGAACCAGTATCCTGTTGACTACAAAACCCGGAGCCTCTTCGACTTCAACAGGAGTCTTGCCCAATTCCCTGGCAAGCTCAAGGACCGTATTGCATGTCTCGTCTGAAGTAAGCATTCCTCTAATAACCTCGACAAGCTTCATCACCGGAACTGGATTGAAAAAATGCATTCCAATTATATTTGCCGGTCTTGCGGTAACACTTGCGACATCAGTAATTGAAAGGGACGATGTGTTTGTTGCGAGTATTGCCCCCTCCTTTACAACTCCGTCGATTTCTTCGAATATTTTCTTCTTTATTGCCATGTTTTCAGTAGCGGCTTCGACAACAAGATCGCAGTCCGCCAAATCATTGACATCCGTAGTCTGATGTATTCTTGCAATTATCGCTTTCTTTTCAGCCTCGTCTATCTTTTCCTTCTTTACCAGGCGGCCCAAGCTTTTTTCTATGCCCGCCATCCCTTTTTCAAGAAATTCCGGCTTCAAATCGCGATTGACTACTTCAAAACCTTTTGAAGCAAAAGCCTGTGTAATTCCAGACCCCATCGTTCCGGCTCCTATAACACCAATCTTCTTCATAAAATTCCTCCCTGTTTATGTATGTTCATTCAACTTCTTTATTCAAGCAAGTTTCATACCAAATATAAAATTATACTCTTTGTGGTTTTTGAACCCTTGCAGAGGACAAACAAAAAAAAGACACATTCAATTGTGTCCATCTGTACGACATGTAAACATTGTGTACGCTTTTGTTTGCGGCTTGTTCGGCATTTTTGCAATTTTTATTTTGAATTCCTGCATTAATTCTATGCCTGCTTGTGCTCTTTTCTCCATAGTGTTAAGATGGCACTATATTCTTGGCATCTTAATTGCATTGATTATATCATAAAATTTATTCTATATTGTGAAAAGGAGCGGCCTATGAATCAATATGAAATTTTGAAAGTCAAACTGTCAAATGAATATATCGATGACAAAATACGCGAAATGAAATGTTTCGGTTGGCAGGTAAAAGAAAAGATTGAAAGCACAAGGCGCGGAAAAGCCTACACCAGGACAAAGGACTCTTCCCCGGTGCCTGTTCTTACCCGGGGGGTTTTTTACTCTACGGTAGTTTTCAAACGCAGGTCCGACCACAAACCCGGAGATGCCGACATAGTGGAGTTGGAGAGTGAATACAGAAAGCCCGGTTTGTTTCCCGCGGTAAGCATCCCCATACTCTTCACTATAATATGCCTTGTCGGAACTGCCATGAGGATTGACTGGGTATATTACGCAGGCACAGTCCTAGGCGCCGCATGGATATACTACAGTTACAGAAAACGAAAGCAAACAAAGGAAAGCTACATCAAACTAGTCAAACGAATGAAAGAAACTTTTTCTATTTAACAGACAAGATATAAAAAAACCGCCAATTGGCGGTTTTTTTATATCTTGTATCCGGATCGCGAAAAGGATTATGGCCTCCCGGCCCGAGTCTTTTCAAATGGGGCATCCGTTTTCCATCGATTCATCAGAATAGTCATAACAAAGCCTTCTCGATTTGCTTCTTTGCTTGAAATATTCCATGGCAACCTGCGGGAAAAGCGCATACGACAGTATGTCTTCATCTTTTTCTGCATAATCACCTATCTCTTTTTTCATTTTTTCATATTGCGGAGAAATCAAATCGGCGGGACGGCAGCTTATGACCTCATCGTCGCCAATTATTCTTTGCCTGATCTCTTTAGATATCTCTACGGTCGACTTTCCGTACATTCCTTTCACATACGCCTTTACTTCCTTGGGTATGAACTTGTACCTCTCTCCCATTGTCACATTGAATACCGCCTGGGTTCCAACTATTTGGCTCGTTGGAGTAACCAGGGGAGGATAGCCCAGCTCTTCCCTGACTTTTGGTATTTCCCTTAGCACATCCTCAAACTTGTCCATCGCATTTTGCATCTTGAGCTGACTTACAAGATTCGACAGCATTCCTCCCGGAACCTGGTAAAGCAATGTATTTATGTTGACGGAAAGCACCTTGGGATCAAGCAGCCCCTCTTTTGTGTATCTTTCCATAAGCGGCTTGAAATACTCGGCTATCGAGTTCAATTTTTCCAAATCGAGCCCAGTCTCGTAAGAGGTCCCGCTAAACGAGGCCACAATGGATTCTGTGGGCGGCTGGCTGCTGCCCCTTGAAAACGGGGATATTGCAGTATCCAAAATGTCGGCGCCCGCTTCCACGGCTTTGAGATATGTCATGGCTGCAAGCCCGCTCGTTTCATGAGCATGGACTTGAAGCGGCAGGTCGACCGCATCCTTTATTGCCGCCACCAATTCAAATGCGCAGTAAGGCGTCAAAAGACCCGCCATGTCCTTGATGCATATTGAATGCGCGCCCATTTCCTCCATGCGCTTTGCAAGCCCGACATAAAGCGGAATTGTGTGCACAGGGCTGACCGTGTATGAAATTGCCGCCTGAACATGGGCTTTCTCGGCAATTGCCGCCTTTATGGCCGTCTCCATGTTCCGGGTGTCGTTTAGCGCATCAAAAACCCTTATTATGTCTATTCCGTTTGCAACAGATCTCTTCACAAATTCCTCAACTATGTCGTCTGCATAATTCTTGTATCCCAGAATATTCTGTCCCCTAAGCAGCATCTGCAGCTTTGTTTTCTTTACTGCTCTTCGTATCCTTCTAAGCCTTTCCCACGGATCTTCCGAAAGAAATCTCATGCACGAGTCAAAAGTGGCTCCTCCCCACATTTCCAAAGAATGGTAGCCAATTTCATCCAAGCTTTTTAAAATCGGTTCCATATCGTCTGTGCTCATACGTGTAGCTATAAGCGACTGATGCGCATCCCTCAGTACCGTTTCGGTAATTCCAACGGCTTTCATGACAGCAACCTCCTCGAAACATCTCTATTATTGTAGTATTTACTACATTGTATTTCGATTTTGTAGTATTTGCAATATCATTTATAATATTCGACCGTATTTTTGGCTGAACACTCTACAAACGCAGGGAAAGGCGACACCATCCCCATGGCCCGCCTTTCCCTATATTTTTGTATTAATCTCTTTTATATCTTTGCAATATATCAATTTTTTACCTTGTTTCTCTCTGCAAGACTATATGTACATGTCAAATAGTCCAAATCCCTCTATAGTCTCTTTCAAATTCTCGTATACAAAATCCTTGTTCTTTTCAAGCAGCTTTACAAGTAATATGTTGCAAAACTCCAAAGTGACTATGTGGGAATTAAAAAAACCCGTGTTGTCTGTTTCCACAGCAAAAGAGATATCGCTTTTCATCCCTGCGGGAGAAAGCTCGCTGTCTGTTATGGACATTATTCTTGCACCCTTTTCAGAAGCGAAACGGATGGCATTTATCGTGGTCTTCGAATACCTTGGAAAACTGCCAGCAATAAGCATGTCTCCTTGGTCCATGGCGCCGAGCTTTTCTATGTTTTCAAGGCCCCCTTCGGTTATTGAGACTACTTTGAATCCCATCCTCCTCATATGCATGAGCAAAAAGTCGATTGCCAGCGCCCCGTCATGAAGCCCTATGAAGAAGATTGTTTTAGCACCGTAAATCAGTTCTACGGCCCTTTCAATCTTTTCAATGCTTATTCCCCTCAAAAATTCTTGCAAGTTTTCAAGGTCCTTCTCGGCAACCTGCAGACCCATGTCCCTCGATGCCTCAAGATTCGACAAGCTTCTGAGCACGCGCTCGTCGGGAGTGGCTATGCGGCTCGTTTCGGATATTATGGCATTCTTCATGTCGCTGTAGCCGTCAAATCCTATGGACCTTGCAAACCTGATTATTGTGGCGTCTGAAAACCCAACCCTTTCGCCTAATTCGGCGGCTGAAAGAAAAGGCGCCTCGTCCATGTTGTCCATAAGATATTTTCCTATAAGCCTCTGGCTCTCTGTAAGGTTTTCGTAATTCTCCTTTAGGCGCGAAAGAAGGTTCCTCTTTTCGCTTTTCTTCTCCATCTCGATCCCCACCTCTTGTCTATTCGAAAATTCCCAGAGCTATCTCGATCATGTCCTTGAAAGTTTTTTCCCTTTCTTCAGATGAGGTCGACTCTCCCGTAACCAAACTGTCGCTGACCGTAAGAATTGCGAGCGCCCTGGCCCTTTTCCTCGCAGCTATTGCATAGAGCGCGGCTGCTTCCATTTCTACGCCCATAACGCCGAAGTCGGCCCATATCTTCCATTCTCCTGGGTTTTCCTTGTAGAAGACGTCTGTGCTCAGTATGTTGCCGACCTTGACCTCAATGTCCCTGGCCCTTGCCGATTCCACCGCCTTCTCTAAAAGCCCGTAGTCGGCAAGGGGAGCATAGTTCATATGGTCGAACCATCTGTCTATAAGGCTTGAATCGGTCGACGCCGCCTGCGCAAGAAGCACATCCCTCACCTTGACATTTTCCTGGTATGACCCGCACGAACCGACCCTTACAAGATTTTTCACACCGTATTCGTCAATCAGCTCTGTCGCATAAATAGAAATAGAAGGCATTCCCATTCCGCTTCCCTGTACCGATATGCGTTTTCCCTTGAATGTGCCCGTATAGCCGTACATTCCTCTCACCTTGTTGTAGCATACTGCATCCTCCAAAAAATTCTCCGCAATGAATTTAGCCCTCATTGGATCTCCCGGCAAAAGAATCGTTTCGGCTATTTCTCCCTTTTTAGCTTCTATATGCACGCTCATGAATTCCCTCCCTGTCAAAGTTTATATAGGCATTATACCACAGTGTAAACGACCAAAATGCCCGTTTTCATTGGAATTTGTCGTAATATATGAGTTCCTCGTCCATTCCTTTTTCGATCAAAAGTTTTACTATGGAGTCAATCATCACCGGGCTTCCGCAAAGATAGGCCTCCTTGTTTTCCGGACTTTCCATATGTTTAATCAGCGGCTCCGTTACTCTGCCCCTAGCGCCTTCCCAGTCATCATCCGGCCCTATTCTTGAAAGAGCCGGTACAAATTCAAAGTCGAACAGACTCTCCTTAAAATTCTGCATCTTGTCGAGGAAAAAGAGGTCTTCCTTAGTCTTCGCGCCGAAAAAGAAGGAACACCTTCTTTTTATTCCCGAATTCCTCATGGCTCTCAAAATCGAAAGTATGGGAGCCATGCCCGTGCCGGCGGCAACCATTATCATTTCCCTGTCGTTGTCCTTGTAGAAGAAGTTCCCGAAAGGACCGTTGAAGCTTACACGGTCGCCTTCCTTAAGGTACTTGTGGACATATGTCGTGCAGACTCCTCCTTCCACGTAGCCTATTATAAGCTCTATGAAATCCTTGTCCGCAGGTGACGAGGCTATGGAGTAGGCCCTCTGCACCGATTCGTCGCTCTCTTCATAGGGAGGCGCAACAAGCTGAACGTATTGCCCCGGTTTGAAGTCAATTTCCCCTCCCTCGACGATCTCGAGGACCAGATGCTTAATTTTTGGAGTGATGTCTTCAATCTTTCTGACAAGAGCGCTATATTCCTTCACATTGAAAAGATCTTCAGGAATTTCTATACTTATTGCCTCCTTGAGTTTCACTTGGCACGCCAGGCGCACCCCCTCATCGATTTCATCTCCGGCAACGAGTCCTTCCTCCATGGGAAGCACCGCCCCTCCCCCATGCAAAACTTTTACCTTGCAATAACCGCAGGTGCCTTTCCCGCCGCATGCGGAAGGAATGAAAATCTTTTCGGACGAAAGTGCAGACAAAAGATTGTCTCCACCCCTAACCTCAATCTTCTTTTTTTCATTTATAGAGATTTCAACCATTCCATAATCGCCCACAGTCCTTAGTGCAAGGGTAAGGAGAAATGCCAGAAATCCGGTTATTCCCGACATCACGGCAACCGTACCAACAATGCCATTCATTAAATCCCCTCCTTCAGGATATTTGCACCATGCCAGAAAAACCCATGAAACCAAGCGCCATAAGTCCCGTTATTATAAGCGTTATTCCCGCTCCCTTAAGGCCTTTAGGCACCCGGCTTTCATTGAGGCGCTTCTTTAGTCCCGCCAGCGCCACAATTGCCATGGTCCATCCCACGCCCGACCCGAACCCGAATGCGACGGACTGGATAAGGCTGTATTTGCGTATGACCATAAAGAGCGACACACCCAAAATTGCGCAATTGACTGTTATCAGCGGCAAAAATATCCCAAGAGCGTGATGGAGGATGGGCAAATGCCTCTCCACTATCATTTCAACCAATTGGACAAAAGCCGCTATGCTTATTATAAATACGATATATCTTAAATATTCAAGATTCATAGGTACAAGCACATGCCTGTAGAGCAAATAATTTATGACTGTGGTGAATGTAAGCACAAAGGTTACAGCCTGGCCAAGACCCAAAGAGGTCTTTATGTCCTTGGAAACTGCTATGAAGGAGCACATGCCAAGGAAATTTGCCAAGATCATGTTGCTGGTGAAAATAGATGCCGCAAAAAGTACAAAAGGATTAAGTCCATTCATCTGGCCTTCACCTCCCCGGCTCTTTCAGAAATCTCTCGTTTTTCCCTCAAAGTGTTTACTCCCCAAACAACAAGCGCAAGCATGAAAAAAGCTCCCGGAGGCATTATCATTATGACCCAGTTCATCCATCCCTCTCCCATTACGGGAATGCCGAAAAATGTTCCAAATCCCAAGAGCTCCCGGGCAAAGGCGACAACCATAAGCACAAGCGTGTACCCTATTCCATTAAAAATGCCGTCGAGGAATGAAATTGCAGGCTTGTTCTTCTGGGCGAAAACCTCGCAGCGCCCCATTATTATGCAGTTTGTTATTATAAGTCCCACATAAGGCCCCAAGGCCTTGCTTGCATTGGGAAGATATGCCTTCAGGTAAATGTCGACAATGATTACAAAAGCCGAAATAATGAGCACCTGGACCATCATTCTTATGTGCTTGGGAGTATGCATCCTGAGAAGAGAAACGGTAAGCTCCGAAAAAGCCGTTACGAATATGAGTCCAACCCCCATTATAAGAGCATTGTCCATTCTGTTGGTAACGGCAAGGGCCGAACAAATTCCCAAAACCTGTATGATTACAGGATTTTCTTTCCATATGCCCATGATCCAGACATCCTTGGCTCTAGTTTTGGCCATTTGATCCGCCCCCTCTCAATTCATCAAGCTTTTCCTCTATAAACGGGTTTAGTATGTTTAGCACAGCCTTCGAAGTCGATGTCGCTCCCGAAATGGCGTCGACATTGCCTCCGGGCTCGGGCTTGTAAACAAGAGGGACGCCTTCGGCAGAATCTATTTCAACCCCTCTGAATTGTTCCTTATACCACATTTCTTCTATCCGGCCGCCCAAGCCTGGCGTCTCGCTTTGCTTGGTGAAGGTCAATCCCTCAAGAGTTTTCATATCTCCTGAAATGGAAATGAATCCTTCTATATCGCCCCAAAGTCCGCTTCCAGTGAAGAAAAAGGCCTCTATTCCAGATTCTTTTGCGACAAAACCAAACGGTTCTTCTGAAACGCCCTCTTCATACGCCGCCTGTATGCCTTTGATTGAAGGATCGTGGTCTATGCCCAAAACATACAAAATGCTTTCCTTTTCGTTTATTTGGCCGGCTGTCTCGATTGTTTCCCTTGTAGAATCATTTAGATATGCCAAGACCGATATGAAAACCACTGTCACAAGCACCATGAAAATCACTGGATAATAATATGTTTCCTGCAATGGCCTCTTTGATTTATCCCTTCCTTCCGTCATGAGGCAATCACCTTCTTTCCCCTTTTTTCAAAATGACGCACACCCTCGTCTATAAGCGGCCCGAATGTGTTGGCCACAAGTATGGCAAAGGTGGTTCCTTCCGTAAAAAGAGCATAGCCCCTTATTATAACGACTACCACCCCTGCCAGCATGCCGTATATGAACTTCCCTTTGGGAGTCTTTGGAGCCGAAATGGGCTCGGTGACTATGAACACCATTGTAAAGAGAAACGATCCCGAAAGAGCCCCGTACAGCGGATTTGCAATTGTTTCAGGCTGCAGCAGGTGGATAATTGCCGAAAGCGGCAAAAACCCGGCTGCCATTCCCGCCATAAGCCTCCAGTCGGCCGATTTGGTCTTGATAAGATAAACCGCCCCGATAAGGATCAAAACTGCGCTACTCTCTCCCATAGACCCCGAAACGTTTCCGAGAATAAGCTTCATATAGGGGAAAAACTCGCCCGTGTTCTTGAAGGCAAGAAGGGGGGTGGCAGTTGAAACCGCCTGAATGTCGGGACCAAGGAAATTTGAAAATCCTGCCAAAGCCCCACTCGCAACTCCGGTCCAGTCGGCGTTTATCGGCTTTGAAAATGATATGTATACAAAAGCGCGCGCCGCTATTGCAGGATTGAAGAGATTTGCTCCAAAGCCTCCGAAGGCCATCTTGGCAAAAATCATTCCGAATGAGATTCCAACAGCAACTATCCAAAGCGGAGTCTTTGGCGGCAGCGAAAGAGCGAATATCAGCCCAGTAACTAGAGCCGCTTCGGATATCCGTCCTCCCTTCTTCCTCGCAAAGAGCCATTCGGAGAAACAGGCAAAGAGCACCGAAACTCCTATAACAAGCAAACTTCTCAAACCGAAAAACCATACCGAACCGAGCGCCGCCGGCGCAAGCGCCCAAAGCATTCTTTGCATCATCTTTTGTTTCATGAAATGCTTCCTGTACAAGTCAGCCATCTTTTTCCTCCAAACCAAATAATAGTATCCAACTATTTGTAGTTGATACCCAATAGACTTTTGGCATTAACAATCCTTTTTTGATTATGAGCCGCTTTAATGTATAATGTCATTACAATAAAAGGAGGCAATCAAAATGATAAAGACTGTTCTTTTCGATTTCGACGGCACCCTGGTAAACACAAATGAAATAATAAAGCTAACCCTAAATGAGATGTCCTTAAAACACAGAGGCAAAGAACTTGACCAAGAAGACTTCGATGAAATCCTCGGCAAGCCGCTGAGGGACCAGATGGCACACATACAGGGCTCTTGCGGCGACGAATTGGAATCCGCATATCCGGAATTTCTAAAGCTTTATCGAAGCCTCTACAACAAACGCCGCGACAGCCTCACCAAAGAATTTGACGGCGTGAGGGAAATGCTTGACGCTCTTTACAAAGAAGGCTTTCAATTGGGCATAGTATCCAGCAAAGGAATTGGCGGAATCAGGCACGGTCTTGAAAAATTCGGACTGTCCAAGTATTTCAGCACGGTCCTTTCCAAATACGATGTGGAAAACAGCAAGCCCCATCCCGAAGGGCTGATCAAGGCCATGGAACTTTTAGGCACCTCGGCCGAAAACACTATTTTCGTGGGCGACAGCAGACACGACCTCTTGGCCGCAAAAAACGCAGGGGTTCCATTCGTTCTGGTTTCATGGACCATAGCCGGATATGAAAGACTGAGGTCAATGAACCCCGAATATATATTAAATCACCCCATGGAAATAATGGATATAATTAAAGACTGTGGAAAAGCCGAAAAATAATCGGAGTTTTCCACAGTCTTTTTCTTTTTTCGCCACTTTTCCACAATAATCGGCAGTTCCGCAAAGAGTCACCCTTCCTTGTCCTGATTGATTATCCATCTGATTCCGAACTTGTCAGTCACGGAAGCATACCTGGCATTCCAGAATGTATCACTGATGGAAACCTCAGCAAGTCCGTCCTTGGACAAAGCCTCATATATGAAATCCATGTCCTCCTCGGGCTCGAGTTCAAGCGAAAGTGAAACAGCTCCTCCTGGGGCTCCTACTGGGGCTTCCCCCTTACCTCCGGGAACATCCGAAAGATGCAAGACCACTCCACCCGCCAAAAGGCTGGCATGAAGAATCCTGTTCTCGGATCCCTCGACCTTCCACATTCCCTCCGGCGCTTCCCCGTATCGCTGCAAGTAGTTTATTTCCCCGTCAAGCAAATTTTTGTAATAATTCAAGGCTTCTTCGCAATTGCCGTTCAACCTTATGTATGGCACCATTCTCATGACTCCGTCTCCCTTCTTCTATCCAACAAACCGCCTTTGATAAATACATACCCTCCAGACACTTTTTTATGCCATGTCCGGTGAGAATTGCCACCATTTTCCTTTCAATCAATGCCTAAAAATGAAAAATGCATTCAAAATAACCATTATTCCTTTATATCCCTATTCCTCTTTGATAAACTTATGATATATTCGATAAGGATAGTCAAATTATGAAAGCGTTTCGTCTTTTTTATGCGCTTTCAATAAAGAAAAAGGTTGGTGAATCATGAAAGTAATTATCATCGGGGCGGGCAAACTTGGTACAAAGCTGGCGACATCCATGCTCAGCAGCGACATACATGTGGCAATAATGGACAGCAACCCGATTGTCCTCGAAAAACTCAAGAACCACATGGATGTTCTGACCATAAACGCAAACGGAGCAAGAAAGGAAATACTCGAGAAGCTAAGCATCTCGACATATGATTTGGCTATTGCAGTGACAAGCGATGACGAAACCAACATACTCATAAGCTCTATGGTCAAGAAGCTCGGTTGCACAAAGAGCATTGCCAGGATAAGAAACCCCGAATATTCCAATCAGCTTGAATTCATACAGAAGACATACAAAATAGACCATGTGGTGAATCCCGACCTGGCCACGGCAAATGAAATACTAAGGTACCTCATGGAAAGCTACACATTCTATTTCGGCAAATATGCAATGGGCAAGGTTTCCCTTGTAAACTTCAACATCAAGAATCTTCCCGCATTCATGAACAAGAGCGTAAGCGAGCTCAGCTATATGGACGGCCTTCTTATTGCCGCCATATCGAGGGAAGGCCAAGTGATAATACCCCACGGAGGCACAGTGCTCAAAGAAAACGACATAATTTATGTAATGGGACAGAAGGGCAAGATAGACGGTATAGCCAAAAACCTGCATCAACCGGTGGGAAACAAGGCAATGAAAAAGGTGATGATCCTAGGCGGAGGAAAAGTGGGATACTATCTTGCCGATCGACTCTCCAAAAAAAATATAACCGTAAAAATAGTCGAATCAAACCTGGAAAGATGCAAAAATCTTGCAGAACGCCTCAACGACAACGTTCTTGTAATCCACGGAAACGGAACGGAGGCAAACCTTCTCGAGGAGGAAGACCTCTCCGAAATGAACGCATTCATAGGCGTAACCGGATTCGACGAGGAGAACCTGTTCATGTCGCTCCGTGCCAAGCAGCTTAATGTAGGAAAGGTAATCGCAAAGATATCGAGGCAAAGCTACATCCATATAATTGAGCAGCTGGGAATAGACTTGGCGATAAACCCTGTAAACATAACTGCAAGCGACATACTCAAATACATCCGCGGCGGAAAGGTGGTTTCCGTTTCTCTTCTGCTTGACGGACAGGCCGAAGTCAGCGAAATAATAGCATCAAAGAGCTGGAATTTCCTTGGAAAACCGATAATGGACCTGGGGCTTCCAAAAGGCATAATAATAGGTGCAATAATCCATGACGGAAAGGTTGTAATTCCAAAAGGCAATTCTGTAATACAGGAAGGAGACAGGATAGTAGTCTTCTCGCTAATGTCTGAAGTTCCAAAGCTAGAAAAATTCTTCAACTTAAAGGACGGCCGCTGATGAATCACAGAATGATATTCAAAGTTTTAGGCTATTTATTGTTAATAATTGCTCTCGGCATGGTTACGCCGCTGATTATTTCGTACGCTCATAAACAAAGCGACACAATCCCTTTCGCGTCAAGCATAGCAATAACTGCTTCGGCGGGCTTTGCGCTTACAAGAATCCCGCTTAAAAACAAGGTTCTCAAGGTCAAGGAAAGCCTTGCCATAGTAACATTCGGATGGCTTTTTTCATCCCTTCTGGGCGCTCTTCCCTTTTACCTGTCCGGGTCAATACCAAGTTATGTGGACGCTTTTTTTGAAACCGTGTCGGGCTTCACCACAACAGGAGCAACTATAATAAACGACATAGAAGTGCTTCCCATGGGAATTCTATTCTGGCGATCCTTCACCCACTGGGTTGGAGGTATGGGGATACTTGTCGTTGCCGTTGCAATACTTCCCATAATGGGAACAGGCGGATTCCATGTCTTCAAGGCGGAAAGCCCGGGACCAATAGCCGACAAGATAGCACCCCGGATAATGGAAACAGCTAAAATACTCTATAGGGCTTATATAATAATTTCTCTCGCGGAATTCGGCCTTCTCATGCTTGGCGGAATGACCGCCTTCGAGGCGGCAGTCCACACCTTCGGCACGCTTGGAACAGGCGGATTCTCGACAAGAAACTCGAGCATAGGCTCCTTTGGAAGCGCCTACATATTCAATGTGATATCAATATTCATGATAATGTCCGGCGCCAACTTTTCACTCTATTACAGCCTTTTCAAGGGCAAATGGAGAGACGTGATAAAGAATTCGGAACTCAAATTCTATCTCGGAATCATATTCGCATGTGTGCTCGCCATAACAATTGACAACAACTTCCACATATACCACAACTGGTTCGAATCTTTCACCCACTCGCTTTTCCAGGCGAGTTCAATAATGACCACAACGGGTTACACCACATTCGACTATGAAAAGTGGTCCGCCTTTTCGAGAAGCGTGCTCTTCATGCTTATGTTCGTCGGCGGCAGCGCAGGTTCCACAGGAGGATCCATCAAAGTCATAAGAATACTCGCGCTGATAAAGCTTATAAAAAGAGAAATCACCAAGATCCTTCACCCGCGGGCTATTGTCGCTGTAAAACTGGGTAAACAGCCGGTTGCGGAAGACACCCTGCTCAACATAGCCGGCTTCTTCATGCTCTACATGCTAATATTCATACTGGGTTCGGTCGCCATTTCACTCGAAGGAATAGGCTTTTTGGGCGCAACAAGCGCAGTGGCCGCAACACTCGGCAACATAGGTCCTGGATTCGGATTCGTGGGCCCCACACACACCTACTCGGAATTCTCTGTCTTAAGCAAGCTCCTTCTGTCTTTCTTCATGCTTCTTGGAAGGCTTGAGCTCTTCACCGTGATAGCTCTCATGTCTCCGAAATTCTGGAGAAGAGAAATATAATAACAGAAAAAACCCGGCTCAATCGAGCCGGGTTTCGCAATTGGCTAATCCTCGTAATCGCCTGATATATCTTCTGACTATAGCGACTTTGCAAACTCCGATATCCTCTTAAGCCCCTCTTCTATTATTTCGGGATCGTTGGCATAGCCTATCCTCAGATACCCCTCCATGTCCATGACCTTTCCAGGAAGAAGTATCACGCCAGTTTCCGCCAGAAGCCTCTTGCAGAATGTCTCAGAATCTACGTCCAAGTCGAACTTGAGAAAGGCCGTGGTCCCGGCCGCAGGCTCCACAAAGCTGAAGCTCTCTTCCTTCTCAACCCATTCAGAAAGCATCTTCTTGTTTTTCCTGACTATGCTTATGTTTCTTTCAATGATTTTATCCTTGTTCTCAAGAGCCATGGCCGCAATGTATTCGTCAATCATCCCGCAGCTTATTGTGTTGTAGTCCCTATGCTTTGCAACCTCTTCCATTACTTCCTCGGGGCCGCAGATCCAGCCTGTCCTTATTCCCGCAAGAGAGAAGGTCTTGGACATGCTTCCGGTGCTTATGCCCTTTTCGTACAGATCGAATACGGATGTCGTGAATGGGTCTCCTTCATGGTTCAGTCCCCTGTATACCTCGTCGGCCAATATGTATGCGCCGGCTTTTTTCGCAATTTCAACAATTCTTTTCAGGAAATCCTCGTCCATAAGAGCCCCGGTGGGATTGTTGGGGTTGTTTATGCATATGAGTTTCGCCCCTTCCTTTGTCATTTCCTCAAGCTCTTGGAGATCCGGAAGGAATCCGTTTTCCTGCCTGAGCTGAAGTATCGACACCTCAGCTCCTATGGATTCGGGGATCGAATACATCTGCTGGTAGGTCGGAAGCACGGATACAACCTTGTCCCCGGGCTCGACAATCGATGTCAGAACAAGACTGTTGGCTCCGATTGCCCCGTGTGTGGTTACTATGTTGTCTATTTTGGCAGTCTCGTAAAGGCCGGCTATTAGATTCCGCAGCCGGTCAGATCCGAGAATCGCGCCGTATGTCAGGTGCATTTCCAATATGTCTCCGACAACCTTTTCCTGGGGTTCGCCCGACAGCTCAATAAGCTCCTCCAAGACGAATGACTTCACGCAGGTTTCAGCCAGGTTCCACTCGCAGTCGTCCTCGTATTTGTTCATCCACATCTCTACGCCGAAATCTTTGATTTTCATTTGGCATTCTCCTTTTTTACAAGTCTATAGTTTCTCCTATTCCAAGCGACTCCGCCATGTCCAAAGCCAATTTGGAAACCATCAGGTCCTGCAGGGCTATTCCCGTTGAATCGAAGACAGTTATGTCTGCATCGCCAATACGCCCCTCTATCTTTCCTGCTATCGCCTCTCCTATCTCGGGAAGCGGTTCATCCATTCTCACTATGCCTTTTTTCACCGCAGTCTCGGTTTCTCCGACCGAAGCCGCCTGACCCCAATCATCGACAAATACCCTTGCGGTTTCATATATCCTTTCGTCTATCTCCTGCTTTCCCGACATGTCGGCACCAATGCAGCTTATATGTGTGCCGGGCCTGACCCAATCCTTCAAAATCATTGCTTCCCTCGAAGGTGTAGCCGTTATTATGATGTCGCTTTTTTTGACGGACTCCTCAAGTTCGGCAGCCGGCTCGAAAACCGCATCCAATGCAATTCCCGGAAACATCTTTGCGAGCCTGTCCCTGGCCGATAGGCAAAATTCTTCCGCCTTGCCCTTTGTCCTCGGGCTGTGGACCATTACCTTCCGGATTCCCGGCATTGCAGTCAGAACCGCCCCTATCTGGAAGAGAGCCTGGTGCCCTGTTCCCACCATAAGCATTCTTTCCGAATTTTTTCTTGCAAGGTATTTGGCTCCTATCGCACCGGCGGCGCCGGTTCTCATTCCTGTTACATGCTCAGCGCTCAGAAGCCCTTTCGGAACACCTGTCTTGCCGTCAAAAACCAGCGTGGTTCCGATGAGGGGAGGCATGCCCACTTTGCCGTTTTCCCCGAACCACGATACCAGCTTGAGTCCGAATATGTCTTCATCCTCAAGGTATCCCGACTTTATGTCCATGTCCGCAACGCCTCTCTCGAATTCATGGAAGACCATAGGGAACACATCCGCTTTCTTTTCAAACTTCAGTACATAAACTTTCTCTACGGCATTTATGACAGACTCCATATCCAATACCCTTTTAATGTTCTCCTGATTCAAAACCCTCACTTTGAACATTTCATTCCTCCTTGTCGCATTCTTTTAAAAGACCCCTTGCCATTTCCCAGGAAATATTCCCGCCGGAAATGACAAGAGCTGTTTTCCTTCCTTCAAATATTTTTCTGTTTTCAATGAAAGCCGCGTAGCAAATTGCGCTTGACGGCTCGCACATAATGCGTTCATCCTTCATCATTGAAACGGTAGCCTTCTTGATCGCCTTCTCAGAAACCAGCAGCACATCATCAATGCAACTTGAAGCCATCTTAAAAGGCAGCCTTCCAACTCCTCCTATCAGTGCGTCGCAAACGCTTTGGCCCGACTCGTAATACTCGTAGCATTTTTTGTCCCTGATGGAATCCGCCATTGCCGGGCAAGCCTCCGTCTGAACGCCTATCATCCGGATGTCCGGATTAAACTCCTTTGCGTATGCGCCTATTCCGCATATGAGTCCTCCCCCTCCGATTGGAACAACAATCGTGTCTATTCGCAGGTTTTGGCTCAGGATCTCAAGCGCAACAGTGCCTTGCCCCGCAAGCGCATGCTCGTCCTCATAGGGACTTACTTCTACAAGTCCCGTTTCGCCTATTTTTTCTTCTGCAAACGAATGCGTCTCATCAAAATTCTTTCCAACCCTGTTGACCTTCGCTCCAAATCTTTCCATTTTTTGAACTTTTGGAACAGGAGTGGTTTCCGGCACAAATATTTCAACCCTTTCCACGCCCAGAAGGCTTCCACCATATGCGAGCGCAGCTCCGTGGTTTCCCGATGAAACGGCCGTGACGCCGCGCCGGATCTCCTCTTCCTTGAGAGAAAGAAGCTTGCTCATGACTCCCCTTATCTTGTAGCTTCTTGCTGTTCTCTGATGGCATTCCAGTTTCATGAAAACTTCTGTTTCATCCGAGCTGAGGTGCAGGCTTTTCTCGAGTTCCGTTTTTGAAATCCAAGGCGCAATTTTTTCGTATGCCTCTTCGACTTCCTTCATTCCAACCATATTTGCCCTCCTCCATTCTCTTTTCTATACATTATAACAGTATTGCCGGTCAAAGCCATTATGCCTACCTAATATTTTCATAATCCAAATTATTTTTTTGCAAATTGCAAAAAATTTATTGACACGGCTTTAATTATTATTTATATTATTAACAATAACTTAATTCATGCTTTCATTTCAAGCACAAAAGCTTCCGTTTCAATGAAAATCATGAAATTAACCTAAAATAAAAGAAGGAGGAAAAGTCAATGAAGCCAACATGGAATGAAACACCGTT
>CAZAFW010000017.1:0-35043 GCA_964484935.1 uncultured Peptostreptococcaceae bacterium
TCTCTGCTCTCTTGCTGTTCAGTTTTCAAAGACCGCTATTTCACTTGCTTTGCGCTACCTCTCGATCGGCTGACCCATCTTAAGAGCGCTTTATTATATTATCATGAAAACAACACTGTGTCAAATTATATTTTTGTAAATTTGCGTGTTGCTCACAATTAATTATGATAATTCATTTATCTTTGTGTGTCAAGACAAAAGCCAAAAAACCTACAGGTTTTTTGGCTTTGAACTCATCGCTTCAATTTAAGCCTTAAATCATGTCAATTTCAAAATTCTCTGAACCGTACAGCTTAGCTGATTCATCAAAGGCCACAGCCATTACTTCAGCTGCATCTGCGAGAATTTCATTGCCGAATCCGAAACCAACTATTTTTTTCTTGCCAATCATTTTCATCAGATTGTTCTTGATTTTTTCGTAATCCGACAAATCAATTATTCCATTCGTAACAACTATGCAATCGCTTTTTAAGGAAAGCAACAGTTCCGGATTGAAATTCTTATTAAATACGTTAACGCTGTAGTTCTTGCCGGCTATCTTGTTGACCGTTTCTTTTCCAAGCCCCAAATCAATTATGTTGACATTTTTTATGCTCGGTTCTATATGAACATAACCTTCAGGATTACAACTCAGAAATGAAGCGATATCTGCCTTCTCAATGCATTTTTGGGACAATACTGTTACCATCATATGCTCTCCTTTCATTTGTTGAGTTCTTTTATCGATTTAATGATTATGTCAATTCCTTTGTCCAGTTCTTCTTTAGATACGGTCAAAGGAGGTATTACTCTTAAAACGGTTTCTCCGGCTCCGATTATAAGGAGGCCGTTCTCTATACACTTCTTTACAAGTTCCCCGGGACTCTTCCCTATGTCTATTCCAAGCAGGAGCCCTTCCCCTCTTATTTCGTATTCAAAATCGATTTCATCTGCTTTTTTAGCAAAATTCTTCTTGAAGTATTCACCTTTTTCCTTTACTCCCTCAAGAAAACTTTCTTTTGATATTTCCTGCATTACCGCATATGATACCGCGCACGCTAAAGGATTACCTCCGAATGTAGTGCCGTGTTCTCCCGGCTGAAAAAGATTGGCTTTATCGTTTGAAAGGAAAGCCCCTATTGGAAATCCTCCTCCCAATCCCTTCGCTATGCAGACAATATCGGGCTTTACTCCAAATAAATCGTATGCAAAGAGTTTTCCTATCCTTCCCATTCCGCATTGAATCTCGTCGAATATGAGAAGAGCATCATATTTGTCGCATACGGCTCTAGCTGCCTTCAAGAATTCCGGAGTGGATGAAACTATTCCGCCCTCTCCTTGAATCGGTTCTATCACCAATGCGCATACTTTTTCGCTCATTGCCTCTTCCAAAGCATCAATGTCGTTTATAGGGCTATTCTTTGAGCCCGGCAAAAGAGGTTGGAATGCTTTCTTGTATTTTTCTTTTCCTGTTATGGATGTCGATCCCACGGCCCTTCCGTGAAAAGCGTTTACCATAGAAATTATTTCATATTTGTCCTGTTTTTCGGAAACGGTATTTCCGTATTTCTTAGCAAGCTTGATTGCTCCTTCTATCGCTTCGGTACCGCTGTTTCCAATGAAGATGGAATCCATACCACTTTTTTCAACAAGAAAATTAGCCAACTTAGTCTGTATGGGGTTCCATACTATATCCGATATGTGGAATATTTTCCTGCTTTGTTCTTCAAGTGCGTTTATCATTATTTCATTGCAATGCCCAAGAGCATTGACCGCATATCCGGCGGTGAAGTCCAAATATTCCGTTCCATCCACATCATATACATACGTCCCCTTACCTTTTTCAATTGTAATGTCAAATCTCTTCCCTGTGTACATCTGTTTGTCGTTGTTCATTTTGCTTCCCCTCCATGAATCATTGTCCCGATACCTTTATCTGTAAGCACTTCTATAAGCAATGAATGCTCCACCCTTCCATCGAGAATGTGAACATTCTTTGTCCCCCTTTCAACCGCAGCCGCCGAACAAGAAAGTTTCGGAAGCATGCCCCCTTCAATCGCCTTCGTTTCAATAAGCTCCTTTGCCTCTGAGGATGTCATGGCTGTGATGAAGCCTTTTTTATTTTCAAAATCTCTGTACAAACCCTCTACATCTGTCATCAGAACCAACTTTTCTGCCTTCAGTTCGCCGCTTACAGCTGATGCGACAAAGTCGGCGTTTATGTTGTAGGTTTCCCCATCGGCGCCAAATCCTATCGGCGATATTATTGGAATGTATCCAAGGTCTATCAAGTCCTCCAAGATTTTCTTGTCTATTTTCTCAACATCTCCCACATAGCCGAGGTCTATTTCTTTTTTCTCTTTATATATCTTTTTCTTTGTAGCCTTTATCAAATTGCCGTCTTTCCCAGAAAGTCCGACAGCTTTCCCCCCCATGCTGTTAACCAAGTATGCAATTTCCTTGTTTATGCGTCCTGCAAGAACCATTTCAGCAACCTCGATGACTTCGCTGTCGGTTTTTCTGAGGCCGTCTATGAATTCAGTCTTTATTCCTATTTTTTCAATCCTTTCGGTTATTTCAGGTCCTCCGCCATGTACAATTATTATTTTTATTCCTACCAGATTCAGCAAAACAACATCTTCAATGAAGGCCTTTTTAGCCTCCAGGTTTCTCATTATGCTGCCTCCGAATTTTATAACGAATGTTTTGTTGTGGAACTTTTGAATGTACGGCAAGGCTTCTGTCAATATTCTTGCCTTTTCTGTGGATTTCTTCAATTTGAATACCCTCTTATCTTTTTATTTCTTATTATTATACATATGTATTTATATTTATGCAATACTTTTAAGCGTATTTATTGCAAATATATTCATTATTTTGTATAATAATAAGAAATAAATTTCGAATGAGGTGAATATGTTGAAAATAGGAATTTTAGGCGCAACCGGTTATGCCGGTCAAAACCTGGTTTGGCTTATAAAGCATCATCCAAATGTGAGTCTGTCCTTTGTTACTTCACGCGGCAACAAGGGAAAAGCGTACTCGGACATCTACCCCAACATGAGAGGTTTGGTTGATCTTAAGTGTCTTGACACTTCAAATATCGATGCTTGCATAGTCAGGGACACGGATCTTGTTTTCCTCGCCCTCCCCCACAAAAGCTCCATGGGAATGGTGAAGAAACTTTTAAGCATAAACCCCGGAATCAAAATTATCGACTTGAGTGCAGATTTCAGGATAAATGATCCCAAAATATATGAAGCATGGTACAATGCGCCCCACGAGCTAACAGGCCTGATAGACGAGTTCGTATTCGGCCTCCCGGAAATTCACGCGGAATCCGTAAAAAAAGCTTCGTATGTAGCCAATCCCGGATGCTATCCCACGGCTTCGATCCTTGCTCTTGCTCCTGCAATGAAAGCAGGTTTGATTGAAAGCGATGTAATCGTCGATGCAAAATCCGGAGTTTCCGGTGCCGGAAGAAGCGCCAAAACGGCAAACCTATATTGTGAAGTCAATGAAAGTGTGAAAGCATACGGTTTATTCAGCCACAGGCATACTCCTGAAATTGCGCAGGAACTTAGCCTTCTTGGAAAAGAAAGTTCAAAGGTTGTATTCACTCCGCATCTGGTCCCAATGAACCGCGGAATACTGTCGACCTGCTATGGACGCCTCAAGGCAAACATAAGCTCCTCTGAAATGACTGCCCTTTACAAAGATTTCTACAAGGGAAAGCCATTTGTAAGGGTCTTGGACAAGGGCACATTCCCGGAAACGCGGAATGTTCGCCAATCCAATTTTTGCGACATAGGCTTGGCCGTAGATGAAACTTCGTCATCACTGATTGCAGTGTCTGCAATCGACAATCTGATGAAGGGCGCTTCAAGCCAAGCGGTCCAGAATATGAATTTGATGTTGGGGTACGATGAAAAATGCGGACTCGACTTCACACCCATGGCGCCATAAGGAGGGCAAACCGATGAAAAAATATAAGGAATTTATACCGGTCAAGGATTTTACTGCATCTTCAATTGCCTGCGGCATAAAGAAGGGAAGCACAAAGAAAGACATGTGTATGATTTACAGCTCAAAACCCGCTCACGCGGCAGGCGTATTCACTAAAAACTCTGTAAAAGCGGCCCCCGTTAAAATAAGCATGGAAAATGTATCCTCGGGCAATATACATGCAATACTTGCCAACAGCGGCAATGCAAATGCATGCACCGGAAAACAGGGCACAGACGATGCAAATCGCATGATTTCGCTTGTTTCGGAAGTCATGGGCATAGACAGCAAGGAAGTTCTTGTCGCGTCGACAGGAGTAATCGGGGTGCCCCTTCCAATGGACAGAATCGTTTCAAACATTGAGCCCATGGCGGAAAACCTGGAAAGCTCGAGCTTTCCTGATGCGGCCGAAGCAATAATGACTACAGACACTTTCAAGAAAGAGGTTTCGGTGGATTTCATGCTTGGAGGCAAAAAAGTTGTAATCAGCGGAATGGCAAAGGGATCGGGAATGATTCACCCAAATATGGGAACTATGCTTTCTTTCATCCTCACTGACGCCGCAATAGAAAACGAATTGCTTAAAAAAGCTCTGCTTGAATGCACGGATGTCTCTTTCAATATGATTTCGGTAGATGGAGACACAAGCACAAACGATACAGCGATTGTTTTGGCAAACGGAAGCGCAGGAAACAAGCCAATCGCCATAGAAGGCCCCAATTACTACATTTTCAAGGAAGCCTTAAAGATTGTATGTATCGAACTCGCAATGCTTATTGCAAAAGACGGGGAAGGAGCCACTAAACTTATTGAGGTGAATTTGACGGGGGGATTCAGCCAAGATGCATCCAATAAATTGGCAAAATCGATCATTTCATCAAACTTGGTCAAGGCGGCGTTTTTCGGAAACGATGCCAATTGGGGAAGAATACTCTGCGCAATGGGATACTCGGGAGGAAACTTCGATGCCGAAAAACTGGATTTGGTTTTCGAAGGCGGAGGCGAAATAATTACATTGGTTGAAAAGGGCAAAGGAGTTCCTTTTGACGAAAAGGCGGCAGAGGAAATATTGAAAAACGAAACCGTAATCATTCATGTACGCTTGAATGACGGAAGCTTCTCCGCCAAGGCATGGGGATGCGATTTGAGCTATGATTATGTTAAGATCAACGGTAACTATAGAAGCTAGTCAGCATCAAAAACTGCTGACTAGCTTCAGTAGAAAGTAGAAAGTGGAAAGTAGGAAGTAGAAAGAAACATATAAAAAAGCTGCCTTTTAAATTTCCAGGCAGCTTTTCTTGTTTTTTGCTTTTAGTTCTTTTTTTCTTTCCACTTTCCACTTTCCACTTATTGCTGTTCTATATCTTCGTTATGTCGTAAACTTCTACGTCTTCTTCTTTGATGTCCCTTTCCCATATGTCCAAGACATAATTCAATGTGTCAAGCGACGTCATGCAAGGAACCCTGTTTTCTATGGATGTCCTTCTTATATTGAAGCCTTCCGTCAAACTGTTTCTGCCCTTGCTCGGAATGTTTATGACAAGTGTAAGCTTTTCGTTTCGAATAAGAGAAAGCACGTTGGTCTCCTCTTCTCCTATCTTGGCTACATGCTTGTAGTCGATTCCCAGTTTGCCGAGGTATTCGCCTGTTCCTTTTGTTGCATAAAACTCGAATCCGAGCCTTTTCATTTTCATTGCAATCGGTTCGAACTCTTTCTTGTAATTGTCGGATATGCTTACCAATACCCTGCCGATGCTTCCCAATTCGAGTCTTGAACCAACAAGGCCTTTATAAATCGCCTTGTAAAGATCTTTTTCGAGGCCCAGGGCCTCTCCCGTGGATTTCATTTCGGGTCCAAGGGCAATTTCTGTCTGCGGAAGTTTTTCCATGGAGAAGACAGGAACTTTTACTGCATAATAACCGCTTTCCTTATAAAGTCCCGTACCGAAACCCAAATCTTTGAGCTTTGAGCCCATCATTATTTCTGTTGCAAGCCTTATCATCGGTATTCCGGTGACCTTGCTTATATAAGGCACGGTTCTCGACGCTCTCGGATTGACCTCTATTACATATACCTTGTTGTCATAAACGACATACTGTATGTTGACAAGCCCAAGAACATTCAATTCGGATGCAAGTTTCTCGGTGTTCTCTATGATTTTATTTTTTATTTCTTGGCTCAGGCTGAATGCCGGATATACCGATATGCTGTCTCCCGAGTGGACTCCGGCTCTTTCCAGATGCTCCATTATTCCCGGAATCAGTATGTCTGTTCCGTCACCTATGGCATCAACTTCAATTTCTTTTCCGTTCAGGTATTTGTCTATAAGAACAGGATTCTTCTTGTCCTTCTTGAATGCATTCTCAAGATATTCCACGCACTCAGACTCGTCATAGGCAATTTCCATTCCCATCCCCCCCAATACATAACTTGGACGGATTAAGACCGGGAATCCGCAAACCCTCGTAAACTCGAGTCCTTCCTCTACATTCATTACAGCCTTTCCTGAAGGCCTGGCTATGTTCAGTTTTTCCAGAACCGCCTCGAATTTCTCCCTGTCCTCGGACCTGTCAATGGAGTCGTATCCGCTTCCGAGTATGGCAACTCCCATCTTTTCCATATGCTCCGCCAGCTTTATTGCAGTTTGGCCTCCGTACTGCAGAATGACTCCATCCGGATTTTCCTTGACCACTATGTTCATCACGTCCTCTTCCGTGAGAGGCTCGAAATAAAGCTTGTCGGATGTGTCAAAATCTGTGCTAACCGTTTCGGGGTTGTTGTTTATTATTATAGATTCTATTCCCATCTTTTCTAGCGATATCACCCCGTGGACAGAGCAATAATCGAATTCTATACCCTGTCCAATCCTTATTGGACCCGATCCTATTACTATTACCTTCTTCCGGTCGCTTACTACAACCTCGTCGTAAGGATCATATGTCGAATAGTAATAAGGAGACTTGGCCTCGAATTCGCCTCCACAGGTGTCAACCATCTTGAAAACAGGCATCACGCCATTTTTCTTGCGTTTTTCGAATACGTCTATCTCATCCGATTTGGTGAACGATGCTATTGCCACATCTGCGAAGCCTTTTTTCTTTAAGGAAAGCAGCTCTTCGCTGTCAATTTCAGAAAGGGTTTTTTTCTTCAGTCCTTCTTCGAGCTTGACTATACCGCTTATTTTCTCTAGATAAAATCTGTCAATTTCGGTCAATTCCCAAAGATATTCCGTCCTGTAACCTCTTCTGAGAAGCTCCGCAAGGAAAAAGAGCCTTTCATCGTCGCTCTTTAGTATCTTTTGTATGACTTGGTCATCGCTGAAAGCTGCGGCTTTTTGGATTTCCAAAGAATATACACCAATTTCAAGCGATCTAACCCCCTTTAAGAGAGCACTTTCAAAACTGTTTCCTATCGCCATCACTTCTCCTGTAGCCATCATTTTTGTTCCCAATGTTCGGTTTCCGGTTTCAAATTTGTCAAATGGCCATTTGGGGATTTTAATGACGCAATAGTCCAGTGTAGGCTCAAAACACGCAAGAGTCCTTCCTGTAACATCATTAGGAATTTCATCGAGGTCAAGGCCTATGGCTATTTGCGCCGCAACCTTTGCTATGGGATATCCTGTAGCCTTGGATGCAAGAGCCGACGATCGGCTGACCCTTGGGTTGACCTCTATGACCCTGTATTCGAAACTGTATGGGTTCAAGGCAAGCTGTACATTGCATCCTCCCTTTATGTTAAGCGCCGTGACAATCTTTATTGAAGCGTTTCTCAACATCTGGTATTCCTTGTCGCTAAGCGTCTGTGAAGGTGCTATGACTATGCTGTCTCCGGTATGGATGCCGACAGGGTCGATGTTTTCCATGTTGCACACGGTTATGCAATTGCCCTTGTTGTCTCGGATCATCTCGTACTCTATTTCCTTCCAGCCCTTGACGCTCTTTTCAATCAAAACCTGCCCAACGGCACTGTAGGCAAGGCCGACCGGAACTATTTTTTCCAGTTCATCCCTGTCTGCGGCGATTCCCCCGCCGGTTCCTCCCAATGTGTACGCTGGACGAACGACAATGGGGTAACCTATTTCATCGGCCTGCTCGCAGGCTTCCTGCAGCGAAGAGGCAATCATCCCCTCTATCACAGGCTCTCCTATGCTTTCCATCATCAGTTTGAATTTTTCACGGTCTTCCGATTTTTCTATCGCATCTATATTCGTCCCCAAAAGCTTGGTATTGTATCGGTCAAGAATTCCAGCCTGCCAAAGCTCCAGGGCAAGGTTCAAAGCAACCTGCCCCCCCATGCCTACAAGTACACCGTCGGGCTTTTCCTTTGCAATTATCTTTTCGAGAAATTCAACCGTCAACGGTTCTATATAAACGCTGTCGGCCATTTCCTTGTCCGTCATGATCGTAGCCGGATTGCTGTTCACCAATACGACCTTCAGTCCGTGTTCCCTTAAAACCTTGCAGGCTTGTGTGCCGGAATAATCGAATTCGGCAGCCTGTCCTATTATGATTGGTCCCGAACCAATCACCATAACCTTTTCAAGCCCCTTATATATTGACATGTTTATTCTCCTTTTTAATCATATTCAAAAATTCGTCGAACAGGTAATCCGAATCGCTTGGACCGGGAGAAGCTTCCGGATGGAACTGCACGCTGAATATAGGGAGCGTGAGATGCCTCATTCCCTCTACCGTATTGTCGTTCATGTTCAAGTGTGTTATTTCCAGCACCTTCTTGTCTATGCTTTCTTCGACCACTTCATAACCGTGATTCTGTGATGTTATGAACACCCTGTCCTTCGCAAGGTCCTTTACCGGATGATTACAGCCCCTATGACCGTATTTCATCTTTTTGGTGGTTCCCCCGAGGGCGTGTGCAAGAAGTTGGTGTCCAAGACATATGCCAAAAATGGGTTTCTTTCCTATGAGTGACTTGACTGTTTCTATTTCCTCCTTAAGAAAAGCGGGGTCTCCCGGTCCGTTCGAAAGAAAAATTCCATCTGGATTGAAATCGAGTATCTTCTCTGCCGTATCTAGGCATGAAAACACCCTGACATGGACATTCCTGTTCACCAGGGCGCTAAGTATGTTTCTCTTTATGCCATAATCCACTACAGCGACCTTCGGTGTGACAGGCATCAAGTCATAGTTGAATTTTGGGGTCACTTGATGAACCGCATCAGAATTGTCAAAGGACTTTATTTCCTCCATCACATCGACTCCATCATCGTATGCGACTATCTTTCCTGTCATCGTTCCATTTTCCCGGATCATTTTGGTCAGCGCCCTTGTGTCTATACCCTCGAGCCCGACTATGTCGTTTTTGTAAAGGTACTCGTCAATTGATTCCCTTCCCCTCCAGTTGGAATAATTCGCGGAAGCTTCTCTTACGATGAATCCCCTTACCTTGGGTTTCTCGGACTGGTTGTCCTCGAGAGTTATGCCGTAATTTCCAACAAGTGGATATGTCAGTATCACAATCTGTCCATAATATGAAGGATCCGTCAGTGTTTCCTGATATCCCGTCATCCCCGTGTTAAAAACGACTTCACCCACGGAATTTCGTTTCTTACCAAAAATATTTCCTTCGAATTTCGTTCCGTCTTCCAGAATCAAATAACCTTTCATTTCACACCCTCCAACTTTTTGACAAAAAAATATATATATCTATGCATATTTATGCATTTTTATACATAATTATTTCTTATAATTATAGCAGATTTAAAACTCATTACAAGGGTTAATTCGAAAAAAAGGACCGTTCTTTCGAACAGTCCCCCTCATCTATGCGCCATGCGCTATTTTACCATTTCCATTCCTTTGTTGAATGCCAAAATGTTTATGTCTATGAATCTTTCTTTTACAGTATTCCTTATAGCCTCTTCCCAATCAATTTCTGTTATTCCCATGGCCTTTACAAGCGCTCCAAGAAGCACTACATTCATGGTTTTTGGATTTCCTATCTCTTTGGCTATCCCCATAGCATCAAGTTTTGTTGTTTTGGCTTTCTTCTCGAGTTCTTCGATTATGCCGTCGGGATAGTCCGCCTTGCCTATCTGTATTGGAACAGATGGAATTTCATAGTTGTTTACTACAATTACTCCGTCGGGCTTCAAATGGTCAATCCATCTGCAGGCTTCCATTTTTTCAAACGATGCGAGTATGTCAGCCTGTCCCAATCCGATGATAGGGGAATATACCTTTTGCCCATACCTGACCTGAGTGGATACGCTGCCTCCCCTTTGCGCCATACCATGGACTTCGGACATCTTTACATCGTACCCGGCATCCACAAGCCCTCTCGAAAGAATTTTGCTGGCAAGTATCGTTCCCTGTCCGCCGACACCTACAAGCAGAATATTCTTGACTTCACTCATATTATTCACCCACCTTTTCGATTGCTTTTACAGGACATACTTGAAGGCAAACTTCACATCCGACGCATTGGTTCTTGTCAATCATGGCCTTCTTGTTTTCTTTGTCGAAATTTAGTGCGGGGCAGCCTGTATTTATGCACATCTTGCAGCCTATGCATTTTTCTGCGTCCACTACGCAAAGGCTCTTGTAATCTCCGAACTCCTCGACATCCTGATCCGACTGCTTCTTGAGAACGCAAGGCCATCTCGTTATTATTACTGAAGGTCCGTCTATTTCCAGAGCCCAATCCAAAGCCTCTTTCATGTCGCCAAGCTTTATTGGATTGACAGTCTTCACATTTTCGATTCCCAAAGCCTTGACGATAGCCGGTATGTCGGCCTGCTTAGCTGGCATTCCCTGGAGTGTGAAACCAGTTCCCGGATTTTCCTGATGGCCTGTCATTCCGGTTATTCTGTTGTCTAAAATTACAGTAACAGTGTTGCTGTTGTTGTAGGCTATGTCCAAAAGCCCGGTCATTCCAGAATGGAAGAAAGTAGAGTCTCCTATTACCGCAACAACCCTTTTGTCGACTGCATGTCTGTTGAAGGCCTTTTGCGCCCCATGGCCAAGACTTATGCTCGCTCCCATGCATATGCATGTTTCCATTGCATTTAATGGAGCTGCCGAACCCAATGTGTAACAGCCTATATCGCCTGTAACCATTATGTTTTTCTTCTTGCTGAGCTCATAGAAGAATCCTCTATGTGGACATCCGGCACACATTGTAGGAGGTCTTCCTACAACTTTATCGCTTATTGGCTCAATCGTCTCACGTGATTCGTCTAGCAGAGTTTTTGCTATTATGTCGGGGTTGAGTTCTCCTATGTTGGGGATTTTATCTTTTCCAACGCACTCAATCCCTGCAGCCTTCATTTGCTCTTCCATGAAAGGCTCCAGCTCCTCGATAACATAAAGCGTGTCAACCTCTTTTGCGAAAGCTTTTATTTTTTCCATCGGAAGCGGAAATGAAAATCCGATTTTCAAGTAGGAAGCCGTGTCCCCGAAAACGTCCTTTGCGTATTGGTAAGCAACGCCTGAAGTCACAATTCCTATTTTTCGATCATTCCATTCAATGAAGTTAAGCGGTGTTTCGTTCGAAAAAGCCTCAAGCTCCTTCAATTTGTCTTCAAGTACAATATGAAGCTTTTTGGCATTTGCAGGTGCCGCCACATACTTGGGAATATTTTTTTCATAAGGTTTGGCCCCAAGCTCCGTGCGTTCCCCGAATTCAACTATCCCTTTGCTGTGGCAGATTCTTGTCGTTAGTCTGTAGAGGACCATTGTATCGAATTTTTCGCTTATTTCAATTGCCGTCCTTATCATGTCCTTTGCTTCTTGGCTGTCCGAAGGCTCAAGCATTGCAATTTTTGCAAATTTTGCATAATACCTGTTATCCTGCTCGTTTTGCGATGAATGCATTCCAGGGTCGTCAGCGGTAACCAAAACCATGGCTCCGTTTACACCTGTGTATCCGTATGTAAACAAGGGATCTGCCGCAACGTTTACACCAACATGCTTCATTGCCGCCAATGACCTCGCCCCGGCTATGGATGCGCCTATAGCCGATTCCAACGCCACTTTTTCATTTGGAGCCCATTCCGCTACAATTTCTTTCTTGTAGGGTGCAATATTTTCAAGAATTTCTGTACTCGGTGTTCCCGGATATGCTGATGCATAAGAAATTCCAGCTTCAAATGCCCCTCTTGCGACTGCTTCATTTCCGGTCAGTAATTCCTTCATCTTTTCACGCTCCTCTTTTTTTCTGTTTGTTTGCAGCAATCACGCTTCCAAGCGCGATTGAATTGAGCTTGTTCTCATGTGTGTCCGCCCTCGAGACCAATACAACAGGAGCGCTTGCTCCCATTATGACGCCGGCTGAACTAGCTGATGCGAAGTAACTCAAAGCTTTTCCTATTCCATTTCCCATCTCTATGTTCGGAACCATCAATACGTCTGCATCTCCCGCAACCGGGCTTTCGTATCTCTTTATTTCCGCCGCCTCTTTTGAAATAGCCAGGTCAAGCGCCATAGGGCCTTCTACTGTTACGCCTTCTCCGAAAAATCCTTCGACTCCCATTTGCTTCAATTCTCCGGCATCGACAGTTGCCGGCATCTTTGGATTGACTTTTTCCTTTGCCGCAAGGCAAGCAACCTTGACGTTCTGATTTCCCAATGCTTTTGCCGCCGCTATGGCGTTCTTGATTATTTTAGCCTTTGTCGGAACGTCCGGATACATATTCATGCCGCCGTCGGTAAGGTACAAAAGCTTGTGGTATCCCTTCACCTCATACATCATCACATGACTGAGCTGGCTTTCGGTTCTAAGGCCTATATCCTTGTCCAATACCGCTTTTAGCAGTATCGAAGTGTCAATCAAGCCCTTCATTACAAAATCCGCCTGCCCTCCACTTACAAGAGAAACGGCCTTTCTTGCCGTTTCTGTCAAATCCTGTTCATCGATTATTCTATATTCCTTAAGATCCAATCCTTTTCCATCCGCAATTGCCCTGATCGCTTTCTCATCTCCAACCAGAACCGGCTCTACTATGCCCATTTCAGAAGCTTCAACAACTGCAGCCAAAACTTCGCCGTCCTGCGCGGCGGCAACCGAAAGCTTCATTTTTTCTTGTTTTTTTGCCTGTTCTATTAAGTCATTCAATGTTTTAATCATAAGCCACCTCTCTAGAAAATATTAGTTTGCCCATCTGCTTATATTGCAAATATCATGCCAAGCAATGACTTCCGTCTTTTCAACATGTTTGTCAACTTTTCAACAAAAAAAGAAGAATAAGTGTTTATATGGCGCAACTCCTGTAAACCCCTGTTTACACCACACAACACTTATTATATATCTTTTGTATTCTATAATCCCTTTTGTTAATTATTTTTAAATTTATTTAATTCATTAATGCAAGCTATTGTCACCGGATCGTTCGGATCCAATTCAGAAGAGCGGTCCAAGTATGTTTCTGCAAGTTCAATGTTTCCTATTTCCATTTGAGCCATTGCATTATTGCATAGTATTTCCGGGTTGTCCGGATCCATATTTAAGGCTTTCTTGAAATACCTTGCGGCTTCGCTCAAATTTCCCAAAGCTGAATGGCAAAGCCCAAGTTCATTTAACGATTCAGCCTGATCCGGTTTGATTCGTATGACTTTTTCAAAATATTCGACAGCTTGGTCAATCTTGCCAAGATTCCTGTACGCCAAAGCTATAAAAAACAGAAGGTTCCACCACGACGGATTAACATCCTCTATTGAAAGCAGTTTTTCAAGCCCTGTTTCAAAAGAACCTGAAAGCACTTCGTTGTATCCTTCATCGAAAATAATCCGGTCGCTCATCTTGATCAGTATTTCCTGTACTTCCATTATCTTGTTTTCGTCATCTGAGTTTTCAATGAAGTGTTCCCATGAAAGCTGGGCTTTTTTGTAGAGTCCCTTGTTTGAATAATGAAAACCCAAGTGGTAATAGGGCATTGAAAAATATTCAAAATCAACAGTAAGTTTTTCCATGAGCGTGAATGCCTCCTTCTCCCACGCCTCGGCAAGTTCACTGTCCTCCGTCTCCATCGAAAGAGCTTCGCATACCTTGGCTTTGTTGTATGCGGCATCCAAATTCGAAGGGTTTAGAATCATGGCCGTTTCGAAAAATGCAAAAGCATCCTCGAGCCGGTTATTCTCAGCAAGTTCTATTGCACTTCCCGTTATCACCCTGTCCATATTTTCGTCTATGCCTTTCATAAGGCTTTTGTAATATGGATTATGCTCAAAATCGGGATCGGCCGCCACAAGCAAGGCCATCCCCTCCACCATTTCCTTAACCGACAGATTCTCATAATCACCGCTGCTAACGCGATCTGATAGCTTCTTGACCGTTATGGGCATTGGTATGTTTTTCCTTAGAAGAGCTTTTTTGCCCGGTATAGCAACATCCTTTTTCAGTTCTATGAAAACTATCTCTTCCAGTTTTTCTTTAAGCCTTCTTGCTACAGCTTCTTCCATCTAAACCCTCCTTATTCTTCATGACCGATTCTGTACTGGTATATTCTTTTTCTTCTTGTAGAGCGGTCAAGGATTTTGAAAAGGAATCCCCTGTATATCATGAAGAAGGAAAAAACCAGCGGTAGCAATATCAATACGAAAATCATCATCACGGAAGCCGCCCCATTTATAAAAATCCCTGAAACTGCAGCAAAAGGTTTCATCGCCGATTCAACCATGGAGTAAAGGACTATTGCAATTAGGATGTTTGGAACAAACCACTCCAGGTAATTCTCCTTGACGAATTCAAAAGCTCCAGAAATCATGTCAAAACCCTGGTTGTATTTTTGATACATGACTTCCGGCAGGGGATTTAGGGCCATGAAGGCGAAGAGTTCAATTATGAACCATATGCTGATTCCGCCGATTGACGCCGACAGCGCCCTTCCAAAAAATAAATTCAAACCGTAGCGGGCGAACCAAAAGAGTATCAGCACGCTGTAAGCTTTCCAGATGTATACCTTAAAGCCTTCCTTGAAATCCCGCATTGTAAAATGCCCGTACTTAATTATCTTTTCCATCAAATACAAAAAGTCTGAAATAACGGCACTTTGGAAAACTGCGATAATCAGTCCCGAAAGAATCCATGCCAAAGAGGCTATTCTCCATATTAGCAAGGAGAATATGAAATAAGAAATTCCCACTAAAAAAATCTTCCAGTTCACACTTATTGCCTTTATGGTCTTTTTTAGTACTTCCCTGTTGGTGTAAAAAATATCACTTAATATTTCCATTTGTTTTTCCTTTCCCCTTTCCAGTCAATAAAACAAATCGGTATGTCGATTCTCCCATCAATCCTTTTTCGCTTTGATAGTCGAAAAGAACATCGGTTTTTTCCTTTTTAAGCGTGTCCACGTTGTATTCAAAAGGTTCAAAATGAACCTTGTTTATGATTTTTTTTGCCGGCAGCCCCTCATATGCAGGCAGAAACTCTTTTACCTTCTCTGTGTCCTTCAAAAATTGATGGCACTTGTTCTTATAGTCCTCGGGCTCTCTTTTATTGAAGAAGTCCAAGAGCGCCTGGGGCTTTTGAATAAGATAGTCGAACTTTAAAATGTCAATAAAAAGGTCTGTGTCCTTTTCAATCTCAAGTTGCTCATGGTAATCAAAAAAATATCCGTAAAGCTTTCTCTTTTGATGCGGTCTTTCATAAAATCCCCTTTCTTTGAGATAATCAGAAAGATTTTCATAAAAAGCAAATCCGTCCCCATTAAAAAGTCTTTTGAAATACTCTACAGAACGCATGAATCCACCTGAATTCCCGTAAAGTTCAAGCACATGTTCAATTCTTTTGAGCCTCGAGAGTTCATCATGGGTCAATACATGAGTCTTCAAAACTTCATAGGGAGGCTCGGATTTGAATTTATAGGTGTATTTTTTTGATTCTTCCCTTATTTGCGTCCCCGGAAGCAATTTAAGGAATCCTAGCTGCAAATGGTGTCCCCCTATTGCATCCACATCGTTGAAAGAATTTTTAAAGCTTTCATAATCCTCATGCGGAAGCCCCGCTATCAAATCAAGATGCACATGGCTTTTACCTGTTTCTATAAGTCTTTTAACCCAATGGGACAATCCGTTGAAATCTGTTTTTCTGTTGACCGCCTGAAGCGTTTTTTCATTGGTGCTTTGTACTCCGACCTCAAACTGGAAGAGTCCCTTCCTTGAACATACAACCGTGTTGATGAAAGAATCCTCAATTAAATCTCCATTTATTTCAAAATGAAAATTAGTATATCCGTTGTCATTATCGACAAGGTATTGCATAATTTTAACCGCCCTTGCCCTATGTGAATTGAATGTCCTGTCGACAAACTTGACCTGTTTGACACCATGCGAAAGGAAAATGTCCATCTCTTTTTTAACTTTTTCCAAATTCTTGTATCGTGTCATTTTTATAATAGAGGAAAGGCAATAACTGCACCTGTAGGGGCAGCCCCTTGAAGATTCATAGTAAAGAATCTTGTCCTTAGCTTCAGCAAGTTCCACTCCTGCATATGGAAAAGGCAGACTGTCCAAGTCCTCGACTATTGCTATCGACCCGTCTTGCCCCTTGCCATCGAGGAATTCAGAAAGGCTTTCTTCTCCCTCCCCACGCAAAATAAAGTCTGCATGGGGCAATTCGTAGCTATGGCAATCATCCGTATATGATATTTCTGGCCCTCCAAGCAGTATTCCAATATTTGGGTCGATTTTTTTGAGGTTGCCAACAAGCCGCCTTACTGCTTCTATATTCCATATATAGCACGAAAAACAAATGAGGTCTGGTTTTTCACCTGCCAAATCTCTCAGTACATGATCCTCTTCCTGGTTGATTGTATATTCCTTAATTGAAATGTCAAAACCTTTCTTTCCCGCAATTGCGGAATGAAGAGAATGTATTGCAAGGGACGAGTGTACGAATTGTGAATTCAAAGCGACCAAAAGAACTTTCATATATGCCTCCCGTCCGTTCTTCTACATAGAATATTATATCACGAAACCCCACACCACTAATTGACGGCATGGGGCGTTTTCTATACAACATTAAAGATTTACATAAATTACATTTTTTCAGGCGCCTGCATCCCCAAAAGAGCCAAACCGTTTTTCAACGTCTGCTTTACGCACAACGCAAGTGCAAGCCTTGCTTTCCTGATCTTTAAATCTTCAACAACTATTGAATGTTCATGATAGAACCGATTGAACAATTGCGCCAAATCCACTACAAATCTGCTTATCACAGCCGGTTCAAACTTTCTTCCGGCTTCAGCGACCGTTTCACTGAATTTGCCCAATTGCCTGATTATATCCATTGAAACATCGTCTGTCAGAATCGAAACGTCAAAATCACCCGCATCAAACCTGCCGCCTTTTCTAAGCAGACTCGAACATCTCGCATGCGTGTATTGCACATAAGGACCAGTTTCCCCTTCGAAGCTCAAGGTTTTCTCCCATGAAAAAACATAGTCCTTGATTCTGCTGTTGGACAATTCCTGGAACATAATGGCTCCAATTCCAACTTGCCTTGCAACTTCATGCTTGTTTTCCAGATCCGGATTTTTGCCTTCAATTATTTCTTCAGTTCTTTCGACAGCTTTTTTAAGGACATCCTCGAGAAACACAACCCTGCCCTTTCTTGTCGACATTGTGCCCTCTTCCAAAGCAACCATCCCAAACGGAACATGTACGCAATCGCCGGCCCAATCACATCCCATCAATTCAAGAATCTTGATCAGTTGCTTGAAATGAAGTATTTGCTGCGATCCCACAACGTATATGTTTTTGTAAAAATCGTATGTCTCTTTTCTGTGTTTTGCGGCAGCTATGTCACGAGTAATGTAGAGTGTGGAACCGTCGCTCTTGGTTATTATGGCAGGCGGCATCCCATAATCTTCCAGATTGACTATTTCTGCGCCCTGGGACATTTCGAGAATATTTTTTTCACGCATTTCATCAACTATTTCAGACATTTTGTCCGAGTAGAAACTTTCTCCAGCATAAGAATCGAATTCAATGTCGAGCAGACTGTACACTCTTGAAAATTCCTTTAGGCTGACTTCACGGAACCACTGCCACATTTCCACAGCTTCAGCGTCTTTGTTCTCGAGCCTCTTGAACCACTCTCTTGCCCGGTCTTCCAGCTCGGGAGACTTTTCCGCCTCTTCATGAAACCTGATATAGAGTTTGAGGAGCTCTTTAATTGGCTCCTTTTCAACATCCTCCCGCACTCCCCATTCCGAAAAAGCCACAATCAGCTTTCCGAATTGGGTTCCGTAATCACCGAGATGGTTGACTGAAACAGTGTCATACCCCAAAAATTTGTATATCCTGTTTATTGAATTTCCTATGACCGTAGTCCTTATATGCCCTATGTGGAAAGGCTTGGCAATATTGGGAGAGGAAAATTCCACAACAACCTTCTTGCCGCAGCCTTCGCCGGAAGAGCCGTAGCCGTCCTTTTGCGAAATGACATCGCCCATTACTGCTGATACGTAAGTTTCCTTGTCAACCTTGAAATTGACATACCCCCCTACTGATTCAACTGATTGAAGATAATCTTCTTCTTCAAATTTTCCAGCTATGTCCCCGGCGATTAAATTTGGAGGCTTGCGGAAAATTCTTGCAAGTTTGAAGCATGGGAAAGCATAATCTCCCATGTCTGAATCTGCCGGCACTTCTATCATGCCTTCTATTTCTTTCGGCTCGACGGATTCAATCAATCCGCTCAAACCAACTACAATTTTTGCTTTGAAATCAATCATGCCGCACTCCCCTTTTGGACCAATCCAGCAAGGTCCGCATTTCAAGTTTTCTTTATATCTTCGACTTACTAAATTTATCACATACTCCAGTTGTCTTCAAGTCTATTTGTCCGGTAAAATGCCTTCTTCAAAAAATCCCAAAGGCGGTTCGAAGGAGTATCCATTGAACTCCTTAAGCAGGTCCCCCTCCACCTTTATCGAAACAGATTCCGCATCTTCCTGGTTGAACAGCAGTGTGTTCACTATTGCAGCAATCACAACCCTTGCATCTTCGCTTGGCATTACCGCATCCAAGAATTTTCCTGAAAAATCGACTTCTATGTTTTTCCCTCTTGTGTAAAGTGATTTAATCTTTACTCCGTCCGGAATCGGACTGACAAGCAGCCCTTCCCCTTCATAGGCAATCAGCTCGTCTAGGGCGACTTCCATAGGGGTCCTTATGTCGTCTGCGGTAAGGGTCTTTTGGAACCTTTCAGGCGAAAGGAAAGGCTTGTCCGCATATTTAAGATAAAGCACATACGAAATCATAATTTCTTCAGGTGCTGCTGTGGGTTCTTCTTCTGTTTCTTCCGGCTCCTCGGGTGGCATTTCCTCTTCGCACGAGCATCCTATCGCCAAAGCCGATATCAATACCGAAATCAAAATCAAAAGAATGATTTTGCCATGCTTCTTCATTTAGATTCATCTCCTTTGAATTGATGCAATTTTAAATGCACATCCTGTGGTAAATGCCGCCACAAGAACCGAAATCAAAATCAGGAAAATAATCTTGCTATGCTTCATTTAAATCCATCTCCTTTGAATTAACGCAAGTCTCTTCATCGTATATCTTTATACCCATTTTTTTAAACAAAGCTGCAACAACTCCATAACCCGGTTTCAATTGACCATCAAACGACCCCGTATAAATCATTCCTGATCCACAGGAAGGACTTCTTGATTTAAGCACAGCCGTCTTTATGCCTTGCTTTTTTACAATCTCGAGCGCAGCCTTTGCGCCTATTACGAATGCGTCTGTCCGGTCTGCCCCGTTTTTGTCCATTACCGCTGCTCGTCCTCCAAGAACATCTTCTCCGTCTCCGCCCTGTATTTCGCAAGGGATTCTCGGAGTGGGCAGTCCTCCCAACTGTTCGGGGCATATAGGTACGATTTCATAAGCTCCAAAAAGCCGCGTCATGTCTTGCCCGAACGCTTTTCCGTCGTATCGGCACATTATTCCCAAAAGGCATGCGCTTACCGCGATTTTTTCCTTATTTGATTTCAACAACAGTCACTCCAATCCCGCCTTCATTGAATTCCCCGACTTTGAATGATTTAACATGAGGGTGCTTTCTGAAATGCTCATGCAATCCCTGCCTCAGCTGACCCGTACCCTTACCGTGGATTATCCTCACATTTTGGAGCCTTGCAAGGGAAGCGTCATCAAGATACTTGTCCACTATAAATATCGCCTCTTCAACGTTGCTTCCGCGTATGTCTATTTCGGGGCTTATAGAGGAACTCTTGGCTTTCGCAAGGTTTTGTATCCTCGAACCCATCTTGGACTCAGTTTTGCAGAGCAGCTTCAGGTTCTTGTAATTGACATTTATCTTCATTATCCCGGCCTGGACTGTAAGCTCCCCGTTCCTGTCAGGTTCGGTGACTACCGTACCTTCCTGGTTTAGCGTAAGAATGAGAACCGACATTCCGCTTTTCAGGTCTCCCGGTTTGATTTCAGTATTTACCTTGGCCTCTCCCATGCCTTCGTATGTTTCCTCGAGCTTGCCTTTAAGGGTCTTCCTCGAATCGTCAATAAGGCGATTGGCTTCCTTTCCACCCGCGTTTCCCGCTTTCCTCAATTCCTTTATGATTGATTCTGCGGAAACCTTGGCTTCTTTTATTATCTTTCTGGATTCTTCTTTCGCCTTTTTAAGCTCTTTTTCCCTCTGCTCTTGGAGCCGGCCGTATTTATCGTTATAGTTTTTTTTCATTTTTTCCGCTTCAAGCTTAAGCCTGAGCGCCTCGTCACGTTCATCTTCAGCGGCTTTCCTGTCCTGCTGGATTTTAGTCAAAATTTCCTCAAACTCGATGTTTTCCCTTTTTAAGTATTTCTTGGCCTTTTCTATTATATTGTTCGATAATCCCAGCTTTCGGGAAATTTCAAATGCATTTGACTTTCCGGGTATCCCTATCAGCAGCCTGTAGGTAGGGCTTAGAGTCTTCACGTCGAATTCCACCGATGCATTTTCAACCCCATCCTTCGTAAGCGCATAGTGCTTGAGTTCGCTGTAATGGGTTGTTGCCATTGTAGTAACCGATCCTGCGTAAAGATGCTCGATTATTGCAATCGCAAGCGCCGCCCCCTCTGTTGGATCGGTACCCGCACCAAGCTCGTCTAGAAGCACAAGGTCTCCCTCCCCTGCTTCTGAAAGTATCCCTATGAGGTTCTTCATGTGCGATGAAAATGTGCTGAGGCTTTGCTCTATGGACTGCTCGTCTCCTATATCTGCGAAAATTTCCCTGTAGACATTTATTTTGGTTCCGTGGCTTGCCGGTATGTGGAAGCCGGCTTGAGCCATGAGCGTCAAAAGTCCGACCGTCTTTAATGTGACAGTCTTTCCTCCTGTGTTTGGTCCTGTTATCAGCAGCGTCCTGAAATCCTTGCCTATCCATACATCTGTCGGAACGACTTCATTTCTCGCTATCAGAGGGTGTCGGCCTTTTTTTATATGTGTAAAGCCGTCGTTTGATATTGTCGGCTCAACTCCGTCAATTTCCGATGCGTGCCTTGCCTTTGCAAAGATAACATCGAGCTCTGTCATAAGGGACTGATTGTTTTTTATTGAATCCGCGGATTCACCCACAAGGGCTGTAAGCTCATAAAGTATGCGCTCTATTTCAGTTTGCTCCTTAAGCTTCAGTTCCTTGAGCTCATTGTTTATGTTAACCACCGCCATCGGTTCAATGAAAAGGGTCGATCCGCTCGAGGACCTGTCGTGTATCATTCCCCTGACCTGATTTCTGTATTCCTGTTTGACTGGAATGCAAAAACGGTCGCTCCTTATTGTAATAATGGCATCCTGAAGGTACTTTTGTATCCCAGGGGAAGATATTATCCCTTGGAGCTTGCTTCTTACCGATGCATTCTTGGCTTCAATCCCTCTTCTTATATTCGCCAACTTAGGGCTTGCATGGTCGGAGATTTCGTCTTCACCCTCTATGCACCTCTCTATTTCATTTTCTATTTGACGCGCCGAAACTATGCCCGATGCTATCCCGTCGAGTATTTCATGTTCGCCTTCGAAGGCATCGTCCTGTATGTATTTCTTTACCCGCCTCGATGTGCGGAGCGAGTCCGACACCTCGAGCAATTGCTTTGGTGCCAGAAAGGATCCTATACTGGCTGTTTGAATATGATTTCCCACATCATAGAAGGCCCCGAAAGGCACTCGTCCGCGCCTAACCATCATAGAAAATGCTTCAGCTGTTTCCTTTTGTTTGCTTTCTATTATTTTAGGATTCGAACATGGCTCTATGCCTTCAAGCTGTATTCTTCCCATTTCCGAGAAGCAGAAGGTCTTCATTTGATTTATTATTTTATTGTACTCCAATGTGGCAAGAACGCGTTTGTTCACTTTGCGCCTCCTCTATATTCCGTTTTTGAAAAAGTGTCCTCTTGTATATTCCGATTGCTTCAATTTGTCCAAATATTGCCAGTCCACATCTCCTTCTTTGATTGCCCTTTTATGAAAACGTATCAGGCTTGAAGCTGTGTCGAAGTCCTCGTCGAGAAGTTCCATCCTCGCTTTTCAATGGTTAGCAGCATTTTTAGGATTTCCTTGTCGCCGGATATCTTAAGCGGTGAATATACTACCCTGTCCGCTCCCTCACGTAGAGCCGCTTCCACTTGCCTAAGGGTCGATGCCGAAACCGACAGTCTTCTTTTCCGCGCAAATGCTTTCGGCAAATATTTTTCGGCCGGCAGGATTTCAAACAGCTTTCTTTCAGGATAACAAACAGCCCTTGTATTGTCCATCATGCCGGTTGCGTTTCGCCTTGCATCGTTTAAAACAGATAGCGACACATATATACCATCGTCAATTCTATATTCACTATGGCTTATTTCATAAGCAGTGGCTCCGAGCCTCTCAAGCTTGTCCTTCATGACATTCCTGTCGGTCGGTCTGTTTGCCGCCTTCTGGACAATATAATCAGAAAGCACATCCTGCCTGTGCCCCTCGTTGTCAATTAACATATTCTTTACAGCCAGTGTTCCGAAGCTGTTGTATATGCTCATTTGCGTGCTTGCATGGCATTCGAAATCTTTGAAATGTTTTTTTAAAAGGGCAAGAACTCCCAAATCCTATGCGATAACCGCATCAAAATCTATTGCGTAAAGTTTTCCCAAGCATCCCAACAATTTATTTATTTCGTCATTCGTCACAAGAATGTTTACTGTCACATAGACCTATACGCCTCTTATATGGCAGTGTCTTACTGCCTCCGCAAGTTCTTTAGTTGAGAAATTCTCAGATGAGCTCCTGGCTCCAAAAAATTTGCCGCCAAGATATACGGCATCCGCGCCTGCTTTTACTGCCGCTTTAAGGCATTCCATATTTCCGGCGGGTGAGAGCAATTCGATTTTGTCTGTCTTCATTTATTCCCCTCATTTCTTATTCTCTTATATTGCTATTCTATTATATAAACGGAACAAATAAAACGAAAGAAAAGTGGCTTAAAGCCACTTTTCTACGTATATGAGCATATCAGTCTAATTCTCGAAAGCCTCCATGAATTCCTGCAGTTCGGTTCTCGTTTGGATAAGCTTGACTTCACTTTCAACAAGCTTGTTTTTCAGTTCCTCAATTTTCCCCTCGAGAATTCTGTTCTCTTTTTCTTTTTCTTCAATGCTTGCCTCTCTTTCAACTATAACTTCCTTCAAATGTTCTTCATTCTTTTTCATTGTTTCAAAAGCTTTTTTCTTTTCCTCCGTAGCATTTTCAATAAATTCTATCTCAAGCGCTCTTTCCTTGAGCAACTCATTCAACTCGGCAATCTCGTTTTCTTTTTCCTCCAACGCCTGGTCCGGAGCCTGTTTCATCTCCTCAAGCTCCTCTAGCTTCTCTTTCTCGCCGTAAAACTCCTCCGCCATATTGAGGGCTGTCAAAACGGCAACCATGGCAGTGCTGAGCTTTTTGTTTTTTGCGGATATTTCCTTCATTTTGTCATCGACCAAATTGGACACGCGCTGTATGTGTTCCCTGTCGTTATCGCTTACTATCGCGTATTCCTGTCCGTATATTTTTACTACTGCCTTGTTTTTAGTTTCCACAACCAACAACCCCTTCCATAACATTGATGATTAAATATTCTATAATGGGGTGGTATATCCCTTTTTTTATTTGCAGAGTTCATTGTCCTTCTTCCACAGCAAGGGTCTCTATGAGTTTTATGATTGATTACGGACCATTAATTCCTGAGTTCTCCGCCAAGAGCCTTCTTCAAACGTTTAATTATCGCATTCGCCTTTTTGTCTATCTCTTCGGATGTCAACGTCTTATGGAGCGACCCTATAACCAATCTGAAAGTGACAGATTTTTGATTCTCTGGGATCTGTTTTCCTCGGTACTCGTCAACAAATGACACGTCTTGGACCAATTCATCCGCTCCAGCCTTGCCGACAATGACATTTTGTATCTCTTCCCACTTCGTCGACGAGTCAAACAACATTGAAACATCGTAGTCTACCAAAGGATATTCTGGCAGATGAGAGAATTTATTAGTTCTTGATGGATGTGTTTTCAAGTTGTCCATATTGAATTCAAAAAGCAGCACGGCAGAGTTGTCAATTCCGCAATCAAGAGAGGCTTTCTTCGAAAGCAGTGCGAGGTCTCCCACTCTTTCCCCTTGATGCAGTATGTTGAGCCATACAACTCCATCTGCCCACACAGGCTTCTCCAGTTTCTCAAAAGTCAATGGTTCGATGTGAACGTAAGCAGGCATGGCCTCGAGCATTCCCTTCGCCCTCCGGAAAAGCTGATTTACATCCGTTGCATTTCCAACCAAGGCACCTGCTGTGTTTGTCAGCTCAAGAGGAAGAGATTCTTTTGAATCATATGGCGCCGAATAGCTATGGTCATGCATGACTTGAGCAGTCTCGAATATCATAAAATCGTTGAAGTACCTGAGATTGCTTGATACCGCCTTGCATATGTTGGGCAATAGCGTTGAGCGAATGTGGCTTTCTCCAGGCGACGGCGGCGTTGAAAGAGAAAGCATACCTTCTGTACTCTGCATCACAGCTTCAACATATTCGTCGCTCATCCAAGGATACGTAAAGACTTCTTTCATACCACATCTGAATGCCAAGTATTCCTTGATGTTCCTGTCAAGATCCATCTTGATTTGATTGATCGCCCCTTCAAATGATGTAGTGATTGGTTTAGGATCGAAATTCTCATAACCATACATTCTTGCGATTTCTTCCATGATATCGTCCGGAATGGAAACATCACCCGTTGAGCGCCAAGTAGGTGTTGTGACATGCAGAGTGTCCTGATCGCAACTTACGTCAAAACCAAGCTGACCAAGCTTATCAGTCATATATTCATTGGAAATACGTATGCCCAATCTCTTTTCAAGCCATCCGAGTGAAACATCGATCTCTGTCCGTTTGAGATGTTCAGGATAGACATCTCTAAAGCCGGTGACATCTATGTTCGGATACAATTCCGCCAACATACCCATAGCCATTGACAATGCCAAATCAGCCCTCTCCGGATCTATGGCTTTTTCATAACGCGTCGCCGCTTCCGTTCGGGTCTCATGCCGGGCAGCAGTGCGCCTGATATTTGTCGCTTCAAAATTGGCTATTTCGAGGATTACCTTTTCTGTTTCAGGCAGAACCGAATCCTTATGTCCTCCCATGACCCCCGCCAAACCAACTGAGCTCTTGTTGTCGGCTATTACCAGGTCTTCCTTTGAAAGCTTAAGCCTTTGACCATTAAGGAGCAAGAGTTCCTCCGCTTCTTTGGCGCGCCGGACAATTATGTGCCCTTCAATGTTGTCTGAGTCAAAAGCGTGAGTCGGCTGTCCTGTGGCAAGCATCACATAGTTTGTAATATCCACCAATGCGTTGATCGGCCTCATGCCAACCCTCCAAAGCCGGCTTTTAATCTCAAATGGCGAAGGTTTGACCGAAAGTCCTTCGATTCTGACGCCAATATATCTAGGGCATCTCTGAGTGTCTTGAACATGTATAGTAAAATCAGGTGTTTTTGGTGGAACGAATGATTCGAAATCAACAAGTGGAAGATCATACAGTGCCGCAACTTCACGGGCTATACCGTAATGCCCCCACAAGTCAGGACGGTTTGAGATTGATTTATTATCTATTTCTAGAATGACGTCATCCAAACCCAAGACATCGGCAAGCTGTTCTCCTGCCTTCGCTTCAAAAGCAGACAGATCCAATATTTCAGCTTCTTCGGTACTTGGAAACAATTCAGACAAACCTATTTCGGATGCGGCGCAAATCATGCCGTAACTCTCCACCCCACGCAATTTTGCATTGCCTATTTCAACAAGTTCTCCTTCTCCATGCCATCTGACCTTTGCGCCCGGCCCCGCGACAGCTACTTTCATTCCCTCGGCCAAATTTATTCCGCCACATACGATGTCACGCACTTCATCGTTGCCTATGTCGGTTTTGCATACTTTCAGCCTGTCGGCATTGGGGTGAGGAAGAACCTCTTTAACTTCGCCAACAACCATATTGTCAAATTTACCCGCCAATTCGAGGACATCCTCTACTTCAACGGTGGACATGGTCAAATCGTAGGCGAGACGCGACAAGTCCATATCATCTGGAATTTCTACATATTCCTTTATCCAATTTAATGATAATTTCATTTACTTTCCCTCCTATTTGAACTGACTTAAGAATCTCAGGTCCGCACTGTGAAAGAGCCTAACATCATCTACACCATAACGCATCATGACCAAACGGTCCAAACCGATGTTTACGTAAAATCCCGTATACTTTTCAGGATCGATTCCTGCAGCAAGAAGCACATTGGGATGCGGCGTACCGCCAGGCATTATTTCTATCCAACCTACTTGTTTGCAGACACTGCAGCCTTTGCCGCCACAAACTAGACACCCCATGTCGATCTCAAATCCAGGCTCGACAAACGGGAAAAAACCCAAGCGCATCCGTACCGGCACATCACGGCCAAAAACCTTTGACAGAATGCTTTTTATCATGATCTTGCCTGAAGAAAAAGTGAAATCTTCTTGGACAATCAATACTTCATATTGGAAAAACGCCCGCTCATGGCGTGCATCGGTCGTCTCGTTGCGATACACTCTTCCCGGATACACAAAACGATAGGGGGGCTTGTGTGTCTGCATATAGCGAACACTGCCTCCAGTGAGATGCGGACGCAAGCAGAGCCTGTCACCGCCCCGCCCTGTATCGTGGCCTTTCAGCCAGTAGGTATCCATGCTCTCCCTCGCAGGATGGTCGGGTGGAAAATTCAGTTTGTCAAAAGCATACAATTCACTTGTGATGTCTTTTTCCTGGAATATTTCAAATCCCATTGAACGAAAAGTATCGTTCAAATCGTAGCACATCTGGGTAATGGGATGCAATCCGCCGCTATTCGGCATTATGCCAGGAACACTACAATCAAAATCAGGAGAAATTTCCGAAGCCTTCAGTTTCAGTACCTCCCTGCGTGATTCAATCAAGTCCATAAAATTTTTCTTTAACTTGTTCGCTTCTCTCCCTACTTCCGGACGAATAGAAACATCAAGCTTTGGGATTTCTTTCAATATTTTAGTGAGTGATCCCTGTTTTCCCAAAATCAACGACTTGACTTCTTGCAATTCAACTTCATTTTTCGCCATTGCAATCTTTTTCTCCCCTTCTAGGAGCAAAGTTTTCAATTTTTCTTTCATAAATTTCCCCTCCATTGTCAATATTTTTTCGATTTTTTCGATAATGCATTTTATGAAATAATATACTTCATGGCTATGAAACGATTGCGGCCCTGCACTCTTTGGCTCTTCCCAGCATTTGCTGGAGCTTTTTATTCATTTTATCTCCTTTCGTTTTGCTGCAAAATCTTTTCCATAAATAAAAAAAAACCTCATCCAACAAGGGACGAAATTTTCGCGGTACCACCCTAATAACCGATTTCTCGGCCACTCGATATTTTTAACGCAATAACGCGTCCGAATCTACTTAAAGTTCAAATCGGAAGCTCCGGAACGAACTTCAGCGAACCATTTTCCCGCAAATGCTTACAGCCCATGGCACTTACTCTCTCTTTGGCATTAATCCGCTTACTTTTTCCATCTAAGCCTATGTATGGAACATTATGAAACCAAATCCTTGTAAATCAAGTATGCATTGATATTTCCAGTAATCAGAAAAATATTCCAAAAGAACCTTGGGTTTCTCTTCATAACGGCTGCACCCCTTTGAATTACCGAATTTTTATTAATTGAATTATACCATAGGGGGCAATTGTTTACAATAAAACAATGACAATTACAGGGTAATTTTGAAATTTTCTAACAATTCCTGCGCAATGCAATGTCGTACATCAGAATTCCGGCGGCCACTGCGGCGTTTAACGATTCAGCGCGACCTATAATAGGTATTTTAACGGATTCATGGCAAATGTCAAGTATTTCGTTTCTGATGCCCGATCCCTCGTTTCCAATCACAAGGCAGGTTTTTTCCCCGTATTTCATTTCGCCATAAGGTTTTGCACCATTTATGTCTGCCGCTATTATCTTATATCCACGGTCCTTCAACTCTTCCAAAAATTGTGGCCCCTGGACTTTCTGGATTACAGGCATGTGGAAAATCGATCCCATGGCGCTTCTCAAAACTTTGGCATTGTATGCGTCAACGCTTCCTGAAGAAAGCGCAACCAAGCCGGATCCCGCCGCATCGGCAGTTCTTATTATCGTTCCGAGGTTTCCCGGATCCTGCAGGCAATCAAGAAAAATGACGAGGCCAGGCAAGTCCCCAATTATTTTTTTTAGTGAATTCGAGGGCATTTCTGCAACAGCAAGAAGGCCTTGAGAAGCGACCGTTTCGCATACATGCCCAAACACCGCCAAATCCGTTTCAATCGCTTCTGCCCCAGATGCCGAAAGAGTTTCCACCAGGGAAATTTTCTTTTCATCGATGCATTCGACGAACAAAACCGTTTTGATATTCAATCCGCTTTCCGCGGCATCCTTAATAAGCCTATATCCCTCCAAAATGATTTCAGCATATTTTTCACGGTATTTTCTTTTTTCAAGGGATTTTATTTTTTTAATTGTTTCATTTTGTCTGGAAATGATTTTTTTCATTTTCTACCTTTCCCCAAGGCTGCCAAGGTCTTCGTTTTCTCCTACAACGATGAGCGTGTCGCCTTCCTCAATCGTGTCGACTGCAGTAGGTGAAATGTTTATTTCGGCATTTCGTTTTATTGCCATTACATTCACGCCGTATTTGGCCCGAATGTTTATTTCCGCCAAGTTCTTTCCTGTCCATTCTGAAGGGGCTTGAATTTCAACTATGCTGTAATCCTCTGATAACTCTATATAATCAAGTATGTTTGAAGAAACCAGATTGTTTGCAACCTTAACTCCCATTTCACGCTCAGGGAAAACCACCCTGTCGGCGCCTGTTTTATAAAGTACTTTTGCATGAAGGTCGTTCTGCGCTTTCGACACAACGTAGTCTATTCCCATCTCTTTGACCATAAGCGTTACAAGAATTGAAGCCTGCATGTCGTTACCTATAGCTACTATGGCGACATCAAAATTCCTTATGCCCAATGCTTTCAATGAAGTCTCGTCCGTGGCGTCGGCCTGAACGGCGTGAGTCACATGCTCCACTATGTCCGCCACCAACTCTTCGCTCTCATCTACAGCCAAAACCTCATGGCCCAAAGAATACAGGGTCTTGGCAATGCTTGAACCAAACCTTCCGAGACCTATCACAACAAACTGTTTTTTCATTTCAACCCCTCCTTTATCCAACGCTCACCTTGCCTTCCGGATATTTGATGAATGTTTTTCGTTTCTGCTGCTTTTGCGCTACTGCCACAGCCAATGTCATCGGCCCCAGTCTTCCAATGAACATAATAAGCGCTATTATAATTTTGCCCGATTGACTTAGGTTTGGAGTCAATCCAAGACTAAGCCCCACTGTTCCGAAAGCGGAAGTTGTTTCAAACAGTATGTCCATAAATTCGACACCTGTTTCTGTAAAAGACAAAAGCATCGTTCCTGTTATAACAACCGCCAAAGCAACGCTTGCAACAGCCAATGCCCTGTTTACTATATCCCTTGGAATCTTTCTTTTAAATATCTCGGTTTCATCCCTTCCCTTGACCATAGAAAAAAATGTGAATAGGAGAACTCCGAAAGTGGTCACCTTTATCCCTCCAGCCGTCGAGCTGGGGGCTCCGCCTATGAACATGAGTATTATTGTCAAAAACTTTGTCGAAATGGTTGTTCCTTCCATCGATACCGTATTAAAGCCTGCAGTACGCGGAGTTATGGAATGAAAAAGAGACGAAAGGACTTTCCCCCCGCCCGAAAGACTGCCAATTGTTTGCGGATTATTGAATTCAAAAGCGAAAATTAAAGCGAAACTTGTTGCAATCAGAATTCCCGTTATGTAGAGTGTAAGTTTTGAGTGAAGCGAAAACTTGCGATCAATCCTGTTTTTTGCAGTTCCGAACTCGAAAAGGTCGACAAGGACTGTAAAACCCAGCCCCCCGAGTATTATAAGAAACCCGATTGACAATGTCACTAGTGCATCGCTTGAAAAGCTTGTCAAACTTCCAAAATCGCCCATCAGGTCAAATCCGGCATTGCAAAATGCCGATACCGAATGGAACACCGCATAGCCCATTCCCTTTTCCCATCCGTACATGGGAACAAAACGGAAAGACAAAAGAACCGCTCCAACCGCCTCTATTACCATAGTGGCGATTATTACATTCTTTGTAAGCCTTACCACCCCCGAAATCGTGAACTGGTTCAAGGCCTCCTGCATCAAAAGCCTCTCCTTGAGTGAAATTCTCCTTCCCACAAGCAAGGCTATAAGAGTGGTCATAGTCATGAATCCCAATCCTCCGACTTGAATCAAAAAAAGTATTATGCCTTTTCCGAAAACCGTCCAATAAGAAGCAGTGTCGCCTATAACCAGACCGGTCACGCATACGGCTGAAGTTGCCGTAAAAACAGCATTCACGAATCCAACGCTTTGGCCGTTTGAAGAAGCTTCCGGCATTGATAGCATTATTGCGCCCGCAAATATGATTGCGGCAAATCCCAATACCAATGTCTGTGCTGGATTGAGATTGTATCTTTTCAACATTTTCTTTGTGCGGATCTTCTCCACCCCCTTTAGCATAAGCGGCTATAACATTATACCATTTATGAAGTAAAAAGATAAGAACAGCCGGCAAAATGCAGCTGTCAGTTGGCAGCGGGCAGCAAACAATCAAATGATATGGAACAGATGCAAAAATAATAAAACCTCAAATCCAATGCCGCTTCCCATTTTTTAAACGAGTGCTGAACAATGAAATTGAGGCTATATTGTCTATCCGTACTTATTGAAGCTTTTCTTTAGCCACATCTACAAGCTTGGCGAAACCTTCCGCGTCATGGATAGCCATTTCCGAAAGCATTTTTCGGTTGATGCTGATGTCTGCAAGTTTGAGTCCGTTCATGAATCGGCTGTAGCTAATTCCATTTTGTCTTGCTCCAGCATTGATTCTTGAAATCCACAATTTGCGGAAATCTCTCTTTCTTAGTTTCCTGCCTGTGTATGCGGATCTGAGAGCTCTCATTACTGCCGGGTTGGCTGCTCTGAAAGTCTTGCTCTTGGATCCATAATAACCCTTGGCGAGTTTTAATATCTTTTTATGCTTCTTCTTGGCGTTTAAAGCCTTTTTTACTCTTGCCATTTTTCTCTACCTCCCTTGCTGCCAAATTCATTTTACAGATATGGCAATACTTTTAAGATTCTTTTGTAATCGGCACTCGATAAAGTAGCCGCTTTTCTGAGTTTTCTTTTTCTCTTTTGTGATTTTTTATTCAAGATGTGGCTTTTATAAGCCTTGAATCTCTTCAATTTGCCGGTACCTGTTTTCTTGAACCTCTTTGCAGCGCCTCTATGCGTCTTCATTTTGGGCATGACGATTCCTCCTTCCAAAATCTTTATTTATCAATCGGTGCCATGAATGCCACCATGCTTCTGCCTTCCATTTTTGCTTTTTTATCAATAGTGCCGCTTTCAGACACCATCTCGACAAATTTATCGATCACTCCGTATCCCATCTTGGTATTGCCAAGCTGTCTTCCCCTGAATCTCAAAGCAATCTTTACACGATCCCCGTCTTCAAGGAATTTGCGTGCCCGTTTTGCCTTTGTTTCCAAGTCGTGTTGATCGATATTAAGGCTCAAGCGGATTTCCTTGACTGTGATTTGTTTCTGCTTCTTTTTTGCTTCTTTGATTTTCTTTTGCTGTTCGTACTTGAACTTACCGTAATCCATGATCCTGCAGACAGGCGGTTTAGCATTCGGCGCCACCTTTACGAGATCCATTTTCTTCTCCGCAGCCAAATCCATCGCTTGCCTTATGGACACTACACCCAACTGCTCACCGTCATCTCCAACCAATCTTACTTCCCTGTCACGGATTGATTCGTTCAACTCAAAATTCTTAATGGTTGTCCACCTCCTGTTAATTTTCAATACTTCTAAACAATATAAAAGCGGATGCCGAAGCATCCGCAAAAAGACATGTGAATCAAAGACTCCAACTGTCCATATTGGCCCCAACGGATTGTTCCGCAAGGCGAGAAGCGGATAACTTCTACTTTGTTTTACTAAAGAATTCTATCATTTGCCAAAGCCTTTGTCAACTCTCGGGCAAAATCTTTCCATCAATATTTTTGAGAAGCTCTTCGATGAAACCTTCAACATCTGCACTTCCAATATCCCCTTGGTCCCTGGATCTTACAGAAAGGGTTTCTGCCTCGACTTCCTTGTCTCCAATTATAATCATGTAAGGAACTTTTTCAAGTTGGGCTTCCCTGATTTTATAGCCTATTTTTTCATTTCTGTCATCGAGATCAACCCTTATTCCTTTTACAGACATCAACTTCATAATGGCTTCCGCATAATCCGCATGTTTGTCGTTGATGGTCAATATCCTCACTTGCTCCGGAGAAATCCAAAGCGGGAACTTGCCTGCGAAATGCTCGATGATGATTCCTATGAATCTCTCTATGCTTCCGAATGCAACCCTGTGAATTACAATTGGCCTGTGTTTTTCACCGTCTTTACCGATGTATGTCAGGTCAAATCGTTGCGGCAATTGGAAGTCAAGCTGTATTGTCCCGCACTGCCAAGTCCTTCCCAAGCTGTCCTGAAGATGAAAGTCTATCTTGGGACCATAAAATGCTCCGTCTCCCTCATTGACAACGTAAGGGAGTCCCATTTCCTTGAGCGCTCCTTCAAGCGCCGTTTCAGCCATGTTCCATTCCTCGTCCGAGCCAAGGGCTTTTTCAGGTTTTGTTGAAAGCTCAACATAGTATTTCAAACCAAAAGTTGAATAAACTTCATCGAAAAGGGCGGCCACGCCCTTTATTTCATCCTTGATCTGTTCAGGCAGCATGAATATGTGAGCATCGTCCTGAGTGAAAGCCCTTACTCTCATGAGTCCGTGCAGCGCTCCTGAGAGCTCGTGCCTGTGCACCCTTCCAATCTCTCCGACACGCATAGGGAAATCCCTGTAAGAATGCGGCTCCATATCGTATACGAGCATTCCTCCCGGGCAGTTCATAGGTTTGATTGCATAATCCTCTTCATCTATCTTAAGCGTATACATGTTTTCCTTGTAGTTTTCCCAATGGCCCGAGGTCTCCCAAAGAGCCCTGTTGAGTATTATGGGCGTCTCGATTTCAACATAGTCCCATCTCTTGTGGACTTCCCTCCAGTAGTCGAGGAGCAAATTCTTGAGCATCGTGCCCTTAGGAAGGAAAAACGGAAAACCCGGTCCTTCTTCCATCATAGCGAACAGTTTCAGTTCCTTGCCCAGTTTCCTGTGATCTCTCCTTTTTGCCTCTTCAATTCTCTCGAGGTATTCGTCAAGAAGTTTTTTCTTCGGGAAGGCTGTAGCGTAGATTCTCTGGAGCATTTTGTTCTTCTCGTCACCTCTCCAGTACGCTCCCGCAACGCTCATGACCTTTACTGCTTTTACCTGCTTGGTAGATGGCAGATGAGGTCCTGCGCAAAGGTCCACCCAGTCCGACATGCGATAGAATGAAATCGTAGCATCCTCCGGCAAATCGTTTATCAGTTCAACCTTGTATTTTTCCCCTTTTTCTTCCATGAATTTAATAGCTTCCGCTCTTGACAGTTCGAAACGTTCGAGCTTTTGATTTTCTTTAACTATCTTCATCATTTCAGCTTCAATTTTCTCGAAATCCTCTTCTACAAAAATATGGTCCGATTCAAAGTCGTAGTAGAAACCGTCTTTTATGGCTGGTCCTATGGCAAGCATTGTTCCCGGGTAGAGCTTTTGAACAGCCTTAGCGAGTATGTGGGAGGCGGTATGCCTGAATACATTCTTTCCCTCTGGAGAATCGAATGTGAACAGATTGAGTTCTCCATCCGCATCAAGCTCCATATCAATATCTATAGTCTTTCCGTTGAATTCGGCGGCAAGAGCTTCTTTGGCAAGCCTTCCACTTATTTGCTTGGCAATTTCATAAGGGGATGTCCCTTTTTCTACCTTTATTTCTTTTCCGTCCTTCAACATGATGTTAATGTTTTCCATGAAATTTCCTCCTTTTTTTTCAAAAAATAAAAAGCCCATCCCTGAAAGGGACGAGCTTATACCCGCGGTTCCACCCTGATTGTAAGAAACCCCTCAAACTTTTAACGCATCTCTGCGTCGGCCATTTCACAAAATGCTAATAGGGCCGATGCTCCGGGGCAGTGCGACATGAGTCATTTCGGGGCGGTCTCAGCTATCCCGGCCCTCTCTGTAAGAATGTTTTCCATGTCAAGTCCCCTTCATGGCATGTTGCTATTTAAATGTAATTACCTTTTATTATAAGTTTTTATACTCATTTGTCAACAAAATAAAGACATTTGTCGTTTTCTATGCAAACACGAGGACTAATCCCTGCACCAGACCTATCACAAGCCCAATGACTCCTCCGAGAAGTTCTATGTGCTTAAGTTCCTTTTTAGCTATTTTAAGAATAATTTCTTCGATTTTCTCGTAATCGGCCATGTTTATTTTTTCTTCTATCATTCCGGATATGCTCACCTTTTCGAT
>CAZAFW010000018.1:0-34774 GCA_964484935.1 uncultured Peptostreptococcaceae bacterium
GACGGGGTATATGCAATAGGAGATGTCAACGGAAAGGTCATGCTGGCTCATGCGGCTTCCTACCAGGGCGTGCGGGTTGTCGAAGAGATAATGGGACAGGAAAGCACCGTAAACACAGACCTTGTTCCAGAGTGCGTGTTCATTTTCCCGGAGGTCGCAGTTGCAGGCATTTCTGAGGACCAAGCCGCCGAGAAGGGGATGGAGTTTCGGACAGGCAAATTTCTCTTCGCGGCAAGCGGAAAGGCCCAGGCGCTGGGTGAAACTGACGGTTTCGTGAAAGTTGTCATTGACGGAGACGGCCGCCTGATAGGAATCCATATAATCGGGCCCCATGCTTCCGACCTCATGCACGAAGGGCTCCTGGGCATAAACACAAAGCTGTCGATAGAGGACATAGCGGCAACCATACATGCCCATCCCACCCTCTCTGAGGCTTTTTCCGAGGCAGTCCTCGACGCCGGAAACATGGCAATCCACAAGCTGGGGGAAAAAAGAAAGTAGAAAGTAGAAAGTAGAAAGTAGAAAGTAGAAAGTGGAAAGTGGAAAGTGGAAAGTGGAAAGTGGAAAGTGGAAAGTAGAAAGTAGAAAGTAGAAAGTAGAAAGTAGAAAGAAAGAACAAAGGCAAAGATAGAAGAACAGTGATTAAAATCAAAAAATCATTGAAACGCATTTATGTTTTGAATGTATTTAAGCTTTAACGTTTTTGTATTTGCTGATGCCTGACTACTGACAACTGTTTTTCAGCTTGCAGTGGGCAGTGAGCAGTGAGCAGGAAGTACAGTGGAAAGTGGAAAGTGGAAAGAGTAGATGTCAGATGTCAGGTTTCAGGTTTCAGAAAAAGATTGAAGTACAACTTATAGGAAGTACAGTGGAAAGTGGAAAGAGCAGATGTCAGATATCGGATGTCAGATGTCAGGAAATAAAAAGAAAAGAACAGCGGGTGTTTTCCCACTGTTCTATCTTTTTTTTGGCAGCAATTCCGATTCTTCTCTGCGACCTGCTCATGCATTTCCAAAGGATTTGTCCTTCACCAAAACCTGAAATTCACAAACTCGTTTCACTTCAAACAGAGTGAATTTCTTTACGGTTTTGTCTTGTTCAAAACCTCGAAATGCTATGGATCGGTCGATGTCGGCGAACAGAATCACATGCCAATCAGTAGTCAGCAGTCAGATATCAGTTTTCAGAAAGCACAAAAACACTTTAAAAGCAAAGAAACACAGATGCTTCTAATCTTTTTTCTTTTCCATCTTTCTCTGCCCACTGAATGCTTACAACTGTTTTGTCAACCGGGCCGTTCTCCCCAAAAAGGAGGACGGTCCTTTCGCACATAGGTTTTGTTTGCTATAATCAATAGAGGGTATAAAGAATTTCGAACACAAAAAAAGGAGTGATTGAATATGCCGGCTATTGAAATAAAAAAAGGTGTTTATTGGGTTGGAGCTTTCGACTGGGATCTCAGATTGTTTGAGGGGCCCATTTACCATACGCCCAATGGAGTGTCCTACAACGCCTATCTAATCATCGACGATGAAATAACATTGGTGGATTCAGTGGAATCGAGATTTTTCGGGGAAATGCTGGAAAAAATAGAATCGCTAACACCAATCTCGAAGATAGACCATGTGATCATAAACCATGTGGAGCCGGACCATTCCGGAGCTTTTCCCGACATGATGAAATTGATGCCAAGCGCCAAGATACACTGCACACAAAAGGCCAAGGAGGCCCTTCTCAAATATTACTACGGAGAGGAATACGACTATAACGTTGTCAAAACGGGAGATGTTTTAAACATTGGCAAAAGGAATCTGCATTTCATAGAATCGCGCATGCTGCATTGGCCCGACAATATGATGACATTCGTTCCGGAGGACAAGCTTCTTCTTTCCAACGATGCGTTCGGACAGCATCTGGCCAGCTCCCATCTGTTCGATGACGAAAACGACATGGAAATGGTAATGAGGGAAGCCAAGACCTACTATGCAAACATACTCATGCCGTTTGCGCCCTTGCTCATAAGAAAGATAGAAGAGATCCAAAAGATGGACTTGGACATGGACATGATAGCCCCGAGCCACGGCGTTGTCTTCAGGAAGGATCCGGGAAGAATCATAGACGCCTATCTCAAATGGGCAAAGCCTGAAATGAAGAAGAAGGCAATAATAGTTTACGAGACTATGTACGAGAGTACATCGAAGATGGCAAGGGCCATCGTGGAAGGTTTGTCTTCCGAGGATATTGAGGTCAAGCTTTACAAGGCGGATTCCTCGGATTTCACAAGCATCTTTTCAGAAATTGTAGACGCCAAGGCCTTGCTGATAGGTTCTTCCACCTTCAATAACGGAATGATTCCTCAAATAAGCTATTTCCTTGAGGAATTGGTAGGACTCAAACCGCGAGGCAAAATAGGGGCCGCATTCGGGTCCTACGGATGGGGAAAAGGCGCAGTCAAGAAGATTGAAGCGAGAATGAAGGAAATGGGAGCGGACCTTGTGGAAGAGGGTCTCGAAATACAATACGCCCCTTCAAGCGACGAACTCAAGGCATGCTTCGAATACGGAAAATCCATAGGTAAAAAGATTCAGGAGACATGCGAAGACAAATAGCGTCTTCAATAACTTGTATGGCAGAAGTGAAAATGCGAAACAGCCCCGCCGTTTGTAAAACCGGCGGGGCTGTTTCTCTATTATGAGGTTTTTAAAGCCCAAGGAATCTCAAACTGCTGTCGAACTGGCTGTTGAGAACATAATTCAAGTGTTTCTTTTCCTCTTTCATTATTGTCTTGAATTCTTCAGGAATCAAATCCGGGAAAAGGTTTCTTACCTGCTCGACAAAAATTATCGCGTCGCGCTCGACCTTTTCGGCTATAACCAGAGCGTCGCGCTTGCTGTAGCGCGCTTTTACGTCTTCATTCTGGAAGATGTGGGTTTTTATGAGAAGCTCCGTATATTCGGCTTCTTCATCCGAAAGCTCGAGCATTCCCCCGTTTGGAAGCTTTTCGAGAAGGCCTTGATAAATTTTTTCGTGCCTCAATTCGTCCCCCGCAAGTTTTTCAAACAAGGCTTTGGCTTTCTTGTCTTCCATCTTCTCGGCCAAATCCTTATAAAGTTTTGCTACCTCCGCTTCGTGGAGGATTACAGTTTTAAAAAGTTTTCTACCATCAAATTCTCTCATAGTTCCTCTCCTTTACTGTTAATATTTTGAAATGCCTTCATAGAGAGATTTACCCATTTGAAGGCTTAACTAACAGTTTGCGAAAAAAAATAGTTCTACAGCAGTGCAGCCGCTTTTGCCAGTTTGTCGCAAAGCGCGTTTTGAAGATGGTTCCTGTGGGACTTTACCCATTCGATTTCAATGTATTTTTCATCGGTGAGTTTTTCAAACCGTTTCCATTCATCTATGTTTTTCACCCTTGTGCCGTTTGCGGTATGCCAGTCGTTGAGCTTCCAGTTGCGCAGCCATTCCGTGAGTCCCTTTCTGACATACTGGCTGTCGGTGACAAGGCGTATCTCTTTGCATTCGCAAAGAATTTCAAGGCCTCTGATTGCCGCGTGGAGTTCGGTCAACGTGCTCGTCGATGCGTTTGAAGGCCGGTAGTCCACCAGGCATTCGCCGTTTGCGTATTCAATTATGCAGGCTATTCCTCCCTGTTCTTTCTTTTCAAGGAAACTTCCGTCGGTGTAGAGTTTGGTTATGGAATCCATTCCCTTTTCCAGCGCGTAGCTTTTATTTTCTCCATTTCGCTTGTCCGACACAAGTATGCTTTTTTTATCGCTGAATGCACTGGGGTCACTGTCCTCAAAAATTGCAAAATTGAGTTCGAAGCCCGTAAAAAAACTTTCCGGGTGCTTGTTGTGGAGGATTTTTCTCAGCTGCACTTCATTCTTCAGCAAAAAATCTGTTAGATTGTTGTGATTGTGGAAAAGCAATTTGCGGGTTTCCGGGCAAAAAGAAACTGCAACCCGGTCTGAAGGGCAGCTTATGTCGAAAAGGTATCCCGTATTCGACTTTCCGATTATTTTCATTTTGAGCAGCTTTGATTTCATATGGAGTCACTTCTTTTTTAAATCCCAAAGGTCGAACGATCGTCCGCCCTTGTTGAAAAGTTCCCTTCGTATGTCCAGATGGATGAAGCCGTCATAGAGCCCTATTCCCTTGAATCCCGCATTCACAGCAAAAACCGTAATGCGGTCCTTGTCATAATGGCCGTCCATTCTGATATCTGCCGCCTGGCCCAAAAGATGGCGGCTTGCCGGCGAACCGCCGACAATGCGGTTCCACTTGGCAGTCCTGTATCCGGATGTTACAACAAGGGGCATTTTCAGCAAAGATCGGAATCGCTCCAGCTTTTCAACAAGCTCCATTTCAAGGAAGACCTTCCCGGGAAGGTCCTTAGGGTCTGTGCATACAAATTCAGATATGTGGAAGTGTTCCGAAAGCTTGATGTCGCCGTCGAGGTTGTACATTCAATCATCTCCTTTACTCAAGAGATGACAAGAAACGTTTTTAGTTATATCAGTTTCGAACCACTTTGTTCCGGCCGGCCTCTTTTGCGGCGTAGAGGTTTCTGTCCGCTCTTTGGATCAATGTATCCACATCTATTTCATCGCCGGTCAATGTGTGCACTCCGAAGCTGGATGTTATTTTTATGTCCTTGCCCTGGTAGACATTGTCCTCGGCTTCGATCGCTTTTCTAAGGCTTTCGATTATTTCGAGAGCCGCGTCCGAGCCGGTTCTGTTCATTACAATCAAAAATTCCTCACCTCCGAAGCGGGCGACCCAGTCCCTACCGGGACGTAGGGATTTTTTAAGCAGTTCCGCGAATTTTGCGAGTATGAAATCACCTGCCAAATGCCCGTGAAAATCATTGACCTTCTTGAAATAGTCTATGTCCGCCATGGCGAGCGTAAGAGGTTGACCTGACAGTCCGCTTTCAAGCATGTCGTGGGGAAGCCTTTCTTTTATATACCTTCTGTTGAAAATGCCGGTTAGTGGATCAGTCACCAATTCCATGTTTCTTTCTTCAAGCATCCGGCGTATTTCGGACTCTGTGGAATTAGAAAAATCGCCTATGATCTCAGGCTTTTCTATGACGGTCAAAAGCTCGAGGACGACTGTTCGGTTTTTTAGATTCACCGGCAAAGCCGTTACTATATAGGGTTTTTTTCCGTTGAATTCTATTTTTATGAAGCTTTCGCCCTCGTTGTATGCGCGCATGGATATGCAATTTGTGCATACGGAGCCGCTGTTCCATATGTCGTGGCAGGCAGAATGCTCCTCGCCTTTGGAAAGAGTCGTTAAATCGAATGTTTTTCCGTCGGTCAAGACAGTTTTTTCCAAAGGGTCCACAATTCTTACAGAATCGTAGAGCGAGTTTATGAAGTCGATTTTATCGAGAAGTTCGTCGTAAGACATGGCTTTCATTGGCGCATCAGTCTCCTTTATTCAATATTTTGTCGCTTTAATTTGTTTATATTATATAATATATATGGCTCAATATAAAAGTTTTAAACATTCGGGGGGACATTCATGGAAAAAACAGGCATTATACAAAAGGCACTAAAACTTGCGGTGACGGCTCATGAGGGTCAAAAGAGAAAAGGGACGGAAACGCCATACATAGTCCATCCGGTCGAAGTCGGGCTAATACTGCTAGGCAGCGGTGTGTCCGAAGAGATGGTTGCCGCGGGAATACTTCACGATACGCTCGAGGACACGGAAGTCGATGAAAAGACTATAAGGAAGGAATTCGGCGAAAAAGTGCTCGGGTACGTAATAGGAGCTTCTGAGCTTCTCGAAAACCGGGAAAATTCGCCATGGAAGGAACGCAAGAACCACACGGTGCGATTCCTTGCGGATGCAAAAATTGAAATCAAGATGATAAGCTGTGCGGACAAGCTCAGCAACATAAGGAGCATGGGCAGGGATAACCCGAAAAGGAAGGAAAGCTTTTGGGATCGATTCAATGCCGGCTACGAAGACCAGAAGTGGTATTACAAATCACTTGAAGACAGCCTCTCTGATCTGGAAGGCATTCCTATGTACGAGGAATTCAAACAAATGGTCTCCTTTGTATTTGGAGAATCAGAATAATATTGAAACAATTTAAAAGCGGACCATTTCATATCAATGGACCGCTTTACCGCTTTTTCTTGTTTTCTTTTTTGACATGAAAATCGTTTTCGGAAATTCCGCAAAGAGGGCAACGCTTGATGCCCAAATACCTGTCTTTTACGAAAACAACCTTTTGCCTGCAATAGGGGCACCAAAACAAGCCCTTTTCAATAACAAGCCCGGAAGGTTTTTTGCCCGGGCCGCAAGCGGTTTTTTTCTTGTTGTAGGGTCTGAAAGCCACTTTCTCGCAACTGTCCTCAAAAAACTGCCTTGTCTCGCCCCGGACGTCCCAAAGGGCGATTTGATTGTCGAGAATTTTGCCTTTCATTTGCCGCACCTCCAAGGCTTCGTCAAGGATATTATATCACAGCCTGCAGCGTGGCAAAATCAATAAGTTTAATTCTCTGTTTCGAAACGCGCAAACTCTGCATTTTCAACAGTTCTGTCAGGTTTTGTCACAAACTCAATTATGTTTTCAACGAGATATTTGTGTTTGATTTCCTGGTCTGCCAAAAATCTGAAAAGATCTTTTTCTACGGAATCGTTTGTATCTGCCAAGGCTTTTTCATAAATGCGTATGCTTTCATTTTCCATTTCAACAGCTTTTTGGTAAGCCTTAAGTGTTTCTGAATTGCAAAGGAACTCATCATTGTTTTTTACGGATGAAACAAGTAATTTTTCCGCATTTTCAAGCAAATCGGTTTTTTTCTGCATTCCTTCGATTTTTTCAGCATTTTTCAGGAATTCAAAATGCTTCTGTTCTTCTTCAGCAAGAGCGGCGAATATTTTTTTTATTCCTGTGCTTTTGGCGCATTCAGAAAGTTTTTCGTAGTGTTTTTTAGCCGCTTCTTCTCTTTCCATTGCATAGTCGTGAATCTTCATAAACAGCCCTCCTTTTAATATAGCGTCTGTTCGATTGATACCCGGCATTATTTTTTTAAAACAGCCATAAAAAAAGCATGTCGGGCGCTCTAAAGTGTATAATGTAAGAGGGGTATCAAAATGAAAAAACTTTACGATTTGAACATGATTGAAAACATAATCTTGACGAAAAAATTCGTGTTGCTTTATTTTTCGTCGAAGGAATGCTCCGTATGCGAAGTTTTTGGAGTCAAATTGGAGGAAATTTTGATGAATTACCCGGAAATCGACTGCTACAAGGTCGACATGGACAAGAGGCCCGAGGCATCGGGCAAATTCGATATGTTCTCATTGCCCGGCATTTTAGGCTATGTGCATGGCAAGGAAACAATCAGGGAATCGCGCTATGTCAGCATAAAGGAACTGGGAGCAAAACTTGACCGTTATTATGAAATAATATTCTAAAGATCTTGATTTAAAAGTGCAGAGAGAGACTGGCTAAGACAAAGAAAACCCCGGCGGATTCCGGGGTTTTGACTGATTTGTTTTCATTAAGTGCAAATTTCGAATTTCCTCGCTGTTAACGACCGAACAGGCGCATTACGAATATAGCCAAAACAAATACAGGTATTGCAAAGAACAGAAATTGCATAGTGAATCCAAGAATGGAAATCAGAATCGGCAGAACAACAAATATGAATATGGCGATTTTTGCAATTGTCCAAAGATATGAAAAAATTACATTTTCTTTAGGTTTTCCCGCAGTCCGCTGCTTTCGTCTTTGCCTTTTTTGGTCAATCTTAATCTCTTCTATTTTTTCCTCTACGTCGGGATCGATTTCAACAGTTTCAAATTCAACATCCTGAAAATCTTTCTTGTAGCCGTTTTCGTCAAAAATATCCACACAAACCACCTCGCAAAAAGACTTTTAATCATTATACCAAAAAATCCTTGCTTTTGTTTGAACAAGAATGGGATATAATATAAAATCAATTTATAAGAATCGAAGGGAGCAACATGATGGATTTGACAAATTTGAACAAAATGCAGCTTGAGGCGGTAAAACATACGGAAGGTCCCCTGCTGGTAGTCGCGGGAGCCGGAAGCGGAAAAACGAGAGTTCTCACCTACAGAATAGCCTATCTTATAGATGAACTTGGCATACACCCCTCATCAATACTTGCAATTACTTTTACCAACAAGGCCGCAAACGAGATGAAAAACCGTGTAATGGAACTTGTAGGGGACGCATCGCGCAACATGTGGGTCAGCACATTCCATTCGGCCTGTGTGCGCATACTCAGAAGCAACATAGACAAGCTCGGATATACAAGGGACTTTGTCATATATGATTCGGCGGACCAGAAAACCGTTGTAAAAGACATAATGAAAACATTGGGAATGACCGATGAATACGAGCCCAGGTACATGATAAACCAAATCAGCCGCGCCAAGGACCGCCTGCTGACTCCCGACAAATACAGGGAGAAAAATCAAAACAGCATAGACCAAAGGAAGGTATGGGAGGTCTACGACAAGTACCAGAGGCGCCTTAAGGCAAACAATGCTCTGGATTTTGACGATCTTATAAATAAGACGATAGAATTGTTTTCAAAGGAGCCCGGAATACTCGAAAAATATCAGGACAGGTTCCAATATATTTTGGTGGACGAGTACCAGGATACAAACAAGGCGCAATATAGGCTCATAAACCAATTGGCAAAAAAGAACAAAAACATTTGCGTCGTAGGTGACGCGGATCAGTCCATATACAAATTCAGGGGCGCAGACATAAGGAACATACTCGATTTCGAAAAGGACTACCCGGGAGCGAGGACAATAAAGCTCGAGCAGAACTACCGGTCAACTAAGAGGATACTAAAGGCTGCAAATGAAATAATAAAGGGGAACCTGAGCAGAAAGAAAAAGAAACTATGGACGGACAACGAGGAAGGGGAGCGGATACGCTACCACAAGGCCTTCAATGAATACAAGGAAGCGGAATATATAGTCAAGACGATAGAGGACCTCAAGTACCGGGAGCAGTTGGACAACCGGGATTTTGCCGTGCTCTACAGGATGAATTCCCAATCGAGGGTCATAGAGGAAATGCTTATGAGGAACACCATCCCCTACAAGGTTGTGGGAGGAAGAAAGTTTTACGACCGCATGGAGATAAAGGACCTTATGGCATATATGAAACTGGCACATAACCAGAAGGACGATGTAAGCCTTTTAAGGATAATAAATGTTCCCAAGAGGGGCATCGGAGGACGCACAGTCGAAAAAATAAGGGAAGCAGCGGCGGAGGCCGATACAGATACGTTCAACATACTCTTGAACATAGAATCCGTAGGTTTGTCTGCAAAAGCCGAGAGAAGTCTAAAGTCTTTCACTGATTTCATAAAAGTCCTTGTTGAAAAGAAAAACGACTGCCCGGTATCTGAAATGCTTGCATCGGTTATCGAAGGTACAGGATATGTCGAGGAGCTTGTTTTGAAGGACACAGTGGAGGCGGCTACCCGCATAGAGAACATAGAGGAACTTGCCTCGTCCATAGAAGAGTTTGAAAGGAAAACGCCCGATGCCACCCTCGAAACATATTTGCAGGGAATATCGCTGATGAGCGACCTCGACAACTACGAGGAGACGGAAGACCAAGTTGTTCTAATGACGCTCCACAGCGCCAAGGGGCTCGAATTCCCTTGCGTATTCATGGTCGGCATGGAAGACGGAATCTTCCCCGGCTTCAGGTCTTTGGGAGACGACAAGGAGCTTGAGGAGGAGCGAAGACTTTGCTATGTCGGAATAACAAGGGCTCAAAAGCACCTTTACATGACTCATGCGTCGAAAAGAATGCAGCACGGGCGGACGAAAAGCAATCCCATGTCCCGCTTTCTCGTTGAAATACCCAAGGACCTAATAAAGGGTCGCATAGACGATGAAATAACAAACAAGAGGCAATCGGGATCCTTCGACAGCAGGGTGAGTTTCGGGAGAGAAATCCAATCCACATCCAAGGTTGGCGAAACGATTTGCCATGGGCTGAGCCCCGGTGTAAAGGTTAGGCACAAGATCTTCGGAGATGGAATGGTGATAAGCTTAAAAGGCTCAGGCGAAAAAACCGAGCTTACAATAGCCTTCGACCAGAAGGGCCTTAAAAAACTCATGCTTGGCTTTGCGCCGCTTGAAATTATTTGATGGGAGGGACCGGCATGGATAAAAATCCTCAAGCAAAGAGAATAAAAGAACTTGTCGATTCCATAAGGCGTCATGAACAACTTTATTACGCCCAGGATGCCCCCGAAATAACAGACCGCGAGTATGATTTGCTTATGCAAGAACTCATAAGGCTCGAGGAAAGGCATCCCGAGCTGGCGTTTCCGGACTCTCCCACCAAGCGGGTCGGGGGGGAGCCGATAGACTCATTCGGGCAGGTAAACCACGGAATGCCCCTGCTCAGCCTGGACAACGCTTTTGGTCCCGAAGACCTGAGGGCTTTCGATGCGAGGACAAGGAAAGAATTGGGCAATCCTAAAAACATGAGATACGCGGTCGAATTCAAGATAGACGGACTCACCGTGGCGCTGAAATACGAAAAAGGGCGGTTCATGCAGGGAGCGACAAGAGGGAACGGGCTCGTAGGGGAAGACATTACGGAAAACCTTAAAACGGTAAGAAGCCTGCCGCTCTTGCTGAAAAGCCCCGTAGACCTTCAGGTAAGGGGAGAGGCCTACATGGCCAAGCAGGCTTTTGCAAGGCTCAACAACCGGCAAGAGGAAAACGGACTTCCGCCCTTTGCCAATCCGAGGAATGCCGCTGCCGGGTCGCTCAGGCAGCTCGATTCTAAGGTGGCGGCCAAAAGAAGGCTGGATCTTTTCGTATTTTCGGCACTTGAAATCGATTCTGAAAACCTCAAAAGCCATACTCAAACGCTTGACTATTTGAGAGGCATGGGATTTGTTGTTTCACAATACAATACATTTGAAAGCATAGAGTCGGTCATTGACTTTACAAAAGAGTGGACTGAAAAGAGGCACGGGCTCGAATACGACATAGACGGGCTTGTCATAAAGGTTGACGATCTACAAATGCAAAAAAGGCTTGGAGAAAAATCCAAAAGCCCTAGATGGGCCATAGCCTACAAGTTTCCGGCAGAGGAAAAGGAAACCGAGATAGTGGACATAATAGTACAGGTGGGGCGCACAGGCGCCATAACGCCTGCCGCCGTGCTCAGGCCCGTTCGTGTTGCCGGTTCGGTTGTGAGCCGTGCGACACTTCACAATGAGGATTTCATAAAAGAAAAAGACATACGAATAAATGATAGTGTAGTAATACACAAGGCGGGAGACATAATACCCGAAGTAGTGAGGGTTCTTAGCGGCAAGAGGACCGGAGGGGAAAAGCCTTTCGCATTTCCTTCGCTATGTCCTTCCTGCGGAGAGAAGACCGTTCGTTTCGAGGGCGAAGCGGCTCTCAGATGCGTAAACGCAGGATGCCCTGCCCAGCTCCGCAGGGGAATAATCCATTTCGTGTCCAAAGGGGCTATGGACATAGACGGACTTGGCGAATCGATAGTAACCCAGCTTATGAAAAACGGGCTCATAGGCGATCCGTCAGATTTGTACAAGCTGGACAAAGAGGAACTTTTGAAAATGGAGCGGATGGGAAGCAAATCCGCCGACAATCTTTTGAAAGCCATAGAGGAATCAAAAGGCAGGGGAATGTCCAGGCTGCTTTTCGCACTCGGCATAAGGCATATAGGAAGCCGGGCGGCCAAGGTTTTGGCGGACCGCTACAGGAGCGTAGATGCATTGATGGGCGCTAGGCCGGAGGAATTGACCAATGTGCCCGAGATAGGGCCAAAGATGGCGGAGAGCCTGCATGCTTTCTTCAATGACCAAAGCAACCTTGCAATATTGGAAAAGCTTAAGGAAGCGGGGCTTAAACTCACAGAGGCAGATACTGTGGAAGCTGCAGGCAAAAGCCTTGAGGGGAAAACCTTTGTATTGACCGGCACGCTCTACGGCTATAAAAGATCCGAAGCCAAGAAGCTCATAGAGGAAAGAGGGGGAAGGGTTTCAACAAGCGTCAGCAAAAATACCGATTACGTTCTTTCCGGGGAAGCTCCGGGATCAAAATATGACAAGGCATTGAAACTGGGAGTCGAAATAATCGGTGAAAAGGCTTTTGGTGCAATGATCGAGGAATAGGAGGATTAAGAAAATGGCAATAAGTGTTAAGGATGTGGAGCACGTTGCAAAGCTTGCCCACCTTGAGTTTGAAGAAAAAGAAAAGATTGGATTCACAGAAAAACTTGGGGCAGTGATAGGTTATATAGACAAGCTCAATGAAGTGGATGTTGAAGGTGTCGAGCCCACCAATCACGCGCTGGAAATCAAGAATGTCTTTCGGGAGGATGTATCGGAACCCTCTATGGACAGGGACAAAATTCTTCAAAATGCGCCTGCTAAAAGAAGCGGCTGTTTCGAAGTGCCAAGAATGGTAGATTAGGAGGCGGAAATGAAAATACATGATTTGACAGCCCATGAAGCGGGCGACAGACTGAGGGAAAGAGAGCTTTCATCCGTTGAATTGACGGAAGAGAGCTATAAAAGGATAGAAGCCGTCGAGGGCAGGGTTGAAGCCTTCATCACACTGACAAAGGAACAGGCCATGCTTCAGGCGTCGGCTTTCGACCAGGCAATGAAGAGGGGAGAGAATCTTCCGGATCTTGCAGGCATACCCATGGCTCTCAAGGACAACATGTGCACAGACGGTATACTGACTACCTGCGGGTCGAGGATGCTTGGGAATTTTGTTCCCCCATACGACGCAACGGTAACCCGCATGCTTAAGGAATCAGGCGCGGTTATTGTAGGAAAAACGAACATGGACGAGTTCGCTATGGGTTCGTCTACAGAGAATTCGGCATTTAAAATCACAAAAAACCCTTGGGACACAGAAAGAGTTCCGGGAGGTTCGAGTGGAGGATCGGCTGCCGCCGTTGCGGCGGGAGAGGCATTCTATTCACTCGGGTCCGATACAGGGGGGTCAATAAGGCAGCCTGCGGCATTCACGGGGCTGGTTGGAATGAAGCCCACCTACGGGCGCGTTTCCAGATACGGGCTGGTGGCTTTTGCATCTTCCCTCGACCAGATAGGGCCATTCGGAAAGGACGTAGAGGACTGCGCAATGGTAATGGGAGCGATAAGCGGCCACGACAGCAAGGATTCAACATCCGTGAATCGCCCTGCCGAGGATTTCACAAAGGGGATGAAGGACGGAGTAAAGGGTATGAGGATTGGCATTCCCAAGGAATTCTTCGGAGAGGGAATATCCGAAGAGGTAAAGGCCATGGTGCTTGAAGGCGCCAAGCTTTACGAATCGATGGGAGCGGTATGCGAGGAGATTTCACTTCCCTCGGCAAAGCACGCGCTTTCGGTCTATTACATTCTTGCAACAAGCGAATGCTCATCAAACCTGGCGCGTTTCGACGGAGCGAGGTTCGGATATAGAGCTCCAAATTACCAAGGTTTCAAGGACATGTTCATAAAGACTAGAAGCGCCGGATTCGGAGAGGAAGTAAAGCGCAGAATCATGCTTGGAACATACTCTCTCAGTTCGGGCTATTACGATGCATACTATAACAAGGGTTTAAAAGTCAGAACTCTCATAAAAAGGGAATTCGAGAAGGCTTTTGAAAAATATGATTTCATACTAACGCCCACAGCGCCTTCAGTGGCATTTCAGATAGGCGAAAAATCGGACGATCCTTTGGAAATGTACATGAGCGACATATGCACTGTTCCGGTCAACATAGCCGGAGTTCCGGCGCTTTCCATACCTTGCGGATTCAAGGACGGCCTTCCGGTTGGAATGCAGCTGATAGGGAAATTTTTCGACGAAGCCACGCTTCTTAGGGCCGCATACAGCTTCGAGCAGGCGTCAGGAGTCCACAGGCAGAGAGCGCAGCTTGCAGGGGGTGGCGAAAATGAAATATAGGACATTAGTGGGTCTTGAGATACATGCCGAGCTTTTGACAGAATCGAAAATGTTTTGCACATGCAGCGCGGCTTTCGGGGGAGACGTAAACACCCATTGTTGCCCCATATGCATAGGACTTCCGGGAACCCTTCCGGTCATAAACAAGAGGGCCATTGAATTCGCAATAATGGCAGGCCTCTCGGCAAACTGCAAGATAGCGGGAAAAAGCAAAATGGACCGGAAAAATTATTTTTACCCCGACCTGCCCAAGGCATTCCAGATTTCTCAATACGACATGCCTCTTTGCACTGACGGATACCTTGAGATAGAAACAGAATCGGGCACCAAGAAAATAGGGATAGAGAGGATACACATGGAGGAGGACACAGGCAAGTCCCTCCATACCGAGGACGGTTCTTCCCTCCTCAACTACAACAGGTGCGGGGTGCCGCTGATAGAAATCGTATCAAGGCCCGACATGGCCGGCGCGGACGAGGCTACAGCCTTCCTTGACAAGCTCAAGGGCATATTGGAGTACATCGAGGTTTCAGACGTCAAGATGGAGCAGGGCTCTCTCAGGTGCGACGTAAACGTAAATGTAGTTACCGACGACGGAAGGAAAACAGAGATAGCGGAGCTTAAGAACCTCAATTCATTCAAGGCGGCGGCAAAAGCCATAGAGTACGAGACAAAACGCCACATAAAGGCTCTCGAGGCAGGGGAGAACACTCTCAAGGAAACCCGCAGATGGGACGATGCCAAAAGCGTCACAGTATCCATGAGGAGCAAGGAATACGCACACGACTACAGGTATTTCCCCGAACCGGACCTGGTCGAAATGGAAATAAGTGGTGAGTGGATAGAAAGAATAAGGAAAGAGCTTCCAGAGCTTCCGCAGGCCAAGAAGGACAGATTCATGAAGACATACGAAATACCCGAATATGACGCGGGAGTAATTGTATCCTCAAAGTCCCTGGCGGCATTTTACGAGGAAGCCGTAAAACTTTCAGGAGATGCAAAGCTGGCCAGCAATTTTATGATGACCGAAATCTTAAGAAGGCTCAAGGACATGGATTCCGACATAAGCAACATGCCTTTTGGCGCATCAGATTTCGCAGACCTGCTCAAGTTTGTGATAAGCGGAACCGTAAGCAACAACATGGCCAAGAAGGTATTCAGGGAAATGGCCGAAACAGGCAAGAAGGCCGAAAAAATAATCGAAGAAAAAGGGATGAAACAGATAACGGACGAGTCGGCTATAGAGGAAATAGTGGACAGGGTCATTTCCGAGAATCCGCAATCCGTAGAGGATTACAGAAACGGAAAGGACCGGGCCGTTGGCTTCCTTGTGGGGCAGGCGATGAAGGCATCCAAGGGAAAAGCCGCGCCGCAGACAGTAAACAGGATGGTAAGGGAAAAACTCGACAAATAGAATAATGTCAGACAGATGCTCCGGACCCGTGATCAAATGGATTCCGGAGCAATTTACTTGAATCGAAAAACGTGTAGAACAATAGAAAATAGGTGGCAAGCAAGCATATGGCAAGTTGAATATAAAATGGCATTAATGTATTATGAAGACATGGACAATCAAGCGCAAGCATTTGCTAAAAGAGGGGTTGAGATCGATTTGGGACGATACATTGCAGGAAGATTTGCGTCAATGGTCATTGCGGTATTTCTGATAATAACAATAACATTTTTTCTTTTGCACGCTCTTCCGAGCGGTCCTTTTTCTTCCGAGCGGCCGGTTCCGAAATCGGTGATTGAGGCACTGAACGAAAAATACAAACTCAACGATCCCCTGTGGAAGCAGTACGCAGACTACATGAAGGGCGTAGTGTCGTTAGACCTGGGCCCGAGCTACAGAAAAAGCGGAGTCAGAGTCAACGACATGATCAGTGAGGGCTTCCCTGTATCGGCAAAAATCGGAGGGGCATCCATAATTGTAGTCATGCTGCTTGGGATTCCAATGGGAGTCATGTCTGCGGTTAAGAAGGACATGTGGCAGGACAGGGCAATAATGTTTGTTTCCGCGATAGGAATAACCGTGCCCAGCTTCATAGCGGCAAGTGCATTCATATATGTATTCAGTTCAAGGTTGGGGTGGTTTCCGTCATACGGGCTGTATTCCTGGAAGCACATGGTGGGCCCTGTAGCGGCACTTTCCGGTTTTTCAATCGCCTTTGTGGCAAGGCTCACCAGGTCGTCGATGATCGATGTCCTTCAGCAGGACTACATAAGAACAGCCAAAGCCAAGGGGCTTTCCAATATATCGGTAATATACAAGCACGCACTTAAAAATGCATTGGCCCCTGTGGTTTCCTACCTTGCGCCAATGGCGGCAACCATACTCACGGGGTCCTTTGTGGTTGAAAGGATTTTTGCCATATCGGGAATGGGAAAATATTTTGTTGAGAGCGTCACAAACAGGGACTATACGGTGATAATGGGCGCGACCGTCTTCTATGCGGTTTTGCTTGTTTCTTTTGCTCTGCTCGCCGACATAATACATGCATTCTTGGACCCCAGGATCAAACTGGGCGAATAGGGGGATTGCAATGGAAGGAAAATATAAAATACCGGCTGAAATGTGGGAGCCGATCGAACGTGATGAAATAGAAAATGAAAACAAGAACCTTGAATCGAAGGGCTTCTGGAGCGATGCATGGATTGGCTTCAAAAGGGGCAGACTTGCCATGGCCGGTCTTTTGTTTGTAGCGGCAGTCGTTTTTACAGCAGTTTTGGGACCACTGTTTTTTGAAGCAAGCATGTCGGACCAAAACCTTAAATTGACAAACATACCGCCAATACTTGAAATATACAGTGTGGGCGGGGACAGTTTCGTATACGTGCACAGGGAGTACAAGCTTATCGAAGTCACCCGAAATGGTCAAATATCGGGACGGCTTTACCCCGTTGAAGACAATAAGGATGAACGTTTCAGGACATATTCCATAAAGGGAAGCCATGTAAAGCTCGACTACTCGCCGGCTGCGAAAGGGGACGGGGAAAAGTACAAATTGACGGTGGCTGGCAGGCAGGCCTTTCCTTTAAAGAAAGTATTGAACAAAACTTACCTGTTCGGCACCGACAATCTGGGAAGGGACCTTTTCATCCGCCTTGTACACGGCGCTCGAATATCCCTTACAATTGCTTTTGCGGCAACCGTAGTCAACCTTTTAATAGGGGTGTTTTACGGAGGTATTTCGGGTTTGGCTGGAGGCAGGACGGATGATATTATGATGAGGTTTGTGGACATGGCGAGCGCAATTCCCATGATCCTTTATGTCATACTCCTGGCGGTTGTGATAGGTAACGGAATACGATCCATCATATTGGCCATGGGAATGGTCTATTGGGTTCACATGGCAAGAATCGTAAGGGGGCAGGTCCTTTCCCTCAAGAAGAAGGACTATGTAGCATCTGCGAGAATATCGGGAGCCACATGGTGGAGGATAATGACAAGGCACTTGATTCCAAACACGACGGGTCCGATAATTGTGGCGATGGCCGCCATGATACCGGGCGCAATCTTTACAGAGGCTTTTCTCAGCTTCATAGGTCTGGGAGTTCCGTCGCCGGAGGCTTCGTGGGGAACGCTTGCAAGCGACGCCGTCGATGGAATAGGGCTTTACGGATATCAGCTCTTTTTTCCGGCGGCTGCGATTTGCCTGACCATGATGGCGTTTAATTTCATAAGCGACGGAGCAAGGGACGCCATGGACCCGAGAAATGGAAGATGAACCGGAGGTGTGATGCGTGTCTGAAAAACTGCTTGAAGTAAAAGGGCTGCAAACCAAGTTCTCCACACGCTTCGGCGAGGTAAAGGCTGTAAGGGGAATAGACTTTGAGGTTGAAAGAGGCGACTCTATAGGCATTGTGGGCGAAAGCGGAAGCGGAAAAACCGTTACGGCTCTTTCAATCATGCGGCTGATAGAAAAACCTGGAATTATAGAAGGCGGTCAAATACTGTACCGCGGCGAGGATTTGCTTAAAAAGAGCGAAAGGGAAATGGAAAACACAAGAGGTAAAAAGATATCCATGGTTTTTCAGGACCCGGCAACGTCCTTGAATCCGGCTTATACAATCGGCAACCAAGTTATAGAGACAATAATAAGGAACACGGCTTTGTCACGGCTGGGCGCGGCGATGCTTGCGGAGGAACTCCTCCGTGCGGCGGGGCTTTCGGAATCAAAAAAAAGTATGAAGCAATACCCTCACGAACTTTCCACGGGAATGAGGCAAAGGGTTGCTATTGCAATGGCTCTTTCGGGCGAACCCGATTTGCTTATTGCAGACGAGCCGACAAGCGCTCTAGATGTTACATTGCAGGCAAAGATACTGAAGCTCTTTGAAAAAATAAAGAAGGAAAAAGAATTGTCAATGATAATAATAACCCACGACCTGGGGGTCGCAGCCGAGGCATGCAATAAAATACTGATAATGTACGGAGGGCTGATAATGGAAAGCGGTGATGCAAAGGATGTTTTGACAAATCCCATGCATCCTTACACAAAGGGCTTGCTTGGATCAGTTCCCGGAATGAGATCGGATTCCGGGGCAAGATTGAGCGCCATAGAAGGCAGCCCTCCCGATCCCACAAAACCGGTCCCGGGATGCCCTTTTTCAGAGAGATGCCCGCATGCGATGAAAATATGCGGATTGATGATTCCTAAATTCTACAAAACCGAAAATGGAGGCCGGTCCATGTGCCACCTGCTTCATGAAAACGCCCCCAGGCACTCTGTGGAGGAACTTTTGGGAGGGGGCAGACTATGAAAAATTTAGAAAAAGATTCTGTGCTGCTTGAGGTGAAAAGTCTCGAAAAGACCTTCCGGCAAAGAAAGGGCGGAGGAGACACCAATGCGCTCAGGGGTCTTTCCTTTAAAATACTGAAAGGCCAAACATTCGGTCTGGTGGGCGAATCCGGATGCGGAAAGACGACTGCCGCCAGAACAATCATAGGCATACACAAGCCTACAGGCGGAGAAATATGGTTTGACGGAAAAGAAATAGGAAAGATGGACGAAAAAGAAATGAAGCCACTAAGGAAAAGAATGCAGATGATATTCCAAGATCCTTCCGGGGCATTGAATCCCAGGATGAGAATTTGCGATTCCATAAGAGAGCCGCTCGACATACAAAACATAGGAACTGACAGCAACAGGATAAAAAGAGTCGAAGAGCTGCTTGAAATTGTGGGGCTTTCGAGCAAACACGCAATGAGGTACCCCCATGAATTTTCAGGGGGGCAGCGCCAACGCATAGGAATAGCGAGGGCTTTGGCCCCGGAGCCCGAATTCATAATTTGCGACGAGCCCTTGTCCGCGCTCGATTTGTCGGTGCAGGCGCAGACGGTAAATATGCTCGAGGACCTTAAGAGGGACGCGCAGCTTACATATTTGTTTATAGCTCACGACCTTTCCATGGTAAAACACATATCCGACAGGATAGGTGTAATGCATATGGGAAGAATGGTTGAGCAGGCCGATTCAGACGAGCTGTACGCCAATCCGGCGCATCCCTACACCAAGGCCCTGCTTTCATCGATGCTTCCGCTCGATGCCGAAAAATACTCGATCAATGTGCATGAAGATGACGAAGGCCTTCTAGAGGGCATTTGCCTCAAAGGTTGCGGATTCAGGAAAAAATGCCCGTTGGCCAAGGGTATTTGCGCGGAGGAATTTCCTGAAATGAAAAATATTGGAGGAGACCATTATTGCGCATGCCACGCGCTGGATTAAATGCGCAGTTTGCTTCATGAAGCTTGAAGATTGCAACAGATTCATATAGAATGTGTAGTATAGAATGTTGAAGAATCCATAGGGAGGACACCGCTTTGTATAAAAAGAAAATACACTTGATTTGCGCCATGGTTTTGGTGCTTGCATTTTCAACAGGTTGCTCGGGAAATGTAGAGGAACCTGAAAAAGAAGCCACTGCAAAAGAAGTCATAAAGGATATGAGTGTAAGAAAGGCCCTTTCTTTGGCCGTAGATAGAAATGCCATAGTGGAGGAAGTCACCAAAGGAGGCGAAATGCCCGCAACAGGATACATTCCATTTGGTGTCCACGACTCGAAAGGAAATGATTTCAGGGAAATGAGCGGTGATTTCGGAATAGACCCGACAGGAGCCGATACGGAAGAAGCCAAAAGGCTGCTGGCGGAAGCCGGTTTTCCTGACGGTGAAGGATTCCCGACCATAGAAATACTTTACAATACAAACGACCAGCAAAAAGCTGTAGCCGAAGCCATACAGGAAATGTGGAAGCAAAACCTCAACATAAACGCTACAATAGCCAACCAGGAGTGGGGAGTATTCATGGAAAACAGATTCCAGGGAAACTTCGAAATTTCCGCAGGGGCATGGTTCGGAGACTATTCCGACCCCATGACATTCCTGGAAATGTACACATCCTACTCTGGTAACAATGTGGCATTCTGGAGCAATGAAGAATTCGACAAAGCCGTTGAAGACTCAAAAATCATGCATGGAGCCGAACGCGACGAAAAGCTTTACAAAGCCGAAGAGCTCATGATGGGCGACTCCATCGTTATGCCGCTCTTTTACTATACAAGCCCCCTAATGGTTCAAAACAGGGTTTCGGACTGGGAATACACAAGCATAGGGCAATGGTATTTTGGCCATGCCGAAACAGACGACGCAAGGCTTGTATGGAACCTTTCAGCAGAGCCCGACACAATTGATCCGGCTTTTGTCAGTTCGAAAGACGGAGGTCACATAGTCAACAACACCTTCGAGGGTCTGATGAGGGAAATAGATGGAGAGTATGTGCCTGCAATGGCTGAAAGCTATGAGATCTCCGATGACCAAACGACATACACATTCCATTTGAGGGATGCTGCCTGGTCGGACGGAAAACCCGTGACGGCGCATGACTTCGAATACGCGTGGAAAAGGGCAATGAGCCCCGAAGTGGCATCATGGTACGGCTACCAGATGTTCTATATAAAGGGCGCAATGGAATACTATGAAGGTTCGGGAACAGCAGACGAAGTTGGTATAGAGGTGATTGACGAGCAGACTCTAAAGGTTGAGCTCGCGGGACCTACGCCTTACTTCCTCGAACTCACAGCTTTCTTCACATATATGCCTGTAAGGGAAGACATAGTTGAAAAAGATCCTGAGGGGTGGGCCCAGAACCCCGAGCTTTCAGTGACAAACGGACCATTTGCCCTTTCAGACTACAAATTCGGCAGCATGATGCTGAGGGCAAATCCGGAGTACTGGAACAAGGACTCGGTCAAGCTCGAAGAGATAGAAGTTCTCATGATAGTGGACGAATCCACACAGCTTGCGGCGCTTGAATCCGGGGAAATCGACGTTATAGAAACTGTCCCCAACCAGGAGATAACAAGGCTCCTGCTCGAAGACGACAGATTCCAGATAAGACCGGCGCTCGGAACATACTTCTACGTGTTCAATCTTCAGGAATAGAATTCCGTTGCAGCGTTACAGATGTCTTGTCATGCGCGACATGCAATCGATTTAGAATGAAATTGCCCCTCGAAACTTTTATGTTCGAGGGGTTTTCCATGGTTAATTTTCGGTGACAATGCGCTCTGCCTGATTGACTGCGACTGCATCGAATGATATAAATGGAATGAGCAACCAACAAAAAGAGAAAGCGGGGATAGAGATGATGAGAAAAAGAACCCTTTTAATAATAGCTGCCATAATTCTTCTGGCTTCCATATCATCATTCGGAGCCAGAAACTACGAAAGCGGAACAATCATTCTTACCGATGCGGTGACAGGCGAGGAGTTCGAGGTCGGAACAGTAAACGTCATGATGAGCGGGCAGGATGTAATTTCAGATGTACCCGCAGTCAATTTCAAGGGAAGGACTCTTGTACCGGTAAGGTTCATAACCGAGAGCCTTGGGGCTAATGTTTCATGGAATCAAGGGGCAAAAGAAGCGACAGTCACAACAGACGAAAAAACAATAATAATTGGAATAGACAGGTCGACGGTCACGGTAAACGGCGTAAGGAAAACCCTGCCTGACGGGATACCCGCAAAGCTTCTAAATTACGGCGGCAGCGCAAGGACCATGGTGCCAATAAGGTTCATGTCGGAGGAGCTGGGAATGGACGTGGGATGGATAGATGAAACCAAGACAGCTACCATAAACAAGCCTGCTCAGTCCATAACAGGCATCTCATTCGATGGAAGCAAAAAATTTCCCGAGCTGCTGATTGAGTCGACTGGTGAGATAGAAACAAATTCATACATACTCGAGGGGAGCGCAGTCGGCGACCGCGACAAGCTTGTAATCGACATACCCAACGCCGAGTTCGCAATAAAGGATCCCAGGCTGCTTGTTTCCGCCAATCAGGCGGAGCTCAGTATTTACGAGGACGGAATCATAAGGGCCAGAGCTTCCCAGTTCGACGTCAATCCACTTGTCACAAGGATAGTGGTGGACATGAACGATCGGCGCGGCTATGAAACGGAATACAACAAGGCATCAGGAATAACAACATTTAGGTTCATAAATTCCATCGAGGATATAGGAGTAGAGGAAATATACAACTCAGAAGCCGTCATAATAAAGACAGGGGAAGAGCCTGCAATAGCAAACATAATGCCGCTGGAAAACCCCAAGAGATACGTTATAGACATAATCAACTGCCTTCTGCCGTCAGGCTCGGAGAGCATTGATGTGGATGCGGAAGGAATCAGGAGGATAAGGGCGTCACAGTACGATGCGGCTGCCGATTACGGACCGGGTGAAGCCGTTTCGAGGATAGTTGTGGACTTGGACGAAAGCATAGACTTCGAGAATATATACTTCGAGATAGTTGAAAACGACCTTTACGTATACGTATCGGGGAATCCGCTCGGAGGTATAAACTACGCAAAAGAGGATGTCAATTTCGCCACACTGACAATAAGCACCCAGAAGAGCCAGACCCACAGCGTCAGCTACTCCAGCGGAAGCAGAATTCTCACGGTAAAAGTGCCAAAGAGCATACTGGAACTCGAAAGCCTGGATCTTCCCATAGAAGACACTCTCATCGAGACCATGGAAATAGACGCCTCAAAGAGCGGCTACAACTATTTCAAAATCAAACTTGCCAAGAATGTCGAGTACGAGGACGTATCTTTATCGGGCGGCGAAAATGAGATAATCATAGCCTTCGAGAACAATGCAATAAAGAACTCCATACACAAGAACACCCTCATAGTGCTTGACGCAGGCCATGGAGGAAAAGACCCGGGAGCCACAAGCCCGACATACGGACTCAGGGAGAAGGATGTTGTGCTCGATGTCTCGGAGAGGCTGTCCAAGCTTCTTGAGAGGGAAGGCTTCAAGGTCTATCTGACCAGGGACTCGGACAATTACGTAGGGCTCTACAACAGGGCCGAGATAGCGAACGAGCTTGACGCCGACGCCTTTGTCAGCATACATGCAAACGCACACTCCCGCACTGCAGTTTCGGGGGTCGAGGTTCTTTATTATCCGGATACCGACGGAAGAAACAACAAGAGCTTCGCACGGACAATTCAGGACGCCCTCGTTAACGAGCTGGGGGCGGTAAACCGGGGCATAGTAAGCCGGCCAAACCTGGTAGTGACGCGTGAAACCGAAATGCCCGCAGTCTTGGCCGAAATAGGTTTCCTGACGCACATAGGCGGAGAAGAAGAGCTTCTCAAGACATCGTCATACCGCGCCAAGTGCGCAGAGGCTCTCTATCAAGGCCTCATGGACTACTTCAAATAATAAGGGACAGACATTTTTGAGTCCAAAGCTGTGCATAAGGCTAGATCTCAAGAGATAAATACAGAAAACGAAGATGGCCCCGGATTGCCGGGGCCTGATACTGAGTGGCAATCGATGGAAAATGAAAGGAAAGGCAAATGATACTTATCAAACTTATTGCGGCACTTGCCGTAGTGATATTTTTATCCAACAAGAAAGTCAATCTTGGAATAGCTTTGACAGTTGGGGCTTTGCTTGTGGGAATAATGGCAGGCAAAACGCCGCTTTGGCTTGGCAAAACCGTTTGGGGTGCTGTTAGCAGCCCTTTCGCCATAGAGCTTGCACTTATCATAGTCATGATAACTATTCTCGGGCATGTGATGAAGGAACTGGTTGTTCTGCAGCGTATGGTAGCCGGGTTCGAAGGGGTTCTGAGAAGCACAAAGCTTACAATTCTTATAATACCTGCCATAATGGGTTCTTTTGCCGTTACGGGAGGAGCTCTGCTTTCATGCCCTATTGTGGACGAGCTTGGAGAAAGGCTTTCAATCTCAAACGACAAAAGGGCTGCCATAAACCTCATATACAGGCATATTTTCGGCATGTTCATTTTCCCGTTTTCCGCATCTTTCATAATGGCTTCAAGACTTGCTGAAATATCGGCGGGATCCTTCATACTCATGTTTCTTCCCATAACTGCATTCATGCTCGTTGCGGGATACTTCCTGTTTCTGAAAGGTATAAAGGAACCTGAAAAAAAGCCCTTCAAATGGATGTTTTACGGACAGTCCGTGAGGGAGCTGCTTCTGTATTCATCGCCGATTTATACGAGTTTGACCATGGCTCTGGCCTTGAATATGCCTTTTTACGTTTCGCTTGCAATAGGGATAGTTCTGACCATGCTTATCTTCAAGCTTTTGGTTGAAAAAAGCGTTTCCTATAAAGCAGGGGGAGGAGCCGCATACAGCTTGGCCGATTTCATAGGGCTTGCGTGGAAGGGCGTAAGGCCGGGAATGGTTGCAGCGGTAATGGGCATAATGGTTTTTAAAGGAGTCATAGAGGGTATTGAAGAAATACCGGAGGTGCTTGAGGCTATAATGGATGCAGGCATTCCGATAGAAGCGGTCATAATCGTATTCGGCTGGCTTGTCGCCTTTGCCTCATCGTCCACACAAGGGACGATAGCCCTTCTTTATCCCATAATACTTCCTTTGGCGGAAACAGAGGCAATAAAAGAGCTCTACGTAATGCTCATATACATGTCGGGCTTCATGGGCTATTATGTTTCCCCGCTTCACATGTGCCAGGTTTTGACGCTTCAGTATTTCGAGGTCGATTCAAAAGCTTTGTACAGGAACTATAAAATAATCTTGCCGGGAGCCATGGCCCTTGCCATGCTAATATATGTTGTAAAGAGAGGATTGATATGATGGAAAGAATTGGAGAAAGAAATTTCGATGAGCTTAGGGACATAAAGATAACCAGAAACTACCTGATGCATCCGGACGGATCGGTGCTCATGGAAACAGGCAACACCAAAGTCATATGCACAGCCATAGTGGAGGACGGAGTACCAAGATTCCTTAAGGGAAAAGGACAGGGCTGGGTGACTTCCGAATATGGAATGCTTCCCGGATCTACGGGACAGAGAAAGCAAAGAAGCGCCTCCAGGGGCAAGGTTGACGGAAGGGCGAGTGAAATACAAAGGCTCATAGGCAGAACTCTCAGGACCGTGGTCGACATGGAAAAGCTTGGTGAGCGAACAATATGGATCGACTGCGACGTGATTCAGGCGGACGGTGGAACCAGAACCGCATCCATAACGGGCGCTTACGTAGCCCTGAGCGATGCAATCGGCAAGCTTATGGAAAACGGAGATCTCGAAGAAAACCCGCTCAAGTCCATGGTGGCCGCCGTAAGCGTAGGGATAGTCAAAGGGATTCCCATGCTCGACCTCTGCTACGAGGAGGACTCACAGGCGGACGTGGACATGAACGTTGTCATGACAGACAAAAATGAATTCATAGAGATACAGGGCACAGGCGAGGCGGCTCCTTTCTCGCAGAATGTCTTGGATGAACTTCTCAGGCTTGCCAAAAAAGGCATAAACGAATTGAATGAATTCCAAAGACAGGCGCTTAAAGCTTAAGGAGGCCCTCATGAAGAAAATGGTTTTGGCATCCCAAAACAAACATAAACTCAAAGAAATAGAAAAAATAACGAAGGATTTCGGAATAAGCCTTATGACTATGGCGGAGGCCGGGCTCGGAGACTTGGATGTCGTCGAGGACAAGGACACATTCGAGGGGAATTCGGAGAAGAAAGCCAGAGAAGTCATGCAAGCTTCGGGGTTGCCGGCCATAGCTGACGATTCGGGACTGATGGTCGACGCACTCGGTGGCGATCCGGGAGTCTATTCGGCGCGTTTCTCGGGACCGGGAGCGACATACGAAAGCAACAACAAAAAACTTCTCGAACTCTTGAAGGATGTGCCTGGGGAAAGAAGGACGGCCCGTTTCGTTTCGGTCATAACGGCAGTTTACACAGACGGAAGGAAAATTGTCGCAAGAGGCGAAATAGAGGGAACAATAGCCTTCGAGGAAAAAGGCCAGGGCGGTTTCGGATACGATCCACTTTTTTACGTGCCCCAAAAAGGGAAAACCTTTGCCGAGCTTTCCGAGGATGAAAAAAACGCAATAAGCCACAGGGCCAATGCCCTTGTTCTTCTCAGAGAGCTGCTTGAGGCCGAGGAGGCTGGGCGCAAGTGAAGATTCTAATCATCGGGGACACCCACAACCACCCCATGGGAGTGAAAAAGGCGCTCAAGATGACCATGCCGGTGGATATGATAATCCATACTGGTGACGGATGGAAAGATGCCGAAGACATTCCAGAAGGAGTCGAGCTTGTAAGGGTTACTGGAAATTGCGACAGAAGCATAAAGGGCGAGTCGGAAAAAATTATCACCCTTGAAGGCGTAAGGATACTCATCACCCACGGGCACAAGTACAACGTCAAGTACGACCTCAACCGCCTGTATTACAAAGCCCTTGAGGCCAAGGCCAATATTGTCATTTACGGACATTCCCACAAGAGGGTCAGCGAGAAAGTCGGGGACATACTCTTTATTAATCCAGGAAGCGCATGGAGGCCGAGGGACTGCGAACCGCCGGGGTTTGTTCTCATGAAGCTGGAAGACGGCAAAACAGTTTTCAGATTCCTGGACCTGGCAGAGCCCGAATGCTGATTTGAAATCCATGGAAAAGGGGACAGTCCCCTTTTCCATGGATCGTCTGATATCAGACAAAAATATCGAGGACAAGTGTCCGATATCAAACAATATTATGACATCACCGCTGTTTCCCCTTGGAAACAGCGGCTTTTATTTTGGCACGAAGATTGCAAGCATATAGGGCATAACAATTTTAGGAGGTTCAAAATGAAACTGGTTGAATGGATTAAAACAAAAAGGCCAAAAGGCAAAAAAAGTATTTATGTATACACCGCATTGGTTCTCGTTGCCCTTGTTTCAATAGTGTCGATGAATTTAAACGGCCAAGGGGATTCGGAGGATACGGACATCATATACACTCTCGCAAGGGGTGACATAGAGATATCCATATCCGGAAACGGAACAATATTTTCTGCCGAGTCCCAGGAGCTCGACCCCGATGACTTCGAGGCTGAGGTTAAGAAAATCAATTTTTCCGAGGGCGAAACGGTAAAGAAAGGCGATATAATCTATGAACTCGAGAGCGACGACCTTCTTGCGGAATGGACCAAGGCGAAAATTGCCTACGACAATGCATCTTTGGAGTACAGGACATCAAGCGGAGATGTGGAGGACCTTACGGTCCGCGCGCCAATGACAGGCACTATCGAGGAAATGGATTTGGAGATAGGGCAGACACTTCTGCAGGGGGATACGGTCGTAAAGGTATGGGACAAGAGTGAAATATATGTAAAGACCCCCATAAATCTTTTAAACGAGGGGAAAATAAAAGTGGGACAGTCTGCAAGCATTACTTTCCCTTCCAGCTTTTTCACTACAAGCGGAGTTGTCGCAAAGGTCGACGGCACGCCTTCATCTGACGGAAGCGGGGGCCTCTTCCAATATGTTTATGTGGCGGTGGACAACCCGGGAGGATTTATGGAGGGAGATACCGCAAAAGTCGAAATCTACGCCGGCTATGAAACCATAAGGGGAATCACCGAGGGAACCGTGGAATACAAGGATGCCGAAATCATCGAATCCCCCGGAAAAGCTACTGTAGTCAAGCTGTACAAGCAGGAAAAGGATGCGGTAAAGGCAGGGGAAATAATTGCGGTGCTCGAAAGCGACTCTTTAGTCGTCTCTCAAATGAGCAAGAATGTAGACCTTCAGGAGGCCAAGATAGAGCTTGACGAGCTTTCTGAGAAAATGGAAGGACTGAGCGTAAAAGCCGGGAGCGACGGTATTCTTGCCGGTTCAGACGTTTCAGTGGGAAACACCGTAGGGGTCAACACAAGCGATGGCAATTCATCCTCAAACAATACAGGAGTCTTGGGTCAGATAATAAGCTTCGACAAGAGAATGACCATTGCTGTCGATGAATTGGACATAAACAATGTTGAAATCGGGCAGCATGCCGAAATCACAGTAGACGCTGCGCCCGACGAGGCATTCACGGGGGAGGTCGTCAAGATATCAGAAATCGGAGATGTCCAAAGCGGAGTCGCGACCTATGATGTTACAATTTCGGTTCCTTACAGCAAACTGGTCAAGGAAGGAATGAGCGCAGACGCGAAAATTCTTCTGGACAGAGCCGAGAATGTGATCCTTCTTCCGATAGAGGCAGCCACGGAAATGCGAGGAAAAATACTGGTAACAGTCTATGACGAAGATGCGGGAGCGGGAGAAGAAAAGTCGCTTGTTCCGGTAGAGACTGGACTGATGGATGAAAGATACTATGAGCTTGTTGAAGGGTTGGAAGCAGGGGATAAAGTAGTCATGACCGGACTCTCCAGCAATTCTGCTTCAACGGATGAGCGTCCCGCCGGCATGATGCCCGGAATGGGCGGTGGAACTGGAACAAGGCAAAAGCCTTAGGGAAATTGGGAGGTGCGGCATGTCTTTGATAAGAACAGAAAACATATGCAAAAGCTATTTTATGGGACAGTATGAGCTCAAGGTCCTGAAAAATGTGACATTCGAAATAAAAAGTGGAGAATTCGTATCGATAGTCGGACCGTCGGGTTCCGGAAAATCTACACTGATGAATATAATTGGATGCCTCGATGTCCCGTCTTCGGGAAGATACCTGCTTGACGGCATAGATGTAAGCGGAATGAACGCGTCCGAACAGGCCGACATACGGAACAAGAAGATAGGTTTTGTTTTCCAGAGCTTCAATTTGCTGCCCAAACTGACGGCGCTCGAGAACGTCATGCTTCCTCTTATTTATCGAAGGGTTTCCGAGAAGGAACAAAGGGAGCGTGCACTCTTGGCTCTTGAAAAGGTCGGACTGGGAGACAGAAGCCTTCACAGGCCGAATGAATTGTCGGGAGGCCAGCAGCAAAGGGTTGCCATTGCCCGGGCAATAGCCGGAGATCCCCCCATCATACTCGCAGACGAACCCACGGGAAATCTCGATTCGAAGTCGGGAATAGAGATTATGGAAATACTTACGGACCTAAACGGCAAGGGGGCTACGCTTGTCATGATAACCCACGACGACAAGCTTGCCAGGGAAAGCGGAAGAATGGTGATGATAAAGGACGGCATAATAGGGGAAGGGGTTTCCATATGAAGATAAACTTCAGGCAGACCTTCAAGATGGCCATGTCAAGCATATTCTCAAACAAGATGAGATCATTTCTCACAATGCTTGGAGTCATAATTGGAGTAAGCGCAGTCATAATTCTTGTCTCCATAGGCCAGGGGACGACAAAAAGCGTTACTGAAAGCATAGAGGGAATGGGCTCCAATCTTTTGACTGTCAACATCATGGGGCGGGGAGCAGACACCTCGCTCGACATAGACGATGTTGAAATGTTCGACGAATTCATAGGGGTTGGCAAGGTTTCGGGAAGTTCCACAATGAATGCAGACATAAAGAGCGGAACCACAATACTTGAAGACATCTCCATAAACGGAACCGACGAGGATTACCTGTCGATACTCAATTACGAGATGTCCGAGGGAAGATTTCTCATCGATACTGATCTCGACAACAGGCAGCGGGTTGCTGTAGTGGGAAGCGATGTCAAAAGCGAGCTTTTCGGAAACGCTTCGGCAGTCGGCGAGGAGATAAAGATAGACGGGCAGACATACACAATAGTGGGCAGCCTTGCGGAAAAGGGCTCTTCCATGATGGGGTCGAACGACGAAGTTGTTGTGATACCGCTTACAACTGCCCAGAGGCTTTCCGGAGATACAAGCATACGAACCATATATGTCCAGGCCAAATCGGCGGACACGGTAGATGTGGCAAAAGCCTACATGGAAAACTATCTGCAAAGGAAGTTCGGCGACGAGGACGCCTACAGGGTATTCGACCAGAGCGAGGTCCTTGATACGGTGGGCAGCGTTACGGGTATGCTGACTGCAATGCTCGGCGGCATTGCAGGAATTTCGCTTCTTGTGGGCGGCATAGGCATAATGAACATAATGCTTGTGTCGGTCACCGAAAGAACAAGGGAGATAGGAATAAGGAAAGCCATCGGAGCCAAGTACTCAGACATACTTGTTCAGTTCATTATCGAGTCCATTGTCCTCAGCGGCATGGGTGGTATAATAGGGGTAGCTTTGGGCATAGGGGGAGCCTACGCCATCACTGCAATATTCAAGCTTGAAACCGTTGTATCTATGGGGATAGTGATTCTTTCAACAATGTTCTCGCTTGGAGTCGGAGTTGTATTTGGAATCTATCCTGCAGACAAGGCCGCAAAGCTCAATACAATAGACGCCCTCAGATACGAGTAGCCGGGGACGTGATTGGAGAGGCAATATGAAAAAAACGATCAACAGACAACTTATAATTCTTATTTGCCTCGTGACAGCCGGACTGGTTGTGGGCATAGGCGCCAATTTCATACTCAACCAGCAGTTTGACCGTGAAATAGTTGATGAGAAGAGAGGCGAGCTCGAAAAGCATCTCGAATCGATCATGGCCGGAATAGACAGTATCCCCGATTCCGAAATTTCTCGTGAAAAAGTTGAAGCGATACTCTATCCTATTGTGGAAAATGACAGAGACATAATTGCCGGGTATGCCAATTCTGAAAACAAACTGGAAATTGCCGTGGACTGGAACAAGGAAACGGAGAGCCCGCAGTCGCGTGAACTCGGAGAAATTTTCAAAGATGATTTGCCGAAAGACGGCTACAATGCAAGAAACCTTGGAATTTTAAGGGACAAGGACAAAATAAGGGCGATGAAACCGATTATTGAGGAAGACAGGATAATAGGAGTCGTTTGGATTGAGGATTCCATAATTTCTGACGCCAATGTTTTTGCCATAGTAAGAATTTTGACAGCAATCACAGTTCTTTTCAGCTTGCTCGCAGGCATTTTCGGGGTGGTCTACATCACGCGCAAGTTGATGAGGGATGTTGCAAGAATAAACGACGGAGTGGAGAAAATGAAGGGCGACCTCAGCCACCGCATAGAAGTGTCGTCTGACGAACTGGGCCAGATAGCGGGTGAGATAAACCGCATGGCCGAGAAGCTGGAGGAGCAGAAGGCTTTGGAGGAAAGGCTTCATCAGGCGGACAAACTGGCCGCTCTGGGCCAGTTCGTTTCGGGCATAGCGCATGAACTCAGGAACCCTCTTGGAATAATGAAAGGCTCTCTGCAGCTGATGGAGAAGAGGGGCACTCTGAGCGAAGAGGATTCCGAGTTCATCGAGATAATAAAGGAACAGATAGAAAGGCAGAATTCGGTGATAGAGGACCTGCTCAGGTTTGCGAAACCTGCGAAAACCAACTTTGAACTGCTTGACGTCGAGGACGTCATAGACAGCATGATAAAATTTGCCGGAACCTATCTGAGAGATTCAAACATTGAATTCACAAGAAGAAAAAGTGCCGTCCCCATGACGGTCCACGGGGATTTTGAAAAACTGAAGCAGATATTCCTCAACCTTATACTCAACGCGGCCCAGGCAATGCCCGATGGAGGAAAGCTGTTGCTGGAAACCGAAGTTCTCGGAGACGGCGGCCTTGCCATCCGTTTTACAGACAGCGGCAGAGGCATATCGGAGGATGAAATTTCAGACATATTCAATCCGTATTTCACAACAAAAGAAAAAGGCACAGGCTTGGGACTTTCAATCAGCTATCAATTGGTTAAATTGCATGGAGGAGACATAAAAGCTGAAAATTCCCCGGATGGGGGAGCTGTTTTTACCGTTCTTATTCCTCTTGCAAAGCATAGGAGGCCATAATGAACAGAGTTATTGTAGCCGACGATGAAAAATACATCAGGTGGATCATTTCCGAGACGATAAAAGAAAGCTGCGATGTCATAGAGGTGGAAAACGGCAGACAATGCCTTGCAAAATTCGAGAGCGAGGAGCCCGATCTTGTAGTTCTCGATTTAAGAATGCCGGGCATGGACGGCTTGGAGGTACTGGAGGCCATTCGTGAAAAAGACCGTGACTTGCCCGTGATAATGATAACCGCCCACGGTACCATAGAGACGGCAATAGAGGCGATGAAACGCGGGGCCTACGACTTCATAACAAAGCCCTTTGACATCGACGAGCTAAAGATAAAAATATTCCGTGCCATAAGGATGAAGAGCCTCATAAGAGAAGTCTCCTACCACAGGGATGAAATAAGCAAAGCAATGGACGGCTATTTCACGGAAACTAAAAGCAAAAAAATGGCCGAGGCCTACGAATTGGTGGAAATGGCTTCAAAAACCGATTCAAACATACTCATAACAGGCGAGAGCGGAACAGGAAAGGAAGTAATTGCAAGAATGGTCCATGAAAGCAGCCCACGCAGGCACAAGCCCCTCGTGGCGGTAAATTGCGCGGCAATTCCCGAAACTCTCATAGAAAGCGAATTGTTCGGACACGAAAAGGGATCATTCACAGGCGCTGTAAAGGCAAAGCCGGGGAAATTCGAGCTGGCCGCCGGAGGGACACTCTTCCTCGACGAGATAGCCGAAATAAGTCCGGCTGTGCAGGTGAAACTGCTAAGGGCCATACAGGAAAAAAGCGTAGAGCGAGTAGGTGGTATAAGAACAATAAAAACCGACGTGAGGCTCATAACGGCAACCAACAAAAACATAAAGGAGGCTATGGAGTCTGGTCAGTTTAGGGAGGACCTCTACTACAGGCTCAACGTCGTCAACATCGACATTCCCCCTCTCAGGGAAAGAAAGAGCGACATACCCTCCCTGGCAACGCATCTTTTGACACAAAAGAAGAAAACCGCCGGGCAAGCTTCCATATCGGATGAGGCCGAAATGGCCCTTGTCTCGCACGACTGGCCGGGCAATATAAGGGAGCTTGAGAACTGTATGGAGAGGGCACTCATAGTATCAGGCGGGGGAGAAATACTTCCCAAGCATCTGCCCTTCAGTCTTTCTGAAAAACCCGATATTCCCCTGTTGCCGCTCTCGGACTTCCCCGACGATGGCATAGACCTCGAGGAAACAGAAAAAGAGCTTATAAGAGCGGCACTCGACAAAGCCTGCGGCAACCGCACAAAGGCCGCAAAGCTTCTTTCCATAACGCGTTCCGCCCTTCTTTACAGAATGAACAAATATGGTATATCATAAGGAAAAGGGACAATACATGGAAAAGGGGACAGTCCCCATTTCCATAAGGGAGGATAAAATGGGCATAAACAGCATAGGCTTTCCAAGAATGCACAAGGATTCAGGGGAAAAGCGGGATTTCCTGCCGGAATTTTTCAAATTGTTCACAGCTCATGGAAAAAGCAAAATATTTCTCGAAGAAGGCTACGGCTCGGCAATGGGTTATTCGAATGACGACTACCTTGCGGTCAATCCGAAAATTTCTTTCGTTAGCCATGAGGAATCCTACAAGAGCGACTTGGTGATTGTGCTGAGGGCGCCCGAAATGTATGAAATAGACTGGATGAAGAAGGGTGCGATTCTTTTGTCCATGCTCCATTTCGACACGAGAGAGTTCAGGAACGGATACCTGAAAGATAAAGGAATCTACTGCTACTCTATGGATTCCATCAAGAACGACGAAGGCGTAAGAATGGTTGTAAACTATTACGGAACGGCATATTCCGGAGCAAGCATTGCCTTCGATGCGCTCAAGAAAAACAGGCTCGATTTCTACGCACTCAACAGGAACCCCATCACAGTAAGCATAATGGGGTTCGGAGCCATAGGGCTAAACGCCGCAAAAGCTTTCAAGAACCTCAGCAACCGCGAGTTTTTGGGTAAAGAGGAAAAACTGCCCGGACTCATAATAAAGATGCTTACCAGAAGCATAACCGGGGACGAAAAGCAGCTTGCACAATTGCTTCCTGACACCGACATTCTGGTGGATGCCACATGGAGGAGCGATCCTTCCAAAGCCATTGTATCAAACAGCCTCGTAGGCCTTCTGCCGGAACATGCAGTCATACTCGATCTGACTGCAGATCCATACGATACAAAAATCAAACCAATGCAGATAAAGGGAATAGAAGGAATTCCCACAGGTTCGCTGGCCCATTGCGTAATAGAGCCTGGGGATCTAGATTACGGTAAAGTGCCCGAAGGAGTAGTAAAGGACAACAAGAGGACCGTTGTTAGCTGCAACGCGTGGCCTGGAGTCTATCCGGTCGAGGCCATGGCAGTCTATGGAAAGCAGCTGAGGCCCTTTGTCAAGCTTATAATTCAAAAGGGTACAGACCTTGAAGCCTCAGAGGATGTGCCGCTTTGCGAGAGGGCTCTCAAGAAAGCCTCTCTTGAGTATTTTGACGAATTCGGAATGGAATAGAAATTAAACAGTCTGAAAGCGCCTCCCGAGGCGCTTTTTTAGTGGATTGAAGATTCACGGAACCGATGGTATCATATAAATGGGCATATGACAAATACTGGAGGGTTTTATGGAAAAGAAAAT
>CAZAFW010000019.1:0-25086 GCA_964484935.1 uncultured Peptostreptococcaceae bacterium
GCCCTAAACGGAATATTCCTTCCTGTAATTGTAGTGTTCTTGGTTTATATAACTTACTCTAAGAAAGTTCTTGGTGAATACGCAAACAGCACGTGGATAAACCTGGTTGGAATAGGCATAAGCATAATAACCATTGTAATTGGAACAAGCAGCGTAATATCGGTATTCAAGTCGCTTTTGGGCTAATAATCAATTCGACAGATTAGACAAAACATTGTTAATCAGAGTCAGGTTTCCATCCTCGGTTATTTCATGTTTCCGAAAGATAAAAACCGGGGAATGGGTCTTGACCCATTCCCTTCATTTTCGGGGATAACCCAAAAATGATTTAGCTGTCATTTGAAATAAAGTTCTGATCAAACAACAGATAGATAAATACAGATTATGTAAAATGGGAGAATGATTTGATGAAGGCAAATGCGGGCATGAGAATCTTGTTGTTAGAGGGCCATATTTTTGGGTCTTGATTAGAAAGTTTTCGAGAGCGAATTTTGCATGTCCCGGGCAGGAGCTGAAAGACTGCCTGGTCAGGATGGAAAGAGAAACAATTCATAGAATGCAAAAGGGTGGAAGAAAAATAATATAAAGCGGGCATTAAGCCCGCAAAGAGGAGAGTTGTCATGTTTGAAAGTATTGAGCAAATGATTGATTACTGCAAGAGAGAAGAGGTAAAGACAATTGATTTCAAGGTGGTTGACCTTTCTGGAAGATGGCACAGGCTGTCCATAACATCCACAAAGCTGAGTCCGGACATAATGGAAAAGGGCATAGGATTTGACGGGTCAAGCTACGGCTTTCTTACCGTGGAAAAGTCGGACATGGTAATGATGCCGGATGTGTCGAGCGCCTACATCGACAAATACAGAAGGAACAAGACGATGGTGGTGCTTGCCAACATTTATGAAATAAAAGGCGGCAAAATCTTAAGATTCGAGGACGATCCCAGATATGTGGCGGAAAAGACCGAAAAATTCATGGTTGAAAACGGGATAGCGGACACTTGCCTTTTGGGTCCTGAATTTGAGTTTTTCGTGCTCGACCATGCGTCCTTTAAGACAACCAATGCTCACATGGAGGTTAGGCTCGACTCTGTCCAGGCCGAGTGGAACATGGGAAATTGCCAAGGAAAAAATTTGGCGGTTTCGGTTCCCGCCCACGGAGGCTACCATTTGGATTCACCATACGACAGCAGCTATGAATTCAGAAACGAAGCATGCCTTCAAGCCGAGGAAATAGGGATTCCAATAAAGTACCACCACTCGGAGAACGGGGGACCGGGACAGGTTGAAATTGAAGTCAACTTCGCAGGCATAAGGGAAGTCGGGGACAGCTCCCTCAAGCTGAAGAATTTGCTCAACAACTGTGGTATGGAATTTGGAAAGACGGTCACATTCATGCCCAAGCCTTTTGTTGACGAATGCGGAAGCTCTATGCATGTCCACATAATGCTGAACAAGGACGGCAAAAACCTCATGTACGACAAGGAGGGATACTCAGGCTTGTCGAAGCTGGCGCACCATGCAATTGCGGGCATACTGACGCATATAGACGCGATTACGGCCATAGCCAATCCGTCAACCAATTCGTACAAGCGTCTTGTTCCGGGTTACGAGGCTCCCATAAGCGTTTGCTTCGGTACATCAAACAGGAGCGCGTCCATAAGAATTCCGGGTTATGCCATAAGCCCGGACGAGAAGCGTTTCGAGCTCAGGTCGCCTGATGCCACGAGCAACACCTATCTTGCCTATTCGGCAATAATGATGGCCGCCTTCGACGGGATAGTAAACGAGATCGACAGCTCGTCTTTCGGGCCTTACGACATCAATCTTTACAAGTTGCCGGAAGAGGAGCAAAAAAGGATCAAGTCGCTTCCAACATGCGCGCTTGATGCGGCTGAAGCTCTTGAAAAAGACAACGAGTTCCTGAAAAGGAGCGGTGTGTTCACAGACAATATAATCAACAACCATGTATACAAGATGAGAAGCGATTATTACAAAGTCAACAGGATGCCGCATCCCATAGAATTCGAGATGTATTTCAACGCGTAAAAAAGCCCCCCCTTTGTAAAATTAATAATATAAAAATAAACCCCCCTGGCTTACCGGAAAGTTTTGCGGAAGCCGGGGGGTTTATTTTAAAATAGCAACTGGAGTGCAGATTGTGTTATCCATTTTCCTTATGAAGGCCAACAGTCAAGCATCCATTCTCCTCGAGAAAAGAATTCCGGATATGCAAAGCGCTATGATGAGACCGAAAATCATCCTGTAGTCGTTCAAAATGTCGACAAGTGCGCCGGATGCGAGCACGCCGGTTATTGCACCTATGCCGTAGGCAGTGAAAACGACTCCGTAATTCTGGCTGTAGTGCCTTTGACCGAAAAGAGAAATTGTCGCGCCCGGAGCTATTGCCAGCCAACCGCCAAGATTGAGCCAGAATATTGAAAATGAAACCGCGAAGGCTAGGGCGCTTCCCCTGCTTGAAAACAGCATAAAAAGTGACGCCAGCATAATGAGGATGTATGAGAAAATCATGGCCTTTGAAATGGATGTGCGGTCTGTGAGCCATCCGAAGAGAGGGCGTCCGACTCCGTTGAAAATTGCAAATAGAGGCAGCATTGAGTATACGGTTTTAGGTGGAAGCTTGGAAAATCCTATTCCAACGCTGCTAGTCATGCCGATCATCATGAGCCCGATCGTGGCTCCTATAAAAAAATTGATGTATAGGGTTTTGAATGCCTTGCAACGAATCATCTCGTCAGTGCCAATGCCTGCAACATATTCTTCAAAATGGTCTTGCTGCCCGTCTCCGGCAGATTTCTCCTTCTTTGGATAGCTGAGAGGCAATGACAAAAGAGGAAGAAAAATACCGAAAGAGACGCCCAAAACCATAAATGTGTTCATGGCTCCCATTGCAGCAATCAGCTGTCTTGCTATGGGCGCTGTAACAAGAGGTGAAAGCCCGAAGCCTACAAGCACAAGCCCGACTGCAAGCCCCTTGTTTTCGGGGAACCATTTCGCGATTATTGCAAGAGGTACCCCGTATGCAATTCCCACCCCTGTTCCGCTGACAACTCCGTAGAAAAAAGTGAAGACAAAGATATTTGGAGCGAAAGCCGCTGATATCCACCCAAGTGCTATAAGGAATCCGCCGACAGAGATTACGAGTCTTGGACTGTATCTGTCAAGTACTTTTCCAGTGAGAAACATGAACAAAGCGTAGAATGCCAATGAAGTCATGTATGGCAGACCGCTTTCGGTAGATCCGATTTTGTAGATTTCTTGAATGTGCAGCCTGAAAACGCTCCATGAATAAACAGTTCCGAGGCATATCATTATCAAGAAACCTATGAGGACATAAATTTTTCTCTGTGAAGATATTGACATTGAATTGTTTTTAGACATTGTATTCTCCCTTTACTTTGGTTTCGCGTTTTACACATTATTGTAAGGTTAAAATTTAGTTTTAATATCAATTTTCTTTCATTAATTAAACAGCATACAAAAAAATATGGCGAAAAGCAAGTTTTTTTTGTTTGCCGATTTCGCCGTTTTGAATTCAATTTTAATTCTGTAAGGGGTTATAAGTTCAGTATACCCAATTTATTATGTTTTGTAACTGAAGTTAACTTTTAGACTTTCTTGACGGGCAAATCAATATTTAATACAATTATCGAATAATGAATAATAATGCGGAAAGGGAATACATGAAAAATAAAAGGAATATTGGATTCATATTTGTGGGGATTCTCATGCTTCTCATATCCGGGCTCATGTTTGAAACAAGTATGCCAAGAAAGACTATGTCAGCAAGGGAAAGATTGACAATGGAGGAAAAGGCATGGCTTTATGAACAAGGATCTTTGACATATTCGGCTGACGACAATGCTCCTCCGCTGCGTTTTGTGGACGAAAGCGACAAGCAGTATAAAGGTGTTGTGGTGGATTATGTGAGTCTTTTGTCCCTCGAGCTGGGAGTGAATATTGAAGTGCGTCCGATGCTTTGGCAGGAGGCTCTAAAGAGTCTGTCTGAAGGAGAAACAGATATGTGCGACATGTTCAAAAGCCCTGAGCGATCGGAGGTTTTTCTTTTCAGCGACCCCATATACAATCTTAGAGCTGTTCTTGTAACAAGGGGCGGTCCGGGACCTATCGACGAGATGACATTTGCAACACAGAAGGGGGACTACTTGAATGAGTGGCTTTTGGAAAATTATCCTGATATTGAAATCGTATACACGAACAATGTAGGCGAGGCAATAGATCTTCTTTTAGATGGAGAAGTCGAAGCAGTTGCCGGCGATGAGCCGGTTGTACTTTATCAAATGAAAAAAAAGGATGCTGAAGACAAGTTGCAGATAATGGAAAGACCTCTTTATGAGAATGAAGTTGTTTTCTCGATTCCAAAATCAAAACCTGAGCTTTTGCCAATTTTAAACAAAGGGATTGAGGCTTTAGCGGAAACAGACCAGCTCGAGCGAATACAGCAGAAGTGGTTTGGAATATCTACGCCAATAGTACAAGAACCTGACATGAACAGAAAAATAAGGAATATATTGGCAGGGGTTGGAATGCTGATTGTCTTGATGGCGGGAATGGCATACTGGAATTATTCATTGCAAAGTGAAGTGGAAAGACGTACAAAGGAAGTTATTAGCAGCAAAGAAAACTTAAAGCTGACACTCGACGGAATGAAGCAGTTCATTGCTCTTTTCAATATGCGGCTGGAGACGGCCAATATAAACGGACCATTTTTGGATTATCTGGGCTTGACACGTTCTGAGGCGCGGGGGAAGGTTTGCAGCGAAATCTTCAAGGGTTTTAAACCTATTGACATTACATCCATGATTAGGGAATGTGTTGAATCAGAAAGCGGATTGGAAAATGAAATTTCGGTAGGCAAGGAGTATTACATGCTTCAAATTTATCCTCTAAAGAATACGGAAGGCAAACTGAAAAATATTCTTGTTGTCCTTTCGAATGTCACAAAGGAAAAAACCAATGAAAGACAATTGCTTCAAGCCGGCAAAATGGCTGCAATAGGTCAGTTGGTTGCGGGCATGGGACACGAGATAAGAAATCCTCTTGGAATAATAAGGAATCACAGTTTTATATTAAGGTCGATGAATCCAGATGAAAAAACGGAAATTTCACTCGACTATATCGATTCCGCTGTTGAAAGAGCGAACAGAATAATCGGGAATTTGCTTGAGTTTTCAAGACTGACCGATGATTCGAAGCAAAAGATCGGATTGAAGAATCTTATTTCGGGAATATTCGATTTGGAGAGCAAGACACTGATGAAGAAAAATATTGGCTACGAGGTTTCTTGTGAAGATTGTTTGAACATAAGTTCAAATAGAGAGTCGCTAAAACATATTTTTATAAACCTCATATCAAATGCTGTGGATGCCATAGGAGAAAACGGATCAATAAGAGTGTTGGCTCAGGAAGAAGAAAACAATGTGAAAATAAGAGTGGAGGATTCAGGGGATGGTATATCCGAAGATGAAATAGAAAATATTTTCAACCCGTTCTATACGACCAAGTGCCCGGACAAGGGAACCGGCCTTGGTCTGTACATCGTATACAACGAGATAAAAAAACTCGGGGGAGCTGTTTATGTTGAAAGCACTTATGAAGAAGGAACCGCATTTGAAATAATGTTGCCAAAGGATGGAGGTGTAAAGAACGATGAATGATTCCGTTAAATTGCTTATAGTGGACGATGAAATAGAATATAGGGAAACATATCGCATGCTGTTGGAAAACCGTGGTTTTACTGTCGGCGAGGCGGGGAGCGTCGATGAGGCTTTGGACATCATGTCAAATGAGTATTACCCGATAGTGATTTCAGACGTGATAATGCCGGGTAAAGATGGACTCTATCTGCTTGAACGAATAAAAAGCAGATACGGTGGAAGTGTTGAGGTAATAATTGTAACGGGATATGGAAGCATCGAAAATGCAGTCAAAGCAATCAGAGTCGGAGCTTTGGGATACTTCATAAAAAGCGGGAACCCCGATGATCTTTTCAGAGAAATAGATAAAGCAAGAAGATTGGTTCAATTTGAAAAGAAAAAGGAACTCGAAGAGCGGAGCAGTGGTTCAGGTCTATTTCTGCATCAGTCTGAAAATCCAAGAATACGCAAGATACTAGAGGATATTCAAACACTTTCAGATTCCTCATGCAATGTTCTTATTACAGGGGAATCCGGAGTTGGAAAAGAAATTTTCGCAAAACACATACATTACAGCAGCGAAGCCGCGGACGGCATTTTTATGCCTACAAATTGCCAGGCTTTTTCAGAGAACTTGCTTGAGGCCGAACTTTTCGGACATGAAAAAGGGGCTTTTACGGGAGCGGCCGCAAAACGCATAGGGCGATTTGAAGAAGCCAACGGAGGAACGATGTTTCTTGACGAAATAGGGGAAATTTCGCAAAGCACACAGGTGAAGCTTTTGAGGGTGTTGGACAGCAGATATATTGAGAGAATTGGTTCCAACAAGAGAATACCTGTAAACTTCAGGTTGATAAGCGCAACAAACAAGAATCTGCAACATGAGATATCCAGCGGCAGGTTTCGCGAGGATCTTTACTATAGGATAAATACAATGACGATTGAAATTCCTCCTCTCAGGGAGCGTCGTGAGGATTTGGAGGGAATGATCAGGTTCTTTGTGAGCCATTTAAGCGAAGAGATAAAGAAAGAAAGCAAGGGACCTACGAAAGAGACTTTGCGTTATCTGCTTGAATATGATTATCCGGGAAACATAAGGGAACTGAAGAACATAATAGAAAGGCTGATAGTTCTTTCGAAGGACGGATATTTGAGAATGGAACAGGTGGAAGAAAGAAACGAAGAAGATGCAAGGGAAAAGAAAGCAGGGGCAGGCGAAATTCTTTCCTACAAGGAGGCAAAACGACGGTTTGAAAAAAAATATATATCGCAGGTTCTGTCGACAAACGACAATAATATAACCAAGGCGGCACAGTCGATGGGAATAAGCAGACGTCAATTGTTCAACAAGATTACGGAATATAAATTAAAATAATGACAAAAAACAATGCCGGCTGCAAGTTGGCATTGTTTTTGCTTTAATACAGGGTGATATTAAAACAAGGAGGCTGAGAAAATGAATAAAGCGACAAAAGGAACTTGGGTTGAGATTGAAAATGTTGTTCTCGAGGTGGGACAACGTGCTCCACAGGTGCCTGAAGACACAAAAAATACGCCTTTGGTCATGTGGACTAAGGGTCTTCTGATTGACGAAGAAGCAGAAATAGGCAAACAGGTTGAGGTTGAAACATTGTCGGGAAGATTGGCAAAGGGCAGGATGACTGCGATAAATCCGCGTTTCGAACATGATTTCGGCAAGCCTGTCGATGTGCTTGTTGAGACGGGAATATCATTAAAAAAAGAGATGGGAGGCATCCTATGAGAGATCTGACATATGAAGAGGTTATGGGTCGAAAGAATGAAATAATGAAAAAAGCGGTAGGAATCGATTACAGCGAGTTCGAATTCGGAAAAATCGCTTTCGATTATGAAAAAATGATGAGCAATGTTGCCTATGAAATGGAAGAAATGATTAAGATTCAAAAACAGACAAAGGTCGGAAACACTCCGCTTTTCGAATTGCACAACATAAATCGTTTGGTTAAAGCCAATTCGGCTCAAGGAAAAGGCGGGCGCATTTTCATAAAGGATGAAGCGGCTAATGCATCTGGTTCGTTCAAAGCAAGGAGAGCGGCCATATCGGTGTATCATGCTAAAAAAATGGGATATAAGGGAGTAATTGCAGCAACAAGCGGGAACTATGGCGCGGCTGTAGCGTCACAGGCCGCGCAGAGAGGACTTAAGTGCATAATAGTACAAGAGGTTTTTGACTCGCAAAAGAAGGGGCAGCCTGAAATAGTAGAAAAGGCCAGAAAGTGCGAAGCATTCGGAGCCGAGGTTATTCAGTTGACTGTCGGACCCGAGTTGTTTTACACATTCCTTAAGCTCCTTGAAGAGACTGGATTTTTCAATGCGTCTCTCTATACTCCATTTGGAATTGCGGGAGTTGAAACTTTGGGTTATGAAATTGCGGAGCAGATGAATTCAATGGAAGGTCGCCATCCCGACTATGTAGTTGCAACGCACGCCGGAGGAGGGAATCTTACAGGAACAGCAAGAGGGCTTAAAAAGGCGGGAGCGAAAGAATGCAAAGTGTATGGCGCGTCGGTTGATCTTAAAGGCCTCCACATGGCATCGGACAAGGATTTCAACAAAAAATCATTCACAACGGGACATACCGGTTTCGGAATTCCTTTCGCGACTCAACCGGACAGAGCCGACGTGCCCAGGAATGCCGCAAGGGTTCTAAGATATATGGACAGATATCTTACCGTGACACAGGGCGAGGTTTTTTATGTTACTGAGATGCTTGCACAAATTGAGGGAATAGAAAGGGGACCGGCAGGGAATGTTTCTTTGGCAGCGGCAATATCTCTGGCCATGGAAGTTGACGAGGGAGAAATAATTGTTGTCCAGGAAACCGAATATACGGGAGCAGGCAAGCACCCGATGCCCCAACTCACTTTTGCAAGAGAAAACGGAATAAAGATATACAGAGGTGAAATACGTGAAAATATTCCAGGCAAGACGATAGTTCTTCCTAATAAATTTGGGCAGATAAAAGCAGTAGAACTTGATTTGGAAAAAATGAAGGAAAGGTACATCACAAATGTCACGAATGGTTTAAAGTATGAAGAATTGGCTGAATGTGATTTAAAATATCTCGAAGATGAAGTGCGAATAGACAGAATGGACATAGAGAAAATAATGAAAAAATAAATCCGAGCCATGAAATATTTTTCCGCCAGGAAATTTATTTCATGGCAATTTTATTCGCAATAAGAAATAAAACATCGAAAGATTGGCTCCAGAGCAGCTTTTAAAACATGGGTGTCTTGGCACGACAATTGCGTCAACTATATGCGCACTTAAAAAATTTAGGAGGGTATATATCATGAACGAAAAGAAACTCGAGTTTTACGGCGGCGAATGGATGTCCTTTATACCATTTATTGTTTTCCTTGTACTCATCGTAATGACTACATTCGTTGCAGGCTCTATTTCCAACGGAGCTCTTTGGATTCCGGCTTTTATGGCCATGATTGTTGCTTTTTTCTTTGCAAAGAATAAAAAAGTTTTCAGTGAAACGATAATAAGCGGAATGGCAAGCAGAGAGGCTATAATCCCTGTCGTCTGCTGGATTTTCGCAGGAGTATTCTCCAGGATACTTAGGGAGTCCGGTCTTGCGGGTGGAATTGCAGGAATGGCTGCCAACCTCGGAATAAGTGGAACGCTGTTTGTTATAGTTTCATTTGTAGCGTCGGCTGTGTTTGCGACTGCATCCGGAACCGGGTTCGGAACCATTGCAGCGGGTATGGGTGTTCTTTATCCGGCTGGAGTGGCTCTTGGGGCGCATCCGGCGCTTTTGGCAGGTTCAATCATATCCGGCGGAGCTTTTGGGGACAATCTGGCGCCTGTTTCGGATACGACGATTTGCTCGGCAACATCGCAGGGAGTTGACGTGCCGGGGGTTGTAAAATCAAGACTCAAATATGCATTGACCGCAGCGGCGATAACTATCGTTGGAATAATTATATTTGGAATGACTTCCAGCGGTTCAGGCAATCCCGTAGGAGTCATAGAATATGAAGCGGTGGCTCTTTGGATGTTGGTGCCTGTGGCAATAACTATTTATGTTGCGGTCAAGTCTGGCGACATTATTGTTGCGACTACTGTAGGAAGTGTCTTGGCTGGGCTTACAGCTGTTGTAACAGGCATAATGGATTTCATACAGATAGATCCAGGTTCGGAAGTCACTAAGAAAGCTTTGTTCAGAGTGGTAGGAGAAGGACTTGACAGAACTGTCGACGGTGTAATTTATACGGGTATAAACAGCATGATCCAAGTTGTGCTTTTGGCGATTCTTCTTTTTGGTTCAATTGCAATAATGAGGGCCGGACGTGGAGATGTCAAGCTTTTGAAATCTCTTGGCAAGGTTGCAAAGACTGCAAAAGGAGCCGAGTTTTCCATCGCTGGCATGACAATGACTCTTTCAGCGCTGATGGGCCTCAATGCACCTGCAATATTGGCAATTGGATCTTCATTTGCAAAGCCTCTTTCCAGAAAGCACGGGATCAGCCCTTACAGAACGGCAAACTTGCTTGATGCGATTTCCTGTACGTTGGTTTATTCATTGCCATGGACTCCTGCCATCATATACACGATAAGCTTCACCAGGGACAGCGCTTATCCTTTGACTGCTGCTCAGGTTACGCCATTTGTATTCTATGCGGGAGCTATGCTTGTAGTAATGATTGGAAGCATATTCCTTGGAATAGGCAGAAATGACAACATGAATGGAAGAACTATGGCAGACTTTGAGGAAGAAGAAAAGGCCATGTAGATTTTTTAAAACAATTATATATTCTTCAACAGCGCAGAACCCATTGTCAATTCACAAATGGTTTCTGCGTTTTTTTTTCAAAACATGTCAAAAAATTTTGAAAACACTGAAAAAATGATATAATTCTAAATAATGCATCTTTGAAACCAAGGAGGGATTATATGGATCGTGTAAAAATTATTTCTGAAAATTGCAAGGGCTGTGGATACTGTGTGGTGGTTTGTCCCAAAAAGGTTCTGGAAATAGGGGAGGCGGCCAACAAGATGGGCTACCGCTATGCGGTTGCCGCCAGGCCTGAAGAATGCATAGCGTGCAAACTATGTGCACTTATGTGTCCCGATTCGGCCATAGAAATATTCAAATAGGAGGTATGCAGGTGAAAAAACATTTTATGAAAGGCTGCGAGGCTATTGCGGAAGCGGCTCTAAGAGCGGGATGCACTTTTTTTGCTGGCTACCCCATAACGCCTCAAAACGAGATTCCAGAGTATATGTCAAAAAAGATGCCTGAGTACGGAGGTGTTTTTGTTCAAGGTGAAAGCGAAGTGGCTTCGGTCAATATGGTTTTCGGCGCAGCGGCTGCCGGCGCTAGGGCAATGACATCATCATCCGGACCGGGAATAAGCTTGAAATCCGAGGGGATTTCATACATAGCCGGATCGAAGCTTCCGGCTGTAATTGTAAGCGTCATGCGGGGCGGACCCGGCCTGGGCTCAATTATGCCCGCGCAGCAGGACTATCTTCAAGCCACAAAGGCCTCGGGTCACGGCGGATTCAGAATGATTGTGTTTGCACCGTCCACAATACAGGAAGCCGTAGACTATACCCAAAAGGCGTTTGACTATGCCGACAGGGACAGAAACCCCGTAATGATATTGGTAGACGGATGTTTGGGCGCTATGATGGAACCTGTAATTTTGCCCGAATATCATGACAATTGCAACAAGAAAGAGGACTGGGTTCTTGACGGCTGTCTTGGCAGGGAGCCGCGGACAGTGTTGTCCGTATCCCTTACAGGAGAGCCTCAGGAGCAATTCAACATAGAAATGGCAAAACTTTATGAGTCGTGGGCTGAAAAGGACACGGAAGTTGAATTTTATGAAATGGATGATGCGGAAATCGTTTTGGCTGCTTACGGCACAAGCGCGAGAATAGCCAAGACCGCTATAGACATGCTCAGGGAGGAAGGCATAAAGGCGGGGCTGGTGAGGCCTATTACCTTGTATCCTTTCCCGTTAAACGCTTTTGAAAACCTTGACTATAAAAGGGTAAGGCATGTTCTTGATGTGGAGATGTCTATTCCCGCACAGATGGTTGACGATGTAAGGCTCGGGGTTCTTGGGCGAGCCCAAGTCTCGACTTTTGGGAGGTCCGGGGGAGTCATAATAGGAGTTGAAGAAATCGTCCTGGAAGTTCGGAAAATTGCCGAAGGGGGGGGCTTTCAATGAATAAGATTTATGGAAGGCCGGAGTCGATAAGGAATCGTGTCAGCACATACTGTCCGGGTTGCCTGCATGGAGTGGCAAACAAGATTGTGGCAGAGGTTTTGGATGAACTGGAACTCAGAGAAAAAACGATATGCGTTTTGCCTGTGGGTTGCGGTACGCTTGGACTCTTTTATTGGAATGTAGACATGATAAGCTCAGCCCACGGAAGGGCTCCTGCCGTAGCGACGGGCATAAAGAGATGCGTGCCCGACAAATTCGTATTCTGCTACCAGGGCGACGGTGACCTTGCCGCTATAGGGCTTTCGGAAATAATGCATGCAGCCAACCGCGGAGAAAACATATCGATTATTTTTGTAAACAACAGCATTTACGGAATGACTGGGGGACAGATGGCTCCGACTACGCTTGAGGACCAGTATTCCACAACAAGCCAGAAGGGAAGAAATCCCATTACAGAAGGTTATCCCATGAAGATGTGCGAAATCATATCCGGACTTGAAGCGCCAAGGTATGTTGCAAGATTCTCCATGGATTCTCCAAAGAACATAATAAAGGCGAAGGCGGGAATCAAAAAGGCCTTCGAGCTTCAGATAGAGAAAAAAGGGTTCTCTTTCGTAGAGCTCATGTCCAATTGCCCGACAAACTGGGGCCTGACTCCTATTGAAAGCCTGGAATGGATGCGCGAAAATACACTCAAGGTCTTTCCTCTAGGCGTTTACAAGGAGGTGGAGTGACATGAAAAGCAGTATTATAATAGGTGGTTTCGGCGGCCAGGGCATAATGCTCATGGGCAAGCTCCTGGGTTATACGGCTTGCGAAGAAAGGCTTGAAGTGACATTCCTTCCTTCATATGGCCCGGAACAGCGCGGAGGAACCGCAAATTGCCGGGTAGTTCTTTCGGACAAACGAATAGGCTCGCCCATAGAACCCAAAATAGACATTCTTATAGCAATGAACGAGCCTTCCCTTGTCAGGTTCGAGGGAATGGTAAAGGAAGACGGTTTGATTTTTGTAAACAGCAGCATTACTTCAAGGAAGACAAGGCAGGGGGCAAAGGCTTTTTATATTCCCGCGGACGACATAGCATACGGGATAGGTTCTAAGAAAGTGGCAAACATAGTGATGCTGGGAGCATACATGGAGAAGGCGGGGCTTTTAAGCGGACGCGCGCTTGAAGCGGTGCTTGATGAAAAACTGGCCAACAAGCCCGAGCTGCTTGAAATGAACCGAATCGCGCTTTCAAGGGGCGCAGAGGCAATTTGATCTATACGGATAAATCCCCATTTAACCGGGGGGTTTATTTGTTTACAGAAATTAATAATGTTATTATGAGGCAATATTCACTGCTTGTGAAAATATGAGATTGATTAATGGAGGATGCGGCCATGTATTTGCAAACAATAGCTGTTCATCTACTCAGACAACTGGCTGTCTTTTTTATTTTCATATATCTTTTCAGCAGGTACAAGGTTTTCAGAAAGATAATGACAAATGAAAAGCCGCGTATCTCTGAACGTATTTTTCTTATTGTGTTTTTTAGCGCAATATCCATTTTGGGTACGTATACCGGTTTTCCGGTAAAGAATGCAATAGCCAATACAAGAGCCGTCGGAATCATAGTAGCAGGGCTTGTAGCTGGTCCGATAGTAGGCACGGCTGTAGGTGTCATTGCGGGCGTACACAGATATTTTTTGGGAGGGCTTACAATAGTGGCTGCATTGATATCTGCAGCCGGGCAGGGAATGCTTTCCGGATATCTGAGCAAGTGGATAAGCAAGCGCAGCCATTACTGGTTTGCGGGATTCATGGTAGGCGGCACACTGGAAATTTTGCACATGCTTATTGTTATAGCAATAACACGGCCTTTAGAACCGGCATTGGAACTTGTACAGGTTATAGGGCCGCCCATGATTGTTGTCAATGCATTCGGCGTAATGGCGTTTATTGCCATTCTTGAAAATGTTTATAATGAGCAGGAACGTATTCAAGCAAATGCGGCAGAGAAAGCACTTAAAATTGCCAATTTGACATTGCCGGTTCTGAGGAAAGGTTTAAATTACAGTACGGCGGAAGAATTGGTAAGAATAATATTTGACAGGGTAGAGGGGTTTGAGGCGATATGCGTTGTTTCACGAAAAAAAATTCTTGCTTCAATATTGGCTTCCGACAAGGGCATATTTCCGGAAAAGGGTGAAGAGCTTACTTCAGACAGTGTTCTGCAGGTTATAGAAACGGGCGATGCCGGGATTGTTCCGAGGAGTTATGAAGCCTCAAGTACGAGGAAAATTACGGATTACACCAAAGTTATAGTTCCATTGAAAGAGGAGACGACCGTAGTCGGGGCGCTTATAATGTACAAGCCCGGATTCGGAGGGGTTACAGTATTTGAATTGGAGCTTGCAAGGGGGCTTGCGCGGCTGATATCAACGCAATTGGAAATAAGCAAAAGGCACTACAATGATAAGCTTGTTGCGCAGGCGGAAGTAAAGGCGCTTCAGGCGCAGATAAATCCGCACTTTCTTTTCAATGCAATAAATACAATAGTGTATTACTGCATGACTGATGCAGAGAAAGCTAAGGATTTGATGATTTTTCTTGGTGACTTCTATAGAAGCAATTTGACAGATTTCAAACATAGGGTGGATCTTGAAACAGAAATCCGCCATGTAAACGCATATGTTAGAATTGAGATGGCGCGTTTCAGAGAGCGGCTAAAGGTTAATTATGATATAAAAGAAGGCAAGAAGTACCTCATACCGCCTTTGATTCTTCAGCCTCTTGTTGAGAATGCCATCAAGCACGGTGTTTTGCCTAAAAAAGAGGGCGGAACAATAGCCATATCGAGCCGTATTGAAGATGGACGGCTTATACTGGTTGTTGAGGATGACGGAGTTGGAACGGACATGGAAAGAATAAGGGAAATACTAAAATACGACCCGCATCGAAAAAGCATAGGTCTCTACAACGTTTTTAGCAGACTGAAAAACATTTATAACAAAAATGTGATGATTATAGAAAGCGAACTTGGCAAGGGCACGAAAGTTACAATATCAATACCTATTGAAGAAGGAGCTGTTCAGGTGTGAGAATATTAATAGTCGACGATGAATTTCCGGCAAGAGAAATCTTAAAAATGTTTATAGGTGATATAGCAGAGGTTGATAAAATATACGAGTGTGAAGATGGACAGGAAGCGGTTGATTTTGTGAAAAATCACGATGTCGATCTGGTTATGCTCGATATCCATATGAGTGTTAAAGATGGCTTGGCTGCTGCGGATGATATAAACAGAATCAAAAATCCTCCTCTTATAGTATTTACGACTGGATACGGGGAGTATGCCTTAAAGGCTTTTGAGAAAAAAGCCGTTGACTATATAATGAAACCTTATTCAAGGGAACGTTTAAAACAAACATTCGAACGCATAGCGGAATTGGGAGCAGGTGCTTGCTCGCGGGGAGATATGGACAATTGGTATATTAAGAAAGGCAAGCTCCCTGTCTGGTCGAAGGATCGCCTGGTGGTAATAGATTTGAGTGACATACTTTATGTCACCTCCCACAGCAAGGGCAAGGTGACGCTTGTAACGAGGCATGGAGAGTTTATCTATAAGGCGAATCTGGGAAATCTTGAGAATTGCTTCAAATCGAAATCGTTTCTCAGGGTCCACAAGAGCTATGTGGTGAATCTGGAGGAAATACAGGAAATACTTCCTTGGTTCAACAGCACATATATGCTGGCAATGAAAAACTACGGAGGGGAAAAAATTCCCGTGAGCCGGCATTACATTCAGAATTTTAAAATTTTAACCGGAATAGAATAGCTAGCCCTGCAGCTTGGGGAATGAAAATGGACTCTTGGGTCCATTTTTTTTTATGTTGAAGCAATTGTCAATGATACGGTAAGGCAGCGTGTTATTTTTGTGTCAGGCAAGTATTATTATTATCGTCGCAACCCTGGCCAAGTGGCGACAGGAATTTATTTCTTTATTAAAACATAATTTACGGGAGGTGCTTTAATGGTAATTTTTGGTGGAATGATATTGTCGATTTGCATGTTCTTGGGTTTATTTGTAGGTGATTTGCTTGGAAAAGCTATTGGCGTCAAGGGTAATGTCGGTGGTATCGGATTTGCGATGTTGCTTTTGGTTGTTGTGGTGGAATATTTGCTTAAAAATGAAAAGATTTCACAAAAAGCACAGGATGGAATATATTATTGGCGTTATATGTACATACCACTTGTTGTTGCAATGGCATGCAGGCAAAATGTTGTTGCCGCCCTGAAAGGCGGACCCGTGGCAATAATATCCGGAATTTTGGTTGTTATAGTCCTCTTCTTGCTTGTACCTTTGGTAACTAAGCTTATACCGAAAAGCAAAATGGAATCTGTTGATAAAGAGGAGGCGATGTAATGAATATATTTGATATTGTTGTTGGCATATTTGTTAAATACGGACTAGTTATGTCATTTATTACGGTTGGGGCCATAATGGCTGTTTCAATCAAGCTTTCAGAAATGACCAACAAGAGGATCGCGGGATCTGCAATAGCTATCACGATTGGTCTGGTTCTTGCATACTTCGGCGGCACATATGCCGGTGGATCGCACGGTCTGGCCGACATTGCATTCTTTTCTGGAATCGGGGTAATGGGTGGCAAGATGCTTTTGAATTACGGTATCGTAGCTACAGCCATGGGTGTTCGCTTTAAAGAAATCAGGAAAGTCGGTTTCGCAGGCGTGTTGTCGCTATTTGTAGGAGTCTTTGCGGCTTATACGGTTGGCGCCATTGTAGCATATGCACTTGGTTATCATGATCCTGTAGAGGTTTGCACAATTGCTTCAGGCACAACAGGATTCTTGATTGGTCCGGTAGTCGGAGAAGCGCTTGGAGGGTCTTCCGCAGCAGTTACAATTGGTGTGGCTTCGGGCGTGCTCAAGGCTGTTATAGTCATGATCGTAACACCTTATATCGCAAAAAGAATAGGACTTGACAATCCACAAACAGCAATGGTGTTTGGCGGAATACTTGGAACTACAAGCGGAACAGTTGCCGGTCTGGCTGCTACCGATGTCAAATTGGTGCCTTACGGCGCAATGACTGCGACATTCTTTTCTGGTCTTGGAGTTCTTCTGTGTCCGTCGGTTATGTTCCTTTTGACCAAAATGATTCTTGGATAGATGTTACAACTGCCGGAGCCTGTAGTTTCGGGCTTCCGGCAGTTTATTCCATTGACAGGTCAGGACAGGAGGGTTGCTATGAAGATTTATGTTCTTACAGACAACCACGCGCTCAGAAATTTTGATGCGGAGTGGGGACTGTCATTCTTTATTGAGGTCGGAGACAAAAAGATTCTGATGGATTACGGAAATACGGATTTGTATATAAAGAACTCAAAAAAATTGGGACTTGAAATTTTTAATGCTGATTATTTTGTTTTAAGCCACGGACACTGGGATCACGGAAACGGATTGGTGCATTTGCCGAAATGCAAGCTTATTTGCCATCCGGGATCATTCATAAAGAGATTTCGAGGAGACACTTATTTGGGTTTGCCTTACACATATGAAGAAGCCAGTGAAAGATTTGAACTGGATATGTACAGTGAAGCCTATGAGTTTTCGAAAAATATTTTTTTCATGGGGACTATTCCGAGAGACACAGAGTTTGAGTCGAAAGGGACTGACCAGGTTCTTGAGGATGGGGAACTCGACCTTGTTGAGGACGATTCCGGCATTGCAATAAAAACGGAAAAAGGGCTAGTGGTAATTTCGGGATGCGCCCACGCAGGCATCTGCAATACAATCGAACACGCCAAAGAGATCACCGGAGAGGACAATGTCTATGCTGTCCTCGGAGGATTTCATTTGAAGGGTGGAGATGAATTGACCGAATTGACCATAGAATACTTGAAGAAGCAGGATATTAAGTTTATCAGCACAAGCCATTGCACGAGATTTCCCGCATTGGTGCAATTTGCGAACGCTTTTGGAAGCTGTCCATTTGAGACTGGGCAGATTATTGAACTTTGATAGAAAAGGCAGGTGGCAATATGCCAAGCGCATTGGAAGGAATAAAAATACTTGATTTGGGGCACGTTTTGGCAGCCCCGTTTTGCACTATGATTTTGGCTGATTTGGGAGCCGAAGTAATCAAATTGGAGTCGCCCATAGGGGATGATTCCAGGCAGTTTGGACCATTTATAGGGGAAGAGGATGGGACAGGAAAACAGAGCGGTTATTTCATAAGCATCAACAGAAACAAAAAAAGCATGTGCGTTAATTTGAAGAAGCCTGAAGGGAAAGCTTTGCTCCGGGACTTAATCAAAAAATGCGATGTTGTGGTTGAAAACTTCAGACCGACAACGATGAAAAAGTTGGGTTTTTCATATGAAGAAATGAAGGAAATCAATCCGGCAATAGTATACTGCTCCATATGCGGATTCGGTCATGACGCATTGCCTGAAAATGCGGAAAAGCCGGCATACGACATGGTGGCGCAAGCGTACAGCGGCTTGATGAGCATAACCGGTCACGAAGGTTTTTCTCCGTGCAGGGTGGGCACATCGGTTGGAGACATAGTTGCAGGACATCAGGCGGCAATTGGAATACTTGGAGCCCTAAGATACAGAGACCGCACCGGCAAAGGTCAATATGTGGACATATCAATGGTGGATGGTCTGGTATACATAATGGAAAACGCCATCGCCCGCTATACCATAAACGGGGAGGTTCCGCAGCCTTTGGGTTCGGCGCATCCAACAATAACGCCTTTCCAGGCTTTCAAGACAAAGGATTCATGGATAATCACCCCGATAGGAAACGATTCACTTTGGAAAAATTTCTGCAAAGCCCTCAAGATTGATGAACTTGCCGAGGACGTTCGATTTGTGACAAATCCGATGAGAACTTTGAACAAGGATGAACTCGAGAAAATTGTTTCAATGGTTTTGGAAGAAAGGACTACTGATGATTGGTCGGCAATTTTCGATGAATACAAATTGCCGTATTCTAGAATCAACAATGTAGAGCAGGTTGTAAACGATGAACAGATATGCTACAGGAAAATGATTGTAGAAATTGACCAGCCAAAAGTTGGACCAATGAAAATAATTGGGACGCCTTTCCATATGACAGAGACTCCGGGAGAGGTGCGCAGCCCGGCGCCGCTTCTTGGAGAGCATACAGAAGAGATGTTGAGGGAACTTCTTGAAATGGAGCAGGAAGCGATTGAAGCGCTTCGCAAAACGGAAACAATTAAATAGCAACGCGTATAAAACCACCATTTGTATTTATCATAAGAATCGTCCGACTTGCCTAGTTCGGACGATTCTTTGTTTTAGAAAGGATTTGATATTTTGATTGTAGACAGGTATATAAAATCCTTGTAGATTGAAAAGTGAGGGGCGGCATGATATACTGTGCATGGAAATCAAAAAAACGCTTTGTTTAAGGGAAAAGGGTGAAAAGCCCTTGCTGTAGTCGCAGCTGTAACCGGGAATGTAAACCGAAAATTGCCACTGTACTTGAAAGTATGGGAAGGTTCGGTAAAACAGATGATCCGTAAGCCAGAAGACCTGACTGAGTGTTTTTCAAATCTGCTCCGGCTCTGAGGGATTGAAAAAATACGGATCTTGGTCAAAAGGTTATTTTTTATCACAACAGGGCAAGAACTGTATGAATCTCTCTCCGTAGCGGAGGGAGTTTATTGTTTTTTTGGAGGAAATAAAATGAGAAAAAAAATGATTGCTGCTTCTTTGTCCATAATGCTACTTATGTCGGGCTGTGTTGACAATGAAACAGTGCAGCCAGAAAACCCCCAACTCAAGATCCTTGTGACAAGGAACTACGGACGTGAAATTCTCGCTGAAAAGACTGTTGCAATATTTGGCGGTGATACGGTTATGGATATTATGCAGGACAACTTCAATGTTGAGACTGCATATGGAGGAGGGTTCGTCAATGCCATCGACGGTTTAAAGTCGGGATACACAGGAAACGGAAGCAGCCAGAATAAAGGAACAAAAAACGACTGGTTCTATTATGTGAACGGAGTGATGGCTGAAATGGGTGCGGACCAGTACATGTGCGAAGACGCAAATACCGTCTCCTGGGATTACCACCACTGGGGAGGGGACATGTATGTAAAGACCAGAATAAGCGATTGGCCGGACAGCATGGGAGAGAGGACTGTCGAATTTGCATACGGACCGGGCTTTGAAAAAGTTGCGGGCAGAATTAGTGGTGCCGCTCAAAAGGCAGGAGGAAAGACAGTTGAGTCGAATGTGGAATCTCTTGATATGGAAGACTTTGAAAAAGACGCTTTGTTTGTAGGTACATGGGAAGATGCAAATGAAAACGAATTCATAAGGGAAGCTTTTGAAAATCGGGCCAGGGCAGGGCTGTACGCTGTCTTTAACGACGAAGGACTTCTGCTTTTCGATGACAATGGCGACGCCGGGGAAACAAGCGAAAAGGGCGCATTTGCAGCATCGATGCAAAAGGCTTACGGGTCCGAGGCTTCGCTATTTTTGATAGTGGGAAACGATGATGCAATGATAGAAAAGCTTGTAGATGTATTTTTGGACAAGGGGTCTATGAAGGGCGCCTTCGGCATTGCGGCGACGGAGGAAGGTGTTTGCTATGTGCCATAAACTCTATCCTGCAAATGCAATTGTTTTGCTTGTGGTTTTGATTGCGGCTTCGCTTTTGGTTAGCCATCCGCTTTATGCCGCGCTTCTTGTATTGGTTCTCTCGTTTTCTGTCGCCGCCTTTGGAGGCGCGGGGGAGCTTAAGGGCTTGCTTAGATTTTGGATAGTGACCGGAGTTATGATCCTCATTATAAATCCTTTAGTTTCCACACAGGGCGATAATGTATTGTTCCGCACCGTGCTCCCCATTGTTGGGAGGATAAGAGTGACAGTCGAATCTCTGGCTTTTGCGGGACTTATGGTCCTGAGGCTTTTTTCCATGGTTCTTGTAATAAAGCTTTTCGGGCTTTCGATTGACAGGGACGATTTCTTCGGCTACTTGTCGCGATATATGAACAAGCTGGTGCTTACGATGAGCATGACCGTAAACGTGATCCACAGGCTTAGAGTGGAGATACATAGAGTAAGCGAAGTGATGGCAATGAGGGGCCTTGATTTGAAATCGGGAGGTCTTGTCAGAAGAATAAAAGCTTATTATCCCATGATAAAAGTTGTCCTCATAAGTTCGCTTGAAGGCTCGGTAAATAGGGCGGAGGCGCTTTATTCGAGAGGGTACGGAAAAGGAAAGAGAAGCTTTTACAGGGAAATAGAAATGACAGGTAGAGACCGAATTCATATGTTTGTATTGTGCGTTTACATATTTGTGCTTGCTTTGGGGATTGCGAGAGGTTGGCTTGGATTTGGCTATTTCCCTTCAATTTCACCCAAAGGCGATTTCAGCGCCGCGTATTTCGCACTTCATGCAGCAAGTTTGGGTACATTGATTGAAATGACAAGGAGGTGCTCGGCTTGGAAGTTTTCAGCATGGAAAATTTGACATATTGCTATCCCCAAAAAGATAAGCCGGCACTCTCGCAATTGGACCTCAAAATAAACGACGGCGAATTTCTTCTTGTTGCAGGAGCCTCGGGTTCGGGCAAATCAACCCTTGCCAGGATAATTTCGCGTTTGGCACCAGAGTTTTACGGAGGGAAGATCGAAGGGGAAGTCAAAGGCACAAGAAATATTGGTATGGTCTTCCAGGACCCCGAAAAGCAGCTTGTAATGGAGACGGTAGAGAGGGAAGTAGCCTTTCCGCTTGAAAACAGGGGAGTCGAAAGAAACTTTATGAGGAAGCAGGTCCTTGAGGTTTTAAGTCTCTTGGGTATCTGGCACCTCAAGGACAAGAAGACATATGAACTTTCGGGCGGAGAAAAACAGAAAGTTGCAATTGCAGCCGCTCTTGCCGTCCGCAACAGATTTCTCGTTCTTGACGAGCCGGTTTCACAGCTCGACCCTATGGCTGCTGACGAAATAATGCACCTGCTAAAAAAACTAAACGATGACTTGGGCTTTACCATAGTGCTTGTGGAACAAAGGACTGAAAAATGCCTTAGCTATGCGGACCGGGTAATTTTTCTCGACGAAGGCGAGATATCCTTTGACGGAAAGCCGGCTGAATATGTAAAGTGGGTTGGCAAGCATGACTGCAATTTTCTGCCTCCTGTGACTGAGCTGTTTTGGAGATTGAAATCCGATATGTTTCCGCTCACAGTCAAACAAGGCAGAGAGCTTATTGGAAGAAATTACACAGTGCTTGCAGAGATTTTGGAAACATCGGCAGCTTCATCTGAGCACAAGGCTATAGCGCTGAATAAAGTGGATTATTCATTCGAAAACGGAACTAAAGCGCTTGATTCGGTGACACTTGATGTAGGAAAGGGGGAGACTCTGGGAATAATCGGAGCCAATGGAGCCGGAAAATCAACAGCCTTGAGAATAATTGCAGGTTTGCTCAATCCGCGCAAAGGAAATATGTATGTGGAAGGCGCTGTGGGATATCTTTCTCAGGAGCCCAACGACTATTTGTTCAACGACACCGTATATGAAGAGCTGCTTTTCACGCAAAAAAACTTTCAAAAGGTCGATATAGGTTTCATTGATGAAATTTTAGGCGATTTGGACATAGAATCGAAAAGGAACGTTAATCCGAGGGATTTGTCGGGCGGAGAAAGGCAAAGAGTTGCTCTTGCTTCCGTTTTGGCCATGAAGCCGGAAATACTTCTATTGGACGAACCTACCAGGGGCCTCAACAAAGGATACAAAATGCGCTTGGCGGCATATTTGAGAAAACTGAAGGACAAGGGGAAAACCATCGTTATTGTCACGCATGACATGGAATTTGTGGCTGAGGTCTGCGACAGGGTGGCAATCATGTTTGAAGGCCAAATAGCCCAGGACGGCCCGACAAGGGAAATCTTGTCGGGAGGGCTCCATTTCACGACTGATATAAACCGCATGTTCCATGGGATGGCAAGTCCACTTAAGATTGACGAGGCGGCGTGCATTTGCTTCGAAAAGGGGAGTGAAGGGTCATGAACTGGGGAATAGTTTTGGCGGCTATGCTTCTTGGAATGATGGCACTGATACTCTGGCTGTACGAAAAAAGAAAAACAAATGTGAGGGAAATCGCTTTGGTTTCAACTTTGGCGGCTCTTGCCGCAGTTTCAAGGATATTTTTTGCCGCGATTCCAAACATACAGCCGACCACTTTCATAGTTATGGCGTCGGGTTTTGTCTTCGGCCCCAGTTTCGGGTTTATGACGGGGGCATTAGCGGCTTTTCTCTCAAACAATTTCCTTGGACACGGTCCTTGGACTCCCTGGCAGATGCTTGCATGGGGATTGGCGGGATTCATATCCGGTTTGCTCAGGGAGAGCGGAATACACAAGGGGAGAATTGCATTCACGGCTTACGCTTTCATGTGGGGCTTCCTGTTTGACTGGATGATGAATCTTTGGCATTGGCTTTTTTTTATATATCCTCTCAATTTCAGGAGTTTTGTTGCGGTTTATGCGGCATCTTTCTATTTCGACATGCTGCATGCGGCGGGAAACGGTGTGTTCGCATTTCTTTTCGGCAAGGACCTGGTAAATATTCTCGGAAGATACAAGGAAAAGCTTACATACGACAGAATTGACGAATCTTCATAAAAGGATGTGGCGTAATGAGAAAAAGAATGAAAGTAGCAATCATTGTATTGGCGGCATGTTTTTTGTTGTCGGGTTTAGCATGGGCGCAGGGAACCTCATGCAGTCCGCTCATGGATTATGAGCTTGACGAGTGGGGAATGCTTGCGCTTCATGCATCCGGGAAGGATATGGAAGGACTTGAGCTTGATTCTGTATCGGGCTCAAATATCACAACAGACCATGAAGCATACGTCATTGGAGCATTGGCGCTGGGACTCGATGTTTCGGAAGAGCTTTCTCTGATAGCCGAAAGCCAGACGGAAAGCGGCAAGTTTGCGGACTATGCGGACGGAACAGGCCAAGAGCTCATAAACTCGCATGTTTGGGGAATAATTGCGCTCGAGAGTGCTGGACATGACTCGTACGAAAAACAAAAGGCGCAGGAATGGCTTCTGAATCATCAGAACGATGATGGCGGATTTCCTGTTTTTGCAGGCATGAAATCTTCCGACGGCGACTTGACGGCAATGGCTGTTGCGGCGCTCGATTTGATGGACATTGAAGGCGGCGATGCAGCAATCGAAAGGGCTTTTGATTTCATCGCTTCCAACAATTCGAACAGGGAAACGGCAGAGGGCCTTTCATGGGAAATAATTGCAAGAAAGCAGACAGGACAGTCGATTCCGTACGAACTTGGGCAAAGGCTTAAAGGCTACCGGCTTGATAGCGGCAAGTATCGTCATCTCAGGACTATGAGCTCCGGCAACTACATGGCGACTTGGCACGGCACATGGGCAGAGGCTGAGATTGAAAGGCGCCTGAGCGTTTTCGACGGCTTTAAGGCAAAGAATTCTTTAACTGACATATCCGTGGAAACCCAGGGGTATGAATCCATATCGAGACTGGTTGAGGACGGAGTCCTTTCGGGATATCCAGACGGGACGTTTAGGCCGGACGCACCGGTCACGCGGGGCGAGTTTGTCAAGATGCTGACCTACGCCATGAAAAAGGAGAATGAAACAGCAAATCCAAACGGGTTTATCGACATGCAGGGTCACTGGGCATCGCCATATGTAGCCATTGCTGCGGGTAGCGGCATATTCAATGGCGTTTCGCAGGATATTTTTGATCCCGAGAGCGGAATCACAGGCGCCCAGCTTGCGGCGGTTGCTGTCAGGGTCAAAGGGCGGCAGGCCGAGGCGAAAGCCTTTAATGGTGATGCTTGGTACGACGGGTACGTTTATTATTCCTGGCTGCATGATTTGCAGTACCAGGGTTTTGATACAGACAAAGAAGCTACAAGGGCGCAGTGCGCCGAGCTTATCGACAACTTATACTATTAAACGGAGGATTCAATTAATGAAATCAAGATTCTTAAGCTTTTTGATTATAATAGCCATGCTCTTGGGAATGGTTCCGAATGTGGGGATGGTGACGGCATACGGGGTACCTGCGCCGTCACAAACAATAGATGTTCGCGTGGAAGGCCCGGACGGGAAAATGTACGAAACGAGCGTGAG
>CAZAFW010000020.1:0-24967 GCA_964484935.1 uncultured Peptostreptococcaceae bacterium
TAGGGACGAGAGCACTCGCGGTACCACCCTAGTTATTGCCACAGCAATCACTCTTGATGCTTTATCGGTCATCAACCGCCTCTTCCTACTCATCTTCGAAAAAGGTGCTCAGAAGCTGCTTCACCGGTTCACTTCAAGGCTTTTCAGCTTTCAGCCCCTCTCTTTGGAAGAATTGTCCGATTACTACTCTTCATCATAGCGTCAATAATTAATGTGATTATATTAAAATACACGCCAAATGTCAATATCAACCATCAGTTTTTGATATAATGCCTCCTCCTACCAGGTCTTCACCTTCATACAATACAACCGATTGTCCTGGAGTAACCGCTCTTTGGGGCTCGGTGAACTCAATTGAAATGTTGCCGTTTTCCAAATTGCGAACTCTTCCTTGAGCCTCTTTTGCGGTATACCTGGTCTTTATGTCAAGCACCCTGTCTTCAGGAATCTGTTGATATTTGACGCTGTTGACATTTTCCGCTGTAAGTCTTATTGTATACAAAGAAGAATTATCGGTTAACATAATATTGTTATTGTCAATATTAATTTCTTTTACATACATAGGTTTGCCCAGAGCTATCCCAAGCCCTTTTCTTTGACCAACTGTGTAGAATGGAATTCCTTTGTGCCTCCCCAGTATATTACCATTCTCGTCGACAAATTTCCCCGGCTTTATTTCGTTTTTAACGTTTCTCTCCAAAAACCCGCCATAGTCGTTGTCCTGTATGAAACATATTTCCTGGCTGTCTTTTTTATCCGCTGTATTTAATCCTATTTCCACTGCTATTTTTCTTACGTCATTTTTGTCTTTTACATCCCCGAGTGGCATAAGCAATCTTGAAATGGATTTTTGTGACAATGTATAAAACATATAGCTTTGGTCTTTGTCGTTATTCGTTCTCTTTACATAATATCTGCCGCTAGTTTCATCTTTTGCCACCTTGACATAATGGCCCGTCGCCATATAATATGCTCCTGTTTCATCCGCTGCTTCCATCAAATATTTGAATTTTATTGTTCTGTTGCACCGCACGCAGGGATTTGGAGTCCTGCCTCTAAGATATTCATTTATGAAATATTCTACTACTTCTTTCCTGAAAGATTCTTCATGGTTTTTTAAAATGAAATCTATCCCCAGTTTTTTACAGACTTCCCTTGCATCCTCTTCATTCTTTTTTGCCGAATGCTTGAAACGTCCACCGTCTATCATTTCCCAAAGGTTGAGATAAACACCGGTCACATCAAAACCTCTCTCCTTCAATATTTGTGCGGCTACAGAACTGTCCACTCCACCACTCATTCCAATGACAACTTTGTTATTGTTCAGTTTTTCATCCATATTAATGTTCATGATCTCTAACTTTAAAATTTTCAAGCCCCTTAATGTTTAAATTGTTCTTTTTCGCATAATCCATCAATGCAACCTTTATTGCGTCCTCTGCCAATACCGAGCAATGTACTTTTTTCGGCGGCAACCCGTCCAAAGCTTCCACAACAGCCCTGTTTGTAAGGCTTACTACTTCGTCAATAGATTTTCCCTTTATCAATTCCGTAGCCATGCTTGAAGAAGCTATAGCTGATCCGCAACCAAATGTCTTAAACTTCGCATCTACAATAATATCATTTTCTATTTTAAGAAATATTTTCATTATATCACCGCATTGCGGGTTTCCAACCTCGCCTACGCCATCAGCATTTTCTATTTCCCCAACATTTCTTGGATTCATAAAATGATCCATAACCTTTTCTGAATACATGTTTACCCCCCTCGATCCTTTACTGATGAAGCGGAGATATTTCTCTCAGCTTCTCAACAATGCCTACCAATTTCTCGACTGTATAATCTACGTCTTCTTCTGTTGTAAAATCACCAATTGTCAATCTAAGCGAACCATGGGCAATTTCATGGGGCAAGCCCAATGCCATAAGGACATGAGACGGGTCCAAAGAGCCCGATGTACACGCCGAACCGCTTGAAGCGGAAATTCCCTGGTTGTCCAAAAGGAGCAACAATGACTCCCCCTCAATGAATTCGAAGCAAAAGTTTACATTCCCGGGATGCCTTTCGCTGGGATGACCATTTAATTTCACATGGCTTATCCTTCTTGAAATATCTTTGATCATCTTGTCCCTCAAGGAAATCAGCCTGCTTCTATGTTCATATAGTGTTTCATCTGCAATGGAAGCGGCTTTCCCGAATCCTGCAATAGCCGCAAGGTTTTCAGTGCCGGCGCGCATGTTCCTTTCCTGCGCTCCTCCATGTATGAATTGATTGATTTTTGTCCCTTTTCTTATATAGAGGGCTCCAACACCTTTAGGCCCGTAAATTTTATGTGAAGAAACAGTCATTAGGTCGACTCCCAATTTCTTGACATCCAGTTTAATATGACCGTATGACTGAACTGCATCGGTATGGAAATAAATTCCATTTTCCTTGGCTATTTTGCCTATTTCAGCTATTGGTTGTACTGTTCCGATCTCATTGTTCACATACATTATGGAAATCAATATAGTGTCGTTTCTAATTGCATTTTTAATATCTTCCAGATCAATCATTCCATACTCGTCAACGTCAAGATACGTTACTTCAAATCCTCTTGTTTCAAGATATTTGCAGCTGTGAAGAACTGCGTGATGTTCAATCTTGCTTGTTATTATGTGTCTTCCCTTTTTAGCATTTGCTTCAGCTATTCCCTTTAAAGCCCAGTTGTCTGCCTCTGAACCTCCTGCACAGAAATATATTTCGTTGGTTTCAGCATTGATGGTTTCGGCAATTATCTCACGCGAATTTTCTACAACCGCTTTTGCTTCTCTTCCATATCTGTAAATACTAGAAGCATTTCCGAAGTTTTCGGTATAGAAAGGCACCATCGCTTCAAATACTTCTTTCTTTACAGGTGTTGTTGCAGAATAATCCAGATATACATTCTTCTTCATAACACTATCCTCCATTACTTTATTTTATTCTCAATCATACAACTGCTGCAATTGTTCATGTTTTTGTAATCGCTTATCATATCGTCCAATGTGATTGAATCGACAACCCTTGTGATGCTGTCTCTTATTTTTCTCCATACATGTTGGGTAACACAATGGTCATTATAAGAGTACTTTTCTTCTTCACCATCAACCACACAATCTGTTGGTGCCAGGGTACCTTCAAGGGCCCTTAGAATGTCTCCTACGATTGTATCTTTAGGATCTTTTGAAAGTTTATATCCGCCATTTGCACCTCTTATGCTGACTACCAATCCCTTTTTTCTCAGTGATGAAAAAAGCTGCTCCAAATAGCTTATCGATATTCCCTGTTCATCGCTTATTTCGCTTAGTGGCACAGGACCTTCGCCATGTTTAAGAGCCAGATAAAACATGGCCCTCAATCCATATCTTCCCTTAGTTGAGAGCTTCAAAAAATCATCTCCTCGAATCCTTAGTTTATTGCTCGGGATTCAAAGAGATTATATAATACCCTAGTAAATTTGTCAACTTTATTTTTTCAGCTTTTTATTATACTCAGAAAATTTTGTTTCCTGGCCTGTTTGAGATGATTTGTAATATTTTTTGTCCTTCAATTTATCAGGCATGTATTGCTGCTTCACATAATGATTTTCATAACTGTGCGGATATTCATATCCTTTTCCGCGCTCCAAACGCTTGGCTCCTGTAAAATGACTATCCCTTAAATGATTTGGGATTTGGCCGATTTCACCCTTTCCAATGTCCTGCAAGGCACTGTCGACCGCTATAATCGCCGAATTCGATTTTGGCATGAGAGCCAGCAAAAGAGCAGCCTCCGATAAAACTATTCTTGCTTCAGGAAGACCTAGAAAAAGTGCGGAATCAACACATGACTTGACTATGTTGATTGCGTTTGGATAGGCGAGTCCTATATCCTCGGCTGCAATTACAAGCAATCGTCTGCATATAGGCTTAATGTCCCCTGCCTCAATAAGCCTTGCAAGATAATGGACAGAAGCATCGGGATCGCTTCCCCTGATGGATTTCTGAAAAGCGCTTATTATATCGTAGTATTCGTCTCCCGTCCTATCGTAATTGAATATCTTTTTTTGCAAAATCCTTTCAACTAAATCTTCTTTAAATACAACTTCATTTCCGTTTTCAAGCAGCAGACCTATTTCTATGTAGTTCAACATTTTTCTGTAGTCACCATTAGCGTGCAATGCCATTTTTAAAATAGAATTTTCTTCAAATGATATTTCTTTGCCTGTTTCAGCCTCAATACGCATTTTTGATGCCTTGATTCCTTCAAGCATATCCCCAGGATTTATTTTGCGGAATTCAAAAAGCATCGAACGGCTAAGCAATGCTTTATATACATACTGAAAGGGATTTTCTGTTGTACTTGCTATAAGTATGATTTTACCATTTTCTGTATGTTCAAGCAGCACCTGCTGTTGTTTTCTATTGAAATGCTGGATCTCGTCCACATACAATACAACACCGTTTATTGCCAGTAGTGTATCGAGCTCGCCTATTACATTCTTCAAATCGCCGACACCTGCATTTGTCGCATTGATTTTATAAAATTTTCTATTTGTTGATTTTGCAAGAAGGTTTGCTACTGTTGTTTTTCCAGTCCCGGGCGGTCCATAAAAAATCATGTTCATCAGCTGCTTTTTTTCCATTATGCTGTCAATCAGCTTGCCTTTACCAATAATATGTTTTTGTCCAACAATATCTTCCAATTTTTCAGGCCTTATTCTTACCGCCAGCGGTTCCATATAATCACCCTTTTCAAAATATTTAAAGCTTTTAATCCAATGCTTCACAAAGCAAAGGGAGGTCTTAGGCCTCCCTTTCATTATAACCTTTTTGCGTACAAAGATGTTGATTGATGATAATTTTGATTTGCCGCTTTAGTCATATGATATTTTTTTTCAACAATCCGATAGCAAACTCGGGATATTTTTTTGACAATACTCCAAGTGAAGCCATTATATATTTTTCGTCAATGAGTATTTCCGCATCTTTTCTCGGATTCAATTTGTCCTTGTTATCCCGCTCTAAGACTTTTCTTATTATCTCCCTTCCATTGGGAAGGCGTGTAAGGGCCCCTCCTGTACCGATTACGTATTTAACAGCAGTGAGGTCCTTTCCTTCTGCATACTTTTTCTTTCCGCTTGTCCCGTATATATCCCTGTAGTTTCCGGAATGCCTGTCGAGAGCAACCGATATTGCTTTTTCAGCCATCATTTCGACAAGCTTGATTTCCTCCTTGTTTCGCGGCACGAAACAGTATTTTGAAATCAATTCTTCAATATTATCTCCTAGATTTTTTTTCAATTCCTTTTCCCCAATCATTCCAAGTATGTTTTCCATATTCACATAGACACCCACGTCTCCTTCAACAGTCCTTTTTGCCTCAGGTTCGGGACTCAAAAGAATTTTATTCACATCTTCACTTCCACATGTTGCGGAATGTATGTCGGTTGTCGCTCCGCCGACATCTATTACAAGCAAATCTCCTATTTCACCTTTTAGAATCTTTGACGCTTCCATAACAGCGCCAGGCGTCGGAATTATTTTCGAATCCACCATTGTCTTTATTTTTTCCATACCGGGTGCGTTTACTATATGTTCCTCGAAGACATCCTGGATTATTTTTCTGGTAGGTTCTACATTTAGTTCGTCAATTCTTGGATATACATTTTCAGTTAAATAAAGCATAGAATGATTTGACTTTTCATTGAATATATCTCTAATTTCTTCTTTGTTTTCAATGTTGCCTGCGTAAATGACCGGAATTCCCAAATCGAGTCCTGCAATCAGTTTCGCATTGTAGAGTGCCGTATCCCTTTCGCCGTAATCGACTCCTCCGGCAATCAATATAATGTTTGGCCGTGTTTCATTTAATCTTTTTATATCCGTCTTTCGCATTTTTCCAGCGGTTATCATTTTTAGGTTTGCACCGGCGCCAAGAGCGGCTTCGCGGGCCGCCTTGACCGTCATGTCATATACCAAACCATGCACCGACATCCTCAAACCGCCTGCAGCGCTGCTTGTCGCAAACATTTCATCATATTCAATATTACTAATTTTCATCTTTGATTCAAGATTTTCAATTGCCGTCTTCAATCCAGCAAGGACATCACCGTCTTCCACCGTGGTTTTCGATTGCCCCTGCTCCAAAAATTCAGGCTGTCCTTCAAAAATTCCATTGAAAGCATTTACAATTGTAGTAGTGCTGCCGATTTCAGCAACAAGCGCATCAACTCTCATTATCCGCTTCTCCTAAATTCTTGACAAGGAATGTTGCCACATGATATCCCTTTGTCCCTCTTCCAAAACCTGCGTCAACACCCTGCTTTACAGCTATCTCCGGTATTACCTGGGTGCCTCCGGCAATGATCAATATCTTGTCCCTGATACCTTTTTCAATGCACAGGTCATTCATAAGTTTCATATTCCTGTAATGAATTTTATCATGGCTTATAATTGTCGACATCAGTATTGCATCGGCATCGAGTTCAATCGCCGCATCAACAAGTTTTTCACAGGAAACAGATGTCCCCAAATAGTTGCACTCTATTCCATACTTCTCTATTCCTCCATGCTTTATGTCAATTATTTCCCTCAGACCTACAGAATGCTCATCTTCTCCAACCGTTCCCGCTACAATCCTTATGGGGGATTGTTTAATGGCTTTTCTTATTTCATCATCTGTAAGAACTTCAAGCTCTTTTGGAATATCCAAGGAATCTAAGTCAACAAATGCATCAAGCCGTCCCTTCATTTGTATCCTTGTTCCCTCCGACGGGTGCATTACCTCCTTGTGGATCACTTCGATTTCTTTTAGATTCATTTTCTTTCCAAATTCTATAGCTGCAAATTCAGCCGCTCTTTTTTCTGCCGGCAACATAATCTCTACCTGAACGATACCGTCTCCCAGCCACTCAACTTCCGGCTTAGCAATTTTTGTTTTTCTAAGATTCTTGTTTTCCTTCATCCTCTCATTGACATTGTCCTCTTCATCAAGTTCATCGATGTAAATTATTTTGTTCGGGTTTTCCAATGTGCACCCATCAATTGCATCGGATGGATTTTTCAAGTTGTATTGTTCAATGTTGTTTTTCCCGAAATGTGCCGTTACGGGTGCGAAATAATCGATATCTCTTTCATAAACGGTGTTTGCCCCGACCCCGCCGTCGATTTTCCTGCCTATTCCGTCTCCGTTTCTCTCCGGGTATAAACCGGAATCAACAAAAAACCCTTTTTCAACGGCTTCAAAATATCCTCCACATTCAATTATTTCCTCCATGAACAATACTGCTTTCTCTTTCAATTCCCTTGTCTTTTCCTTCATATATCCATCTTTTTTCAACTCGACCATTTCAAGTATTCCGTCCATCCCGACAAGCGCCTGTTTTGCAGTATCGCAAGCCTCTATGTTGTACATGTGCCACGGAACGTTTCGTCCCTCGTCAGGCGTTATTGTGGATTGTATATCCGCACTTGTCAATCTTGAAACAAGCATATTCAAAACGTGTGTAACTGTAGCCTCCCTTGTCGAAGACTCCATGTATTTCGTGTTCATCTGTGCGCGCATCCTATATTCTCCAAACAAGTCCCTCAATGCAACAGCGTAAGGCAAATCGATTTTAAGACACGGAGCAGGCGGAGCCGTAGGAGGAACAGTTGACAAACAAATATTTTCTTTCTTTAAGCCAGACAAAACTGAAAACATGCTGTTTATTGCGTGCTGCACCATAAGCTCCGGCATTACCTTCCATGCCTCCCTTGCAGTCGCATTTGCATTGTGGGCACCGTCAATCTGAGCCATATCGGCCCAAGCCATTATTTTTTTTGATTCCGCCGCATCAACAAACGACCTCACCATGTTTATATTTCTGTACAAGACGTTGTACTGGGGATCCTGATGAGCCCCGTTGACTCCTTCTTCCGCAAACATTACCGCTATTTCAGGTCCTGCCACCCCACTTACATACGAATGGTAGTTTATGTCCCTGCCGACTTCTTCCTCAATCAAATCCAAGGCCTTTCTTTGGGCCCTTACTTGTTTTCTTGTAATAGGAATTCCTCCGACCCCCTGTGGAGTGCCTTCTATCAAGCCATCGAAATGTGATTGTCCCGCTGTCCTGATAACCATGATATGGTCGGCTCCATGCCAGGCAGCCATCCGCATTCGCCTTATGTCATCCTCAAACCTTCCAGAGGCAATTTCTGTAGTTATACTGCAGTCGGGCTGAGGATCGATTCCTCCAAAATATTTGGCGGATGGAAGAGGCACACTTTGTTTCAAGGAATCCGAACAATTTTTATATTCGAAATCACCTATTGTGATACTGTCTTTCTTGTTTCTCCATGTCCATCCTTTTCGCTTAGGACTGTATTTTTCAAGATCCTTGAGTATTTCTTCAAGATCGACTTTTTCATTGTAATCAAGAACCACTCTTATTCCCCTCCTCAAAACTTTCGATTACATTGTCCCAGCCATTGCCATTTGCAAGCATTGTTCCGGCTTTTCTAATGTCGCATTTTTCGATAGTAGACAATCTGTAAACAACATGACCAGCTCCCTTTCCCATCAATCCCCTGTCGATAACTTGTTCCACTATCGCTTTCGCTTCAATTGAGGAAAATCCCATTCGAAGCAGAATCGATCTTTCTATCGACGGTGAGGTGTATTTCCCTGCCATATCAATCATTGGCTCGACTATTCTTTGAGACAATTCCCAAAATCTTAATTTTAATTCTTCGTCCGTCAAATTTTCCAAATGACTTCTCCGCTCCTTAAAATCATCTTTTCTTTCCATCGTCTCCCCTCCCGATTTCTTTTATGGTCTTCGCCAATTCACTTTCTTCCATTCTTGTCTCCTTCATCAAGAATTCAAACTCGCCGTCTTTTAAATTTCTCTCGCCAATCCTTTTCAAAGAATTTTCAATATATGATTTTTTTATGTCTATCAAATCGAGGTCTTTAGCTTTAAGCAAAGAAGGATGATCTGGGAGAATGATGTTCTTGCCTGGAATCTCCTCTTTCGGATCTCCAAATTTTATTTCTATCCCATTTTCTCTTGCAAACGACAATTGAGGCTGTATATGTTTGCCCGCTCCTGTATATTCGGTTTCCTGCACTACAATTATTTGGTCGTTTTCCATTTCCTGCGCTATGGAAAATGCCGCTGCTAAAGATGTGTTTCCAGCAGGTCCTCTTTCCAGCCCCTGCAGTTGAGCCAATGCCTCGGTCATGAAAAAAACTTCTCCCTGCCTTACAGTCACATATCTATCCATGTACCTCAAAGGCCTTGCCGCCGATCTGGGAACATCCGTCCTGTCAGGCCATGTTGCAAAAGGAATTCCAAAGCCCGTGTGGCCTGTCGTGAACGACTTTCTGTTGAATTGCGAGTCGCTTGCCATATGAAGACCCGCAAGATCAACACTCGCGCCAACCACTTTTGTTTGGCTGGCGCCCGCTTTTATAATTCCCCTTGCCGTCCCCGTCAAATTTCCTCCTCCGGCATTAGTGCATACCACGCAGTCAGGATCTTTGTCGTATTTTCCCCTGCATTGCATGACCAATTCATGTCCAAGTGTCTCAACCCCCGCTATTCCGAATGGAGTATAAAGCGAAGCGTTGAAATATCCGGTTTCCTCAAGCAATCTCAAAAATACATAAAACAATTCGGGACCTACCGTCAGTTGAACGACCTCCGCCCCGAAAGCTTCGCATTTGCGGGCTTTTTCAATTATTTCGGGTTGTCCCTTATATGAACTGTCATAACATTCCTGCACTATTATGCATTTCAAACCGCTTATTGCAGCCTGGCTTGCTACCGCAGCCCCATAATTTCCGCTTGTTGCAGCCACTACTCCCTTATAGCCCATTTGTTTTGCGTGATAGACCGCAGTTGCCGCTCGCCTTGCCTTGAAGCTGCCGGACGGATTTGAAGCTTCATCCTTAATTAAAATTCTTGCCGCTTTATTATTTTTTGAAATTTTTCTTGCCAGTTCAGTTATGTTTTTCATTTCCATGATCGGAGTATTCCCCACCCCCGATTCTTCCTGCATTTCAATTATTTCAGGCAATGCATACCCAGTCTTTTCCATCATTTTTTCATAATCGAATGCAATTGTTCCTTTAGATTCAAATTCTTCATAATCGATTCCTATTGCCTTTTTCATTATTTCATTGCGTCTTGACATAACGGCTTCATATGAATTATTTATCATTCTCACCTCCGGAAACAATTTTTCTCAATTGCAGACCTATTTCCAAAAGTTCAGGAATAAAAGAACCGTACGAATGATCGAATGACGGTTCCATTTCTATGAGTTTCCCTTCAACAATCCTTCCTGTAATAGTCTTCACAAGAACATTTTCGCCCAATTCCGCATCTCTGGTGAGAAAACCTTTCGCCCACATTTCATAAGGCACTTTTCCTGTATCTGCCGGCAAATTTTCAGCCCTTTCTCCAGGCTGCAAAACAACTTTATGAATCCTGACCCACTTGCCCTTGTTTATCATCTATTATCCTCCCAGTCTTCTATAAATTGTCTCATGTCTCCCATAAGAGCCCTTGGCAGCGGAAGGTCCAGCATTGTTTTGACACCGCTCCTTGCATTTATTACGTGCGGTATCATATTCACACACATCGCTATTGTCCCGACTCCTCCGGGTATTTCGGGTTTTATGCTCATTGAAATATCCGGGTCTCCCTTTATCCATATGTAGTCTCCAGTATCTATCGACTCCAATTCGGGCTTAACCTGCTGCGGATGTTCCATGTCAATTTTTATAACTCCGTCTACATATCCGTATCCGCATTGCCTGCATCCGGCAACGTCTCCGGATTTGACTTTTATATGCTTTGTTTTCCTTTCCACTTGTGCAATTATCGGCTCTCTCGTTTGCTCAATTTTTTCGACATTCCAACCCAATCCTTTTGCCAACATTCCTATTGATTCGGGAAAGCCGACGTGTCCTGCTATTTTTCCGTTTTGAATCCCTTCCATAAATTCAATCTCCGTGGTGCCCACGCCCTGTTCATTCATCACTGCCGGCCCGAAAGGTGAAAGATCATTCACTCTTGCCGCCTTTATGCTTTCAACATGTTCACATGTTCCCGTAAGCGCGAGTATGAGGGTGTCCAAGACAAATCCGGGGTTTATTCCGGTGCCTAAAACTGTGACTCCGTTTTCTTTTGCAATCAAATCAAGCTTTCCCGCCAGTTCTTTTTCCTGCTCCCACGGGAAAGCCATTTCTTCAGCAGTAGATATTACGTTGAATCCATTTTCGAGACACATTGCGATTTTTTCATATGACTGCATGACATAAGAGTCTGTAGCAATTAAAACCACATCAGCCGCATTATTCTTTAAAACTTTCTCCGGATTATTTGAAATAACAACCGGTTTCCTGCCGCTTTTTCCCATATCCAATACATCATAAAGATTTTCCCCCACATGTGTTTTTCTGCCTATCGCCCCTACTATCTCAACTCCTTTCTTTTTTAAAATCATCTTCGCTATTCCGCTTCCCATCGATCCGATTCCCCAAATTATCACTTTGACTTTTTCGTTTCTCATATTTTCCCCCTTATCTTTTACTTGTTATTTTCTTTACCCTATAATTGCAATAATATTAAGCCATAGTAAAATTTTCCTATGCAAATCATGTTCATCGATACAAAGTTGCACTTTTGCGTGCATAAAAAAAGCGCAAACGTTTTTGTTTGCGCTGATTTCTTCAAATAAAGTTTTTAGTATGGACCGCCTTATTCATTATACAATGGAAATCTTTCACATAATGCTTTTACATCGCATTTAAGAGACGTATCTTCCACTACGCCTTCAATTGCGTTTTTTATTATTTCCGCAATAAAAGCCATATCGTTTTCCTTCATGCCTCTTGTCGTTACCGCAGGTGTTCCCAATCGTATCCCGCTTGTTACAAAAGGACTTTCAGGATCAAACGGTATGGTGTTCTTGTTAACGGTTATGCCTATTGCATCTAGTCTTTTTTCTGCATCTTTTCCGTTTACGTTCTTGCTTCTCAAGTCCAAAAGCATCATGTGGTTGTCCGTTCCGCCCGATACTATCCTAAAGCCCCTGTCGGTCAATTCCTCAGCCAAAGCTTTTGCATTTGCAATTGTCTGCTTTTGATAATTTTTAAACTCGTCTGTTGAAGCCTCTTTGAAGCATACCGCCTTGGCGGCAATTATGTGCATCAATGGCCCCCCTTGCGAGCCTGGGAATATAGCCTTGTCAATGATTTTGGCATATTCCGACTTGCAAAGAATTGCTCCGCCCCTTGGACCCCTCAGCGTTTTATGCGTAGTCGTAGTCACAAAGTCGGCATATCCGCACGGATTCCCATGAAGCCCTGCTGCAACGAGTCCTGCTATATGAGCCATGTCAACCATGAGATAAGCACCTATAGAATCTGCAATTTTTCTGAATTTTTCAAAATCTATTTCTCTTGAATATGCGCTGGCTCCTGAAATAATTAATTTTGGTCTGTATTCTTTTGCAATTCTTTCTACTTCATCATAATCAATTTTTTCCGTTTCCTTGTCAACACCGTAGCTTATGAAATCATAAAGCCTTCCCGATTGGTTCACAGGGCTTCCATGTGTAAGGTGTCCGCCATGGGGCAATGCCATTCCCATGACAGAATCCCCAGGTTTCAAAACGGCCTGATAAACCGCAAAATTCGCACCTGAGCCGGAATGCGGCTGAACATTGGCATGTTCGGCTCCAAAAAGCGATTTCAATCTTTCTATTGCAAGATTTTCGGCCACATCAACTTCTTCGCATCCGCCATAGTATCTTTTCCCCGGATAGCCTTCAGCATATTTGTTAGTCAATACGCTTCCCATTGTTTCCATTACTGCTCTTGAAATGAAATTTTCAGATGCTATGAGTTCAATTCCGTTCCTCTGCCTTGTCAATTCTCTGTTGAGAACTTCATTAATTTGAGGATCAGTTTCTTTAATGTATTCGTAATTCATTCAATCACCCCTTCGAAATTATTTTTGTTATTTCAGGCAGATATTTTTTTGATCTTTTAAATTCTCCATTCTTCGCTTTGATTATAGTAAAAGTTGCCGCCAACGAAATCAAAGCTGTCGCCCCCAAAATTACTTCATGATTTACGATTTCACTTTTCCCCAGCATCCAATTCACAATAAAAACGCAAATCAACATTGTGATCAAAGGAAATCCGTACAAAATAGCAGCAGCGCCAAGAAGATCACCCTCATCCATGCTTATTTCAACATGGTCGCCTTCCTTTGCATGCATGCTGTTGTATGCATCAGAGTAAACACTTCCGTCGTCTTCTCCAATTTTGCATGCCTTGCATTTTCCGCACGCTGAATGCCTCGTCAATTTAATCTGAGCCATATCGCCCTCGATCTTTACAACTTCTCCGACTCTATACATTTTTACACTCCCGTTATTTTAAGAAACCTATCATAGTCTCAATCAATTCATCGATAGTCTTTTCTTGTTCTGTCCCCTCATTTTTACATTTCATCATGCAATGGTTAAGGTGATTCTCCAAAACTATCCCCCCAACCCTGTTTACAGCAGAACGCACCGCGGAGATTTGGATAAGTATGTCGTTGCATCCCCGTTCCTCTTCAATCATTCTCTGAATGCCTTTAATCTGCCCTTCAATTCTCCTCAGTCTTCTTTGAACAGAATCCTTGTCATAATTGGCCATTTAAACCCTCCTTATACCTGCATACGGTATAATTATTATATTACAGTCATTCGACTTATTCAACAAAAGAAAAACCCCTTGCAAGTACATTTCTGAACCTTTAGGGAGTTTTTGAATTTTTATCAGTCAAGCGCGAGTGAAATGCTCAGCTCTTCAAGCTGTTTTTCGTCGGTACCCGAAGGAGCCTCGGTCATTAGGCATGTAGCGTTTTGTGTCTTTGGAAAAGCAATTACTTCCCTTATGCTTTCACTGAATGTCATAAGCATTACCATCCTGTCAAGCCCGTAGGCAAGTCCTCCATGCGGCGGCGTTCCGTATCTGAAGGCATTCATAAGAAAACCGAACTTCCTTTCGGATTCCTCGTCGCTGAAACCCAAAGCCTCGAACATTTTTTTCTGCAATTTCGAATCATGTATCCTTATGCTTCCTCCTCCCAGCTCGACCCCGTTAAGAACTATGTCATAAGCCTTGGCCCTGACTTTTTTCGGATCCGTGTCGAGAAGGTCTATGTCTTCATCAACAGGCGATGTGAATGGATGGTGCATTGCAACATATCTTTCATTTTCTTCATCATACTCAAGCAAAGGGAATTCTGTAACCCAAAGAAATTCATATTTATTTTCGTCCAGCAAGTCGAGTTTTTTTGCCACGTGAACCCTCAAGCTTCCAAGCGCATCATAAACAATTTTTTTCTCATCCGCCACTATCAATATGAGATCATTTTCTTCAAGTTCGAACAATTCCCTTATTGCATTCACTTCCTCGTCTTTAAGGAATTTCAGAATGGGAGATACCATTTCACCGTTTTCAAGCTTTATCCAAGCCAATCCCTTCGCCCCGTAGGTTTTTACATGTTTTTCAAGTTTTGAAATCCCTTTCTTGCTAAACTTGTCGGCTTTGCCTTTTACATTTATTCCCTTGACGGCTCCTCCGCTTTCTACAACTTTCCTGAATACATTGAATTCAGTGTCCTTAAGAGCTCTGTTCAAATCTTTCAACTCAAAACCAAATCTCATGTCAGGCTTGTCGGAACCGAATCTTTCCATTGCTTCAGCATAGGGCATTCTCGGAAAAGGAATTTTAACATCAACACCCATCACTTCATTAAAGATATGCCTTATCAGCTTTTCGTTTATGCTTATTACATCATCCTCCTCGACAAAGGACATTTCTATATCGATTTGAGTGAATTCGGGCTGTCTGTCAGCTCTAAGGTCCTCATCCCTGAAACATCTTGCTATCTGAAAATACCTGTCCATTCCAGAGACCATAAGCAATTGCTTGAATATCTGCGGCGACTGGGGCAGTGCGTAAAATTTCCCCGGATTGACCCTGCTGGGCACCAGGTAGTCCCTTGCGCCCTCGGGAGTGGGTTTGGTAAGCATTGGAGTTTCGACCTCTGTAAATGCTTCGCCGTTTAAAAAGTCTCTTGCTGATTTTGTGACCTTGTTTCTCATAATAAGATTTCTCTGCATCTTTGGCTTTCTCAAGTCAAGATAACGGTATTTCAGCCTTAGACGTTCCCCTGCATCGTCTTCATCGTTTATATGGATCGGCGGTATTTCAGCCTCCGACAAAATTTTTATTCTTTCGGCATAAATTTCTATGTCTCCGGTATCCATGTTTTCGTTGATTGATTCCCTTTTATGGACTGTGCCCGAAACGGCAATGACAAACTCTCCTCTTATTTTTCCTGCCTTTTCAAATGCCTCACTCGATACCGCCTCATCGAAAACAACCTGCGCTATTCCCGAGACATCCCTTATGTCTATGAATATCAAGGCTCCAAGGTTCCTTCTCTTTTGAACCCACCCCATTAGGATTACACTTTCTCCTTCATTCTCTTTGCGCAGCGTGCCGCACATATGCGTCCTTTTCATGCCTTTTAACAATTCAGCCATACTTCTACATCCCCTCGTTGAATTTATTCGCTATCTCTTCAGCTATATTGCTTATCGCTATTTCACTTTGCACTCCAGTTTTCATATTCTTTAGAGTAATAGCATCTTTTTCCAATTCATTGTCGCCAATTACCAATGTATACAAAGCATCCTTTTTGTCCGAATATTTAAATTGCGCCTTAAGGCTTCTTTTAAGGTGGTCAAAATCAACTTTCAAGCCCATTGTTCTCAATTCCGAAGTTATCTCTACAGCCTTTTCAAGAGCTTTCTTGCCCATTGTCGCAATAAATACATCAAGACCTGTTGGTTTTGGGATTTCTATATTGTTGCTTTCCAATGTAAGTATAAGCCTTTCCACTCCAAGTCCAAAACCCACACCCGGAGTCGGCGGTCCTCCTATTTCTTCAACCAAACCGTCATATCTGCCTCCGCCGCATACCGTCCCCTGCGCTCCGATGTCGCGGCTTATTATCTCAAAAGCCGTTTTCGAATAGTAATCAAGCCCTCTGACAATGTTCGGGTCGATTATATATCCGGTTTTCATCAAGTCCAGATTATTCTTCAACTCCTCAAAATGATCGGAGCATTCATCACACAGATAGTCGAGAATTGAAGGAGCTCCGGCGCTTATTTCCTGGCATATCGGACTCTTGCAGTCAATTATTCTGACAGGATTCCTTTCATACCGTTCCTTGCAAGTGCTGCATAATTCTCCCAGCTTAGGGGCATAATACTCTTTCAAGACTTCGATATATTTATTTCTGCATTTCGGACAACCAATGCTGTTTATTCTCAATTCAAGATTTTTAAGACCCACTTCCCTAAAAAATGTCATCCCGAGATGGATTATTTCCGCATCAGTGGAAGCGTCTTTTGCTCCGAAAACTTCTATTCCAAACTGATGGAAAGCCCTCAGCCTTCCAGCCTGCGGCCTCTCATACCTGTAGCATGGCGTATTATAGTACAATTTCGTCGGCTGAGTCATTGCATAAAGCTTATTCTCTATGAAAGACCTCACAACAGGCGAAGTTCCTTCAGGTTTAAGCGTCAAATCCCTCTTGCCATTGTCTTTGAATGTGTACATTTCCTTCTGCACGATGTCGGTTCCTTCTCCGACACCTCTTTTGAACAACACCGTATGCTCAAATCCCGGAGTTCTTATTTCCTCATATCCGAAACGGCTGCATATTTCAGCAAATTTCCTTTCAACATATTGCCATTTATATGCATCAAAAGGCATTACGTCCTTAGTGCCCCTGGGCGCTTGTGTCAACATAACAATTCCTCCCTACAGTCATTTTTACATCTAATAATTATATCATAAATGGATTGCATTGACATGCAAAATAAAAAGAGTATGACATTGCCATACTCTTGGATGCACTAATCTATGTCCTCTCATCGAATTTTGTAAGTATTATCTGAAGCGCTTCTTTCAAGTATTCCTTTTCCCTGTCACTAAGCCTTTCGTACAAATCCTTCACGCTGTTTATCTGTTTTTCAAAATCCATGCTCATCGCTGTTCCCCCCAATTGAATTATATTTCATATTATATACCAAATAGTTAAAGCTTTCAATATTTTCTGAATATTTCAATCAATAAAAAATCCAACACAGTTGGATTTTTATTTTTAATTTGGTGCGGATGGCGGGATTTGAACCCGCACGCCCAGTTGAGCACTGCCCCCTCAAGACAGCGTGTCTGCCGTTCCACCACATCCGCAATCAACAAAGCTTATTATAAATCATATCTCAACTTTTTTCAAGCGGTTATTTTCATTAATTCCAGGAATTCTTCCTCTCTTCGCTATAAGCTTTCCGTCAACTTCTTTCAAGTCCATTGTCATGTCAATCGGTGATGCAGATGAAATGTAACTTCCGACCCCAAAAGAATCTGCTCCAGCAACTGATAATTCTCTTATTTTATCAGGCTTGAGCCCTCCCGAAACAAAAATTTTCACATTCTCGAATCCTTCATAGTCCAGTTTTGCTCTAAGTTCTCGTATAAGTCCGGCTGTTACCCCGCCTCTTTCGCTGGGAGTATCCACCCGTACGCCGAATAGCCTGTCTCCAAGAAGCTTGGCTATTCTTATGCTTTCCTCAACCTCGTCTTTAAATGTATCTACAAGAACTATTCTCTTGTGTTCAACAGGCATCAATTCATCATAATTCTTTGCTATGAGTTCAGTATCTCCAGCAATAAGCATGGCAGCATGAGGAAGAGTTCCGCTTGGCTCGATATTGATTTCTTTTGCCGCAAGTATGCAGCTTGCTCCACTTGCCCCTCCGATTATTGCAGCTCTTTCCATGCATGGAGCTACTGCGGGATGCAGATGCCGAGCACCGAAACATAGGAATGTTTTGTCGCCGCAAGCTTCTTTTATTTCGCTTGAAGCGGTTGCCCATCCAGACGAACTTGCCAGCATGCCAAGTATTACAGTCTCATATGCTCCAAATTCCTCATAGGGTCCCTTTATGACCATTATCGGCTCTTTTGCTTTGAAGGATTCACCCTCTTCAATGCTCCAAAATTCAATATCTTTACCTTTTAAAAGAACCTTCACATCTTCAAGACCGGCAAATAAACCGTCTCTTCTTGCAAAAATTTCCGCTACAACCATCTTTCTCTCCATCCCCATACTTTTCAATATGTCCATGGTTCGAATAAAATAAATATCAGTTGTTGCTCCGTTTTTTATTTCTTCGTGTGTTGCGGATGACAATCTCTCTTTGTCGCCAACTTTGAATTCTTCTACATCCTTTAATGTTTTCAATTCCTTCATTGAAATTTCCTTTCAAACATATTTTCAAATCCTGTCAATCAGATTTTTCAAAGCATCATCAATCTTGTCTTTCAACTCTTCTATTGAACCCTCATTTCGAAAAACAATATCCGAATGTTTAATTTTTTCTTCAAAAGGCATTTGCCTTTCAATTATTTTACCAACTTCTTTTCTGTTTGTACCGTCTCTCTTTACAACTCTTTCTATCTGTGTTTCAATGCTGCATGAAACCAACCAAACCTCATCAACCATTTTATCAAGATTATTCTCAATGAGCAACGGCGCATCAAGAAAAATTATTCTGTTTCCTTCTTTTTTAAACCGTTCAATATCTTTTTCAATGCATTCACGGATTTTGGGGTGCAATATCCCATTAAGTCTTTTGAGCAGATCTTCATCGGAAAAAATCATTCGTCTCAATTTTCTTCTGTCCACATTTCCGTTTTCATCCAGAATTCCATTGCCGAATGAATCCACAACTTCAAGCACAGTCCCGTATTCATCCATGATATTCCTACTTATTCGGTCGGCGTCAACTACCGTAAACCCTTTTTTCAATAGATATTCGGTTACAGTCGTCTTTCCGGATCCTATGCCGCCGGTAATTCCAATTATTGCTTGTCTTTTTCTATCGCTATTTTGTTTCATACCAGCTTTCCCCAACTTTCATGTCAACCGTCAAAGGAACTTCCATTTCCACCGCCGATTCCATGTTTCTTCTCATAAGCTCTTTTACCTCTTCAATTTCAGAAGGCTCTGTCTCTATTATCAGTTCGTCATGTATCTGCAGGGCAAGTCTTGATTTGAGTTTTCTTTCCTTCAATTCTCTGTAAATCTTTATCATCGCAATTTTAATTATGTCGGCGGCACTTCCCTGAATAGGAGTATTCATTGCCATTCTTTCTCCAAAAGACCTAAGATTTCGGTTGTTGGACTTAAGCTCGGGAATATAACGCTTTCTATTAAACATAGTCCTCACGTAACCTAACGATTTTGCATCTTCTATTTGCTTGTCCATAAAAGTTTTTACGTTTGGATATTTTTTAAAATACTGGTCAATGTACAATGCTGCCTCTTTTATGCTTATTCCTATATTGTTTGAAAGCCCAAAGTCGCTTATTCCGTAAATTATTCCAAAATTGACGCCTTTAGCCCTTCCCCTCTGTACGGATGTTACTTCTTCAACCGGTATGTCGAAAACCTGCGAAGCTGTTAAAGTATGAATGTCCGTTCCATTGTTGAAGGCTTCTATCAGCCCCCTGTCTTTCGAGAGGTGCGCCAATACTCTCAACTCTATTTGAGAATAGTCGGCGTCAACAAGCCTCCGCTGACCTTCAGCAATGAAAATTTGCCTCAGCTTCCTTCCCATTTCCAATCTGACCGGTATGTTTTGCAAGTTCGGCTCGCTTGTGCTCAGTCTTCCCGTTACTGTGACAGTTTGATTGAAACTCGGGTGCAGCCGCTTTGTTTTCTTGTCGATGAGTTTGCCGAGTCCGTCTACATAAGTCGATTTTAGCTTCATGTATTGCCTGTATTCCATTATTTTTTCAACTATGGGATGTTTACTTTTCAGCTTTTCCAAAACCTTTTGATTTGTAGAATAGCCTGTTTTTGTTTTCTTAAATGCAGGAAGCCCCAATTTTTCAAAAAGAATATTTCCGGTCTGTTTTGTTGAATTAATATTGAACTTCTCTCCTGCATACTCATAAATTTCTTCTTCTATGCCTACAAGTTTCTCTGAGAACTCTTCATCAAGCTCCACAAGCCTTTCCGTATCTATATAGAATCCGTTGAATTCCATTTCGGCCAAAACTTCAATTAGAGGCATTTCAACTTCTTCGAATACTTCCTTAAGCTCATTGCCTTCAAGGTCGGCCATTATTTTTTCTCGAAGCTTTTCGATAGCCGCAAGCGCTTTGCCGCAATATTCCAAACACTTGATTTCGCCATTCATTTCGCCAGCATCCGAAAATTCCAAGCTTTGCCCGGTTCTGCTCATGATGATTTTATCAAGAGAGTAGTCCGAACTTGAAGGATGAAGCATATGTTCGGCTATTTTAATGTCAAATCCGATATTTATGACATCCAATCCCTCTTCTTTTGCCAAGCGGCAGGTTTCTTTCATATTGTATCCGTATTTAGCGATGCTTTCGTCAGCCAGCATTTTTTTTGCAGCGTCGCTTTTTGAGAGCGCGGCATTAAGCCAATATGCCTTATTGCTTGAATAAATCGCATAACCCGTTTCGTTCGCCATTTCGTCTTTGCAATTTTTTATGGCCATTAATCCAATGCGGCCATTTGATGATGCTCTTTCGTGCAGCTGCAAAACCTCTTTTTCCGATTCAATCACCTTTGACTCTATTATTTCATTCGATTTATTTAAATTGTTTTCGTTTGCTGTTTTAAGCAATAGACTCTTGAATTCGTATTTTACAAATTGTTCCCTGAGCCTCTCGCAATCGGGTTGGTGGTAAACCAGTTCTTCCATGTTGAATTCAATTGGAACGTTTACAGATATGGTCGCAAGCCGCTTGCTGAGGAAAGCCTTTTCGGATTCAGTCTCCAACTTGTCCCTTATATTCTTTTTCTCTAATTCGTCCAGCCTTTTGTATAATTCTTCAACAGTGTTGAAACGGTTAAGTAAATTTTCCGCCGTTTTTTTGCCTATGCCCTTAACGCCGGGAATATTGTCCGATTTGTCCCCTACAAGCCCCTTGTAATCGGCAATTTGTTTTGGCAATACTCCGAATTCTTCGAGTACTGCTTGACTGTCATACAATTTTGTTGTGCTTATTCCTTTCTTTGTCAACATAACTCCTATATTGTCGTCTACCAATTGAAGCGCATCCTTGTCTCCGGTAACAATTAAAACATTTATCCCCTGGCTTCCGCATGCCTTTGCTACTGTCCCTATCAGGTCGTCGCCCTCGTATCCTTCGAATTCCATCCTATGTATTCGGTAGGCATCAAGAATTTCCTTAATCGCCGGAATCTGCTCCCTCAATTCAAGAGGCATCTTTTTTCTGTTCGCTTTGTATTCTTCATATGCCTCATTTCTAAACGTAGCCGCCTTCATGTCAAAAGCCACACTTATATATTCGGGGGATTCCTCTTGTATGACCCTGTTTAGCATGTTGAGAAAACCGTAGATTGCATTAGTGTGAAGTCCTTCAGCAGTCATTAATTCGGGCAAAGCATAGAAAGCCCTATATATCAAGCTGTGTCCATCAATTATCACTATTTTTTTCATTTCATCATCCTCTCTTTGTAATTTTATTCTACCAATAAAATCATTGCAGTAAAAGAAAAAGCTTTCCTGCCAATTGCAGGAAAGCTTTTTTAAGGTGCGCCCGAGCATTATTTCCTTTTTCTTTTCCTCTTTAAAACAATAGCCGCAACGATTGTGATCGACCCTATAATAAATACAAATGGAAGAACTGCAATAAACCATACGAACAAATCCTGGGATATAATAATAACTCTGTTTATGGATTTTACAAATTCTCTTTTTGCCTTTTCCCAGAAGTCATTTTCAAAACCCTCAATTTCAGTCGATTTCGGTTCAACTTCCGTCAATTGTACATTGATTGTGGAATAACTTACAAGATTGTCCCAGTTCTTTATCATCCCTGTCATTCGATCAATTTCAGTTCTCACCCTGTTGAGTTCGCGTTCCACTTGAAGAAGCTCTTCAACAGTCTCAGCTTTTTCCATTATTTCCCTAAGCCTTGCTTCCTGAACATCAAGATTGTCTATTTGGCTCGATATATCATTGTATTGGAATGTTATATCACTACCGCCTATGTTAGAATCGCTTACCTCTCCGAGTTCCTTGATTTTATTGTAAACATCCATGAATGATTCTTCCGGAATCCTGAGATTCAAAGATCCAACTAGAAATGTGTTTTGATTTTCAGATCCATTGTAATATCTTTTCCCTGTGCTAGAGTTTTGTATAAACCCGCCTGAAGCTTCTGTCAAAAAAACTATCTCTTCATGAGCTACCTCGAAACTGTCGACTTCAAGATTTATATAGCCGTTTCTTATTATCTTCCTGCCTTCATCATTAATGTCTGCCGAGCCTTCTCTTGATTCATAGTCTGTCGCTGTTTCACTCTTGTTCCCGTAACCCTGTTCTTCGATTAGTGCCCTATCCGGCATTCTGGGTTCAGCCGCAATTGACATTTCCACAGTTTCTGCAGCCATGCCATCTTCTGCAGACTTCATCATTAATCCCGCCGGCTTCCACACATTGTATGATACAAATCCGACAAGTAAAATTGCCGCTACGGCAGTCCATTTTTTCCAATTGTAATTCTTTTTCGCCTTATTCATTCCGAATGAGCTTGAAAGCCTTTTATGCAATTCATCTTCGTATCCTTGTGGCAGCTCAATTTCTTCCATTTCAAAAAGCATTTCCTTCATTTCCATCAGCTCTTCGTAAAAAGCCTTGCATTCGCTGCATGATTTGATATGCTCCTCAGTTTCACGAATTTCTTCAGTGCTTAACTCACCATCTATATATGCACTTATTTTTGTCTTGTCAAATTCACAGTTCATTTCCATCCCTCCTTTCCTATAATTAGACAGTCTTTATATCATTTTGTTCCAAATTGTCTTCAATTATGTCCTTCAGCATTATTCTGGCCCTGCTTATTCTCGATTTTACTGTTCCTTCAGGCAAATCCAAAATTTTTCCCATTTCAGAATAGCTGAAACCTTTTACATCCCTAAGTATTATGGCCATCGCATATTTTTCAGGCATTCCGGTAATATATCTTTGCAATGTTTTTGTGTTTTCATTCTTAACAAGCATTTCCTCTGGTCCGTCCGACGAATCTTCTATTTCCCTCTGAAAGCTTCCTTCCTCGGTATTTATTGCCTTGTCAAGATAAAGCACCTTGTTTCTGCTCCTTTTTCGCCTGTAGTCCAAACATGTATTTGTCACAACCCTATAGAACCATGTCTTGAAACTTGATTTCATCTTGAAGCCGCCTATGGATTTATAAATTTTTATTATTGCTTCCTGTGAAGCGTCTTTTGCGTCTTCTGTATTTCCAAGCATCCTGTAAGCAATGTTGTAAGCGCCCTTCTGATATTCCTTGATAAGCTTTTCAAAGCTTTCCATGTTGCCCTTTTGAGACTCCATTATTAATTTCTTTTCCAGGGAATCCATTTTTTTCACTCCTTTCCCAAGATTTATTTTTATTAGACCTTCCTTACTTTGATTATGTTCCATAATATTTCCCGAAATCCTGCAAAATAAAAAAAACCGGATTATCCGGCTTTAAAGTGTTCAACTACAGGTATTCTCTTTTCGTATTTATACGGCTGCAAAAATGATTCTACGATGTTGAGATTCTCGTCAATGACAACTGTGGCGTGGTGCATGAAATTATCCCTCATAAAATATCTCAAGTCTATTCCTTCAAGCATCATTCTTCCTTTATCTTTTTTCAAAGAAACATGACAATTAGGTGAAAGCTTGGTAAAGTACTTACCTGCATTGGATCGATTGAATACCTTGACCAAGTCCTTGTCTTCGCGCCTTAGCTTCTTTCTTATATCTATGCGCTTGTTCAGTATGTTTGCCTGTCCCGCAATGTTGTGGCTGTTGGTGTTTACTACGAAGTTCCATTTATGGAAAGCCATTAGAGCCGGCAAAACATCAACGCTGATGATTTTATATCCGTGTGCAAAATTGTTTTCTATTATTTTTCGGGCTCGTTTTCTCATCATGTGTCTAGCAAAAAGGTAGACAATAAATATTGCTGCCGATCCCATGTAAACCATCGTGCTCTTCTGTGTTTTGAATATCAAAACCAAAGCAAGAAGGGTAACTACCGGGTCATACAGCATAAGCAGATTCAGCTTAAACTTCTTCTTTACAAAGGGAATAAGCCTTGCTCCATACGAATTTAGTATATCGAACAAAGTATGCGAAAGTGCGCCTATCATAGTCCATAGGAAAATGCCCATTACTGCGCTCTCTGGAAAAAGCAGGTGCAATATGCCTGTAATCACGCCTGAAAGACCAATCAAAGCCGGCATCGTATGAGAGAATCCCCTATGATGCTTGAGATAGACCGAATCATCCCAAATAAATTTTGTCACTACATCTATATCAGGGGCCATCGCCCCTATGGAACATCCCAATGTTATGGGATTTGTCATTTCAATCGGTGTACCGCTGAATGTTGAAATTGCCAAACCTATAACCCCATGTGTTAGTGGATCCAACTGTAACACTCCCTGTCAAGCCATATTTAAAAACATTATTTGAAACCATTATACACCCAAGGGGCAATATTTACAACAAAATTAGACATTTGCGTTTTTTATTCAACATAACCAAAGCACATATAGGCCTTAATATTTTCATATTTTATATTGAAATCGCAATTTGTTTATGATACTATAGATTTTGTCACCGAGCCGAAGTGGTGGAACTGGCAGACGCGCTGGACTCAAAATCCTGTGAAGGCAACTTCGTGCGGGTTCGACTCCCGCCTTCGGCACCAATCGGGTAGGAGGTAGATAATTAGTTTATCTACCGACCTCCCACAGCACCGTAC
>CAZAFW010000021.1:0-24009 GCA_964484935.1 uncultured Peptostreptococcaceae bacterium
TTTGCAATCTGTCCAGATAGAGCGAGAGCTCGCTGTAATTCTTGTCTTCTATGAACTTGCTCAGCATTTCCGTTTTGTGTCCGTCAAGACCCGACCCCTCAAGCAATTGGCCCAAAAACCCAGCATGGCCCATGTCTATGTGAAAATCCTTAAGCCCGAATCCCAAAAGCATTTTTATTCCTATTGCAATAACTTCTGCGTCACACCATGTTTTTGAGCTTCCCATGTATTCGATTCCGGCCTGCGTGAATTCTCTCCTATTGCCTCTTTCACTTTCATTGTGCCTGAATATGTTGGTTATATAGGACAACTTCAAATATCCATCCGAGTGGCGGTAATTCATTGCAGCCATTCTTGCAACTGGTATCGTGGCATCCGGTCTCAATACAAGAATTTTACCGTCCGAATCGATTATCTTGAACATCTTTGTTACATCGATTGTACCGTCTATACCCGAATAAAGATCGTAGAATTCAAAAGTCGGAGTTCCCACTTGCCGATATCCGTATGACTTGAACATCGTTCTTATATCCGCAACCAGGTCTTCCTTGAGTTCATATTCATCACTGTGTATGTCGTCTACTCCCTCCGGGAACAATTCCTTGTAGAGAACCATATTAAACCTCCGTTTCCATTTGTTTATTGCTGTATCGTGCTAAAGCGGTAAATTGCTATAATGACATTTTATTACTTATGTCTCTTCAAGTCAACAAGAAAAGCCTACCGGCGTAAAAGTCTTATTATTCTGACTTTTACGCCCCTTTCCTTGCTATTCATACCCAGTCTGTTAAAATATAATATATGTCTTTAGAAGGGGGTATAAAATGTACGATTATCATGTTCACAGCAATTTTTCAGAGGACTGCGAAATCCCGATGGCGGATTTTGTCAAGGAAGCGGTAAATCGGGGTATTTCGGAAATCTGTTTCACCGACCATGTGGATTACGACTATACCGATCCGACAATAAGTTTCAATTTCGATCCGGGCGACAGATTGCCTGTTATAAAAGCTCTCCGGCAACAATTCGGAGATAGAATAAAGATACTCGACGGCATTGAAATAGGAGTGCAGCCTCATGTAACCGGACGTTGCCAAGACATGGTCGAAAGATGGAATTTCGATTTCGTGATAGCTTCCATGCATACTGCCGGCAAATCCGACCTTTACAACGGCGATTTTTTCTTTGGCAAAACGCCGGAAGAGGCTTACGGAATATACCTGCAAGAGCTTTACCAAAGCGTCAGGACTTTTGAATCTTTTTCTGTAATAGGCCACATAGACATACCCGGTAAATACCAAAGTACCGTCAAGGCTCTCAAGCCCGAAGATTTCTTTGAGTATTATGAAATGATTTTCAAGGAGCTTGTTGAAAAAGGAAAAGGCATTGAAGTAAATACCTCTGCTATGAAAAAGGGAAGAGACCACATGATGCCATCCATTCCTATATTAAAACTATATAAAGAACTTGGCGGAGAGGTTATTACCATGGGTTCGGACTCGCATGTACCTTCCACTATTGCTTTCGAGTTTGATTATGTAAAAGAAATGCTGCTTGACCTTGGCTTCAAGTATGTATGCACCTTTGAAAAGAGGAAAGCAATTTTCAACAAGCTTTAAACGTAGAAAGTAGGAAGTAGAACGTGGAAAGAAAGAAAAAGATTAAAGATAGTTATTGAGGATTCCAGGTCAAGGATCAAATTGCTAACTGCGACCTGCGGCGAATATTCATAGCGCTTTGTATTACAGCAAAACCTAAAATCCGCAAACTCACTCCGTATCGGGCCAAGGCCAAAGCGGATTTCTTGACGATTTAGCCTTATCCAAAGCTGTGATACCCACAGGGCACGCGATATCAAGCCTCGGTCGATGCACGCAATATGAAACCTCAACCTGAAACAGCATAGAATGGATTCTCAATTTGAGTAGTGCATTAAACTGCATAAGTTTCTAAAAACCCCAAACCAATTCAAAAATAAGAAACCGAAAATCAGAAACAAGTACAAAACATAAAAACTTAAAAATAGGATTTGTTAGACTTTAGTGTTGTTATTTAACTAATCAACAAGTTTTAACGAGAGGTATTTTTTACTATTTATTATTATCAACAATGGAGATACATTATGAAAATAATGATATTTTCCTTGCTGATTGCTGTTGCTATTGTAATTCTTAATATGAGCGGAAATGATGATTGGAATATTATATTGTTTTTATCATCACCATTATTATGGTTTACTGAAAGTAGATATAGTCCTATTCATCCATCAGATATTCCAATGTTTTTTTACTATATTAGCGTGATTATATTTTGGCTCTTTATAGGGATATTAGCAGAGAAATTATATAAAAAAATTTTATTGTTAAAGAAAGTTGAATAAAAACTCAAGAAATAAAAGACAAAACCAAAGGCTTATCACCCATCGGTTTTGTCTTTATCTTTTGTTTCCACTTTCCACTTTCCACTTTTTACTGCCCGCTGCAAGCTGCCTACTGCAAACTGCTCACTGCAAACTGTTTCCACTTATACTGTTTCAGGCTCGGGATAGTCTACTCCGAATGTTTCGACTGTGGCTTTTTTGATTACAACATCTCTTTTAGGCTTGTCGCGCATGTCTTTTTTCACTCCGGCTATGCGGTCGACTTCCTCAATGCCTTCTACAACTTGTCCAAAAGCCGCGTATTCTCCGTCGAGGTGCGGCGAATCGGCATGCATGATGAAAAACTGCGAACCGGCAGAATCGGGGTTCATTGCCCTCGCCATTGAAAGCACGCCCCGCTTGTGGACAAGATTGTTATCGAAACCGTTCGATGAAAATTCCCCCTTGATTCCGTATCCCGGGCCGCCTGTTCCGTTGCCTGTCGGGCATCCTCCCTGTATCATAAAACCCGGTATCACCCTGTGAAAAGTCAAACCGTCGTAAAAGCCTTTCTTGACTAGTGATATAAAGTTGTTTACAGTATTTGCAGCTTTTTCAGGTTTTAATTCAATCACTATTTCCCCGCCGTCTTCAATTTCAAATTCAACCCTTGGGTTATTATTCATGTTTACGCTTCCTTTCGTGTCGTTTTCTTTTTTTTCCTGTCCATCTATTATACACTAATTTGCCAAGAAAATATCCCGAAAGCTACAAATGCTTTCAGGATACATTTTAAATCATTCGTTAAGTTTATGCCTCTTGTCTCTTTCAAGTTGCTTGAGCTCAAGCGAAACGCTATTTCCTTGCAATAGTCCTGCAACACCCTCCATCTCATCGACCTTGTCGCCTCTGCAATGCTCGCACTGGCAGTTCGACTCGTAATGGTCGGGTTCCGAATAGGTTGTTATAACCCCTTCATAGTTTCTAAGCACAACCTTGTTGTGCGACATAGATACGACGTAATTTGGCATGACAGGAATCTTACCGCCCCCGCCTGGAGCATCCACAACGAAGGTAGGAACAGCCATTCCCGATGTGTGGCCCCTGAGGCTTTCGATTATTTCTATTCCTTTGGATACAGGAGTCCTGAAATGTTCAATTCCCTGCGAAAGGTCGCATTGATAAATGTAATAGGGCCGCACCCTGATTTTAAGCATTCCGTGCATTAGCTCTCTCATTACATGAGGGCAGTCGTTTATTCCCCTGAGAAGCACAGTCTGGTTTCCCACAGGTATTCCGGCATTTACAAGACGTTCACACGCCTTTTTTGACTCGCTTGTTATCTCTTTCGGATGGTTAAAATGCGTGTTTAGCCAAATTGGATGATACTTTTTAAGCATCCTGACAAGTTGAGGCGTTATTCTTTGCGGAAGAACAACAGGAGTTCTTGTTCCTATGCGAATTATTTCAACATGCGGTATTGCCCTGAGCCTTGAGATTATGTATTCCAGCTTTTCATCCGAAACCAAAAGCGCATCTCCTCCCGAAAGCAAAACGTCCCTTATTTGAGGAGTATTTTTTATATGCTCTATCGCTATATCGATGTTCTCCATTGAGTTTGCCTCATCCTTTTGCCCCGCAAAACGTCTTCGGGTGCAGTGCCTGCAATACATAGAGCACATGTCCGTGACAAGGAAAAGAACCCTGTCAGGGTATCTGTGGGTCAAACCCGCTACCGGCGAATCCGTATCCTCATGAAGTGGATCGAGCATGTCTGCCGAACTTTTATGCGTTTCCTTCAATGTGGGTACCGCTTGCTTTCTTATTGGGCAGTTCAAGTCGTTCAAACTCATCAGAGAGGCATAATATGGAGTTATGGCCATTCTAAGCGTTTTGAGGGAATCCATGATGCCCTCCTCTTCATCCTTTGAAAGATTTATCACTTTTTTCAATTCGCTTACACTTGTTATTCTGTTTTTGACCTGCCAGCGCCAATCATTCCATTCCTCTTTGCTGACATTTTTCCAAAGTTTTATAGACTCATATTTTCTCAACTTGCCACCCCATCTTTTTTATTTTGATTTTTCTTCCCTTATATTATTTCCCTTTTTTTTGATTTTTAAACTTTATACTTACAACTTTATTATATTATATGAGTTGTCAGTTGTAAAGCCGTATTAAAATACCGCCGCACATTTTTAAAAATGCACGGCGGTTCTTTTAGGAATTTATATTTTTTATTTTCTTATGCTGCTATACAGCCGCATTTGCTCCAAGTTTTTTACTTCTGACCCTTTGAAGCATAAAGACCGAAACCAAAACTACGATTCCGATTATGTCGCTGGTAAAGTTCGGGAAAAGCAGCGCTATCGCGGCCACTCCCATGGGAATCCTTTCCCATATTTTAGACTTTATAACAAGATAGTTCTCAACAAAGCTTGCAAGGCATATGACGCCAAGAAGAGCCGTTATGATAACCATGATTATTTCGCCCAATCCTGCGTATATTATAACTCCATTTACTACCTGCGAACCTTTCTCGATCAAAAGAAGGGCCGGGTTATATGCAAATATATAGGGTACTACAAATCCGGCTACGGCAAGTTTTATTGCCTGGAATCCGGTCCTCATTGCATTTGATCCCGCTATGCCCGCACCGGCATATGCCGCCAATGCAACCGGAGGAGTTACGTCTGCAACAACGCCAAAATACAGTATGAACAAATGGGCCGCCATAAGGTTTACGTTTAACGTAAGCAATGCAGGAACAGCCATTGTAGCCAAAACAATGTATTTTGCAGTCGTAGGAAGACCCATTCCGAGTATTATAGACGCAAACATTGTATAAACCAAAGTGAGGAACAATCTTCCACCCGCAAGCTGAACTATGAGATTGGCTACGCTCAGGCCAAGCCCTGTAAGCGTTACAACGCCAACTATGATACCTGCAGCCGCACAAGCGGCAGCTACACCTATTGCGTTTTTAGCTCCTGCGTCGAGCGCACTTATGAATATCTTGACGCTAAAGCTATTGTTCTTCTTGATAAGTGATGCCGCAATGGCTACTATCACCGAAACCACTATCGACCAGAAGGCCGAGAACAAGGGTGTGTATCCTCTTACAAGGAAGAATATTATTGTTATCAGTGGGATGAGAAGATATCCTCTGTCCCTCATTACTGTGCTTACCTTGGGAAGCTGATCCTTTGGAATGCCTTTGAGGCCAAGCTTTTTGGCTTCGAGGTGGACCATTGTTCCAACTGCCACATAATACAGCACCGCCGGAATTGCCGCGGAACCAATAATCTTGATATAGGGAATGCCTGTGAATTCAGCCATTATGAATGCTGCCGCACCCATTACAGGCGGCATTATCTGACCCCCTGTCGATGCTGTAGCTTCAACTGCTCCAGCAAAATACGGCTTATAGCCTACATCCTTCATGAGAGGAATCGTAAATGCTCCGGTTGTAACCGTGTTTGCAACCGAACTTCCTGAAATGGAACCCATGAAACCCGATGCCACTACAGCGGTCATTGCCGGTCCGGAACAAAGACTTCCTGTCATCGCGTAAGCCAAGTCTATGAAAAAGCCGCCTACGCCGGTCTTGTCCAGGAATGCACCGAAAAGTATGAACATGAATACGAAAGTCGCGGAAACACCTATAGGCGTCCCCAGTATACCTTCAGTAGTAAGATACATATGGGATATTATTCTTGCAAAAGAATATCCCCTGTGAGCCAAAAGTCCCGGAAAATTGGGGCCCATTTTTGTGGCATACATAAGGAATATGATTGCCACTATAGGCAATTCGGGTCCGACAGACCTTCTCGTGACTTCAAGTACCAGCAGAAGAGCAATTGTCCCCAATACTAGGTCTATGGTCTCGGGTGTTCCACCTTTTGCTATAATTCCTTCGAAATTCACTATCAGATATCCAAAAACCGTCAGTCCCAATGCGCTGAGCAAATAATCATACCATGGAACTTTCGTCTTGCTGGCCTTCTTCGTTGCCGGATAAATCATGAATGCCAATACCATCACAAAACACAGATGCACCGCTCTTTGCTTTACAGCAAGAAGCGTACCCGCAAAAGATGTATACAGATGGAAACAAGACATTGCTATTGCTATTATCGATATGATGAGTCCTATTGTCCCTATCACATTTCTCTTGGAGCTTTCATCCTTGTCGTATTTCTTTAAAAGTTCATCCACATCATTGCTTTGATCCAATCCCTTTATTTCATTGTTTTCATCCAATATTTGTTACCTCCTTTATTAAAAATCTATATAAAGGTTCTCTGACAACTTCCACTCCTACCGATTTAAAAGGTTCAACATAATCCGAAAAATAGTAGTTCTCTCCCCTGTAGACGAGAGTATGGTTTGCTATCACTCCCCCAACCTTGTATATCAGATGGTCCATTTTTTCGTTTATATCGCTTATTGTCATTCCCTCTTTTTCAAAAGAAAAATTTTCCGAATATGTAGGCAAACCCGCACCAAAAGAGAATGTCACCGTTTCCTTGAGATAAATCTGATTATCGTTTATGATTTCAAATTTTTCTATCCACGGGGTCTTCTCGACCGAGTGTATGAACCTTATGGTGAATTTTTCCCCGTTTCGTATTGGAAAACTTTTGACCGTTTTGTCATTCGCCGGATTTGTCAAACAGAGGCGATAAACCGGCGTCAACGCAAAAATAAACGTAAACATAAATGCAATAAGTACTATTGTATACACTGTTCTCTTCATAATAAGAGTCGGGTATCGGCTTAAAGCCGATACCCGCCACCTCCTAATTCATTGCTTGACGATTATTTTAAGAATTTCTACTATTTGAGACCTGCTTCTGTGTAGTATCTTTCAGCACCGGGATGGAGGTCTATAGACATTCCATCGAGGCCTGTGTCTGCTGTAACCATAGCGCCTTTTGCATGGGCTTTGCCCAATTCATCAGTGCCTTCAAGGATTGCTTTTGTGCATTGGTAAACAACTTCCTCATCCAAGTCGCCTCTTACAGCAAGCATGGCCATAACAGCAACTGTTTCGATGTCTTCGTCTTGTCCCTTGTAAGTTCCAGCAGGGATTGTTTGCTCAGTGTAGTACGGATATTCTGCTGCAAGCTCGTCAATCTTGTCTACAGATACAATTGTCACTTCTCTAACTGTTGAAACCTCGGTTACTGCTGAAGTCGGGAATCCTGCAGTTATGAACGCAGCGTCTATTTGCTTGTTCTTGAGACCTTCAGCCGCTTCTTTAAAGGAAAGCGGATCTGCAGCGCCAAGATCGTCTTTTGTCAAACCGTATGCGGCAAGTATTTGAACAGCGTTTGCTTCAGTTCCTGATCCTGGGGATCCAACCGCAACATGCATTCCTGCAAGATCTGCAACAGTTTTTATTCCTGAATCCTTTGAAGCGATGATTTGAATCGTTTCAGGATAAAGTGTCGCAATTCCTTTCAGGTTTGTGTAAGCTCCCGTCTCTTCGAATTTAGCCAATGTGCTTCCATTGACAGCATAGAAAGCCACATCGTTTTGAAGAAGCGCAAAATCGGATTCGCTTGTTTCGAGCAGTGTTGCATTCTCCACGGATGCGCCTGTCGATTCAGCTTGTGCCTTAACGCCTTCTACTGTGTTTGTGCAAAGATTCGCCATTGCTCCTCCAAGCGGGTAATATGTACCTGAAACCCCACCTGTTGCAAATGACAAGAATACGTTTTCAACTTCAGGTTCTTCAGCTTCAACTTCAGCTTCGTCTTCCGGTTCTTCAGCTGGCGTTGAACATCCTACTGCGAAAACAGCAACCAACATGACCATTGCAAGTAAAAGTGCTAACATTTTTTTTGTGCTCATCTCTTAAACTCCTCCTCATATTTTTTGATTAGTTTGAAATTGCTAACCTTGTTTAGATTCTACAAAAAGCGTTTCAATTCCTTCTTTGCACAATCTTTTTTTTCAGTATTACGCATTTAAAACCCGTATACAATAATACCCAAATTCTTGCACTCCAAATTTTGAAAACCTTCTTTAAGAATCGAAACTGTCATGCAACTTCCATGCAAACACAATTATACACCTTAATATCCATTATTTCAAATTTATATGTCCAGTGGGAATATACGGCAAATGGACGGTTACAAGCTTTTCCGTCTTCGAAAACCTTATCACCGTCCATCTTTTTTTATTTACCCATATTGCTTTTTCCCCACTATCTAAACCTTTTTAATCCTGGACCGGTCCTGGCTCAGGTAAAGATTCGCCCGGAAGCATTCCTCCAAACATCATCTGCATCATGAATTCTTCGAGTGTCATTGAATTTTCTTCATTTAAATCGGGTATTTCTATTTCAACAGGTTCGTCTATTCCGTAAACTTCGCTCTCGATTGAAAATCCCATTCCCAAAGTCTTGCCCGTTGTTTCATCAGCCACCGAATAGGCCATGTTCATATTCGTTGTCCTTGTGTTGTAGTCTCCGTCAATTCCGAAAACCATTGTAAACTCATCGATGGAGAATACTCCTTCGGCCTCATCGAAAGCCGAAACTGATTCCTCTACCATCTTGTCGATTTCAGCATCCATGTCCATATCATCGACACTTTTGCCTTCCATTTCAGCCTGCAGCTTCAAATTGTCCTCAATCGATTTTCTCATGGTCTCATTTGCGTAAATCATGGGAAGCAAGTCCTTTATAAGAGCTTTTGCCTCGCTGTCGTCAAGCATCACCGTTATTTCTTTAAGGTCATATTTTCCATCCTCAAGCTCCACACTCCTGCTTTCCATTGTCATGTTCTCTTCAGAAAAGCTTTCAATCAAAGAAGCCGCGATTTCCTGCGAGAATTTTTTCATCTCTTCCATTTCTTCCTCGCTCGGAGCCTCTCCCGGACTATTTACAGTTATATATTTTTCACTCATGGGCATCTTGACTGCAATGCTCCCCATGTTGCTGGCATAGACTTCAAGCTTGAACTGCATGCCCTTCATGTCCAAAAGCATGTTTCCGCTTGAAATTCCAGTCTCCACATCAGAAACAAATTCTCCGCTTATGTTCATGCTGTCAATCATCTCAACAAGTCCTGCCGTCATTGGATCCTGTGACAACTCCTCTTCAGTCAATCCCATATCATAGGATATGCCCATGTCAAAATTCTGCCTGGATGTTTTTATCTCCATCGACCTTTCAACCGACTTCTCCAATATTTCTTTTGCTGTTTCCTTTTTTGAGCAGGCGCTTAATGAAGCAACAAGCAAAACCATTGCCATCAATACTGCCAACATTCTTTTTTTATTCATATTAATCCCTCCGTATTCTTTTTATCGGTTTTAATTTTATCACTGTTCACTTTACTTTATGTGACAATCCAATTACAACATATTCAATTTTTTGAAAGCAACTGGATTTCTTCATGCCGAAAGCATCCTGTCTCGTGGTCGTTGACCATGCCCGTCGCCTGCATGAAAGCATAGCATATGGTGGGGCCCACGAATTTGAATCCCTTCTTTTTCAATTCCCTGCTCATCTCTCTTGAAATGTCTGTTTCCGAAGGTATTTCCTCAGGACTTTCCCAGGCGTTTTGAATCGTCTTGTGTTTGACAAAACTCCATATGTAGGTGTCGAAACTGCCATGCGTATCTACAAGCTCGATGAATCTTCGCGCATTGTTGACAGCGGCTTCTATTTTCCTCCGGTTGCGTATTATTCCTTTGTTGTCCATCAATGATTCAATTTTTTCATCATTGTAGCATGCAATTTTTACAAAGTCGAAATTGTCAAATGCCTGGCGGTAAGCTTCCCTACGCTTTAAAATTGTCAGCCAGCTAAGACCTGCCTGGGCCCCTTCCAGAATCAAAAATTCAAACAGTTTGCGGTCATCATGCACCGGAACCCCCCATTCGGCATCGTGATAAAGCATGTTCCATCTGTTGCCTTTCACCCACTGGCACCTTTTAGCTTTTTCCACCGAAACCCCTCCTTTCACATCCGCTACTTGATTATAACAAATTCAAAGCGTTTTTTTTATTCTTTTTGGAAAATACGCGATTGAATTCGAACGTTTGTTCGTTTATAATTAAACTACATGAGGAAGGAGGGTTTTTATATGTACAAGATGATTTTCCACATAGATGTCAATTCGGCTTTTCTTTCATGGGAAGCCGCCAGCCGTATTCAACACGGAGAAACTCAAGACCTCAGAAAGATTCCGTGTGTAGTCGGGGGCGATTCCGCGTCCCGCAGGGGAATAGTCCTCGCAAAGTCCATACCCGCAAAAGCATACAATATTTCTACAGGCGAATCTCTTTTTGCCGCCAAAAGAAAATGTCCCGTTCTCGAAATAGTGCCTCCCGACTACGATTTGTACACGCGTTCAAGCAAGGCTCTATTCGACATGATAAAAACCGTAGCTCCATTGGTTCAAGTCTATTCAATAGATGAATGTTTCGCCGATTTATCCACACTGCCAGGAATAGAGGAAAATTTCATGGATATCGCAAAAGCCCTTAAAGACCGGATAAAAAAGGAATTGGGCTTTACTGTAAACATAGGCATTTCAGAAAACAAGCTTTTGGCGAAAATGGCCTCCGATTTCAAAAAGCCCGACCGCATACACACGCTTTTCCCCGATGAAATTGAAAAAAAAATGTGGCCTCTGAAAGCAGGCGAGCTTTTCATGGTCGGCAAATCCACCACGCGCAAGCTTGAACGGATGGGCATAATGACAATAGGCGACATAGCACGCACAGACAAGGAAATCCTCAAGGGATATTTCAAAAAGCACGGCGAAACAATATGGAGGTATGCAAACGGACTTGAGGACTCCGAAGTCGAAAGACCGTCCGAAATAAAGGGAATAGGGAACTCGACAACTCTCCCCTTCGATGTAGAAGACTATGAAACAGCCCACAAGGTTCTGCTTTCACTGTGCGAAATGACAGGCATGCGAATGAGACAGGCCAAGAAAATGGGAAGAGTCTTTTCCGTTTCAATGAAAAACAACGATTTCATAAGCTACTCACACCAACAAAAAATTTTTCATCCAACCGACTCGACCAGCGAAATATATTCTATTGCAAAAGAACTTTTTGACAATGCCTGGAAGGGCGAACCCCTAAGGCTTCTTGGGCTTCGAATTACCGACTTGTGTCCGCGTGAAAATCTGCAGCTTTCATTTTTCGACTCGGACTCAAGCGAAAGAGAGCGCCGTCTTGACGAGACCGTGGATCAAATAAGAGAAAAATACGGCCTTTATTCCATAACCCGGTCCGCTTTCTTGGAAAGCGGCCTTAAGCCCATTGCGGGAGGCGTCCATTCGGACTACAAAATGGTTTCTGGCCATCTATGAGAATCCGTCCCCTTCAAGGAGAGTCTTGGCTATGAAAATAGTAAAAATACCGATTGAAATGATTGCATGTTTTTCGGAAAAAGGAATTCCCCATCCCCTCAAGTTCAAAATATCGGGAACCGGAGACGGGTCTCCCACAATCGTAAAGGTGAATATGATCATACACATGGAATCCGAAAAAACAGCCGGAAACCCAATGTATGTTTTCCGCTGCCAAAGCAATATTGACGACGTGCTTAAAGTTTATGAAATCAAATACGAGCTTTCCACATGCAAATGGTTCCTTTATAAAATATGAAGACAGCTTGCAGTTTGCAGTTTGCAGTTTGCAGTAAAAGATTAAATACAAAGGAAAAAAACAAGATAATGACAAAGAAAAATTACCAAATCATTTGAGTTCTTAGGTTTTTAACTCTTTTGCATTTACTGATGACAACTGACAACTATTATCAGGCAATGAAAAGCAGTAGAAAGTGGAGAGTGGGAAGAATTAAGAACAGATATCAGATATCAGTTGTCAGTTGTCAGATATCAGATGTCAGAAAAAACGTAAAAAAAGAACAAAAGACAGTTAAAGTGACAAGTGTCGGCATGTGATTCTGTTTGACGACATCGACCGATCCATAGCTATTCGAGTGTTTGGATAAGGCTAAACCGCAAGAAATTCACTTTGTTTGAAGCGAAGCGAGTTTGTAAATTTTAGGTTTTGCCGAAAGACAAATCCTTTCAAAAAGCATGAACAGGTCGCGGAGAAAAATCAGAATTGCTGCTGAATAAAAAGATTGCTTTCTTGCCTGGCCATGCCGCATTTTCCGAGCCGCTCTTTTCACGACTTTGGATTTTTTTGAAAGAAAAAATGAGGCAAAATGAAACCCCGAGGAAATCCTCGGGGTTCATATGATACAGTTTTTCTATTTTTGCTTTTATGTTTTTACTGCAAACTGCATGCTTTTTTCTGTCTTTAATCTTTTACTGTTTCTATTCTTTTTCTTTCCACTTTCTACTTTCCACTTGCCACTTAGTAGTTTTTCGCTCTGACCTCAAAGGCTGACTGCGGAACTGCGCAAACAGGGCATTTCCCCGGAGCTTTCGCTCCACTGTGGATATAGCCGCATTCCCTGCATTTCCATTCTACCGCGACATCCTTTGCAAAAACCTTTTCTTCTTCGACTATCTTAAGCAAAGCCGAGTAACGTTCCTCATGCTCTTTTTCAACTTTTGAAATCATTTTCCATGCAACAGCTATTTTGGGAAACCCCTCTTCCTCGGCTATACGAGCGAATTCGGGATAAAGAAGGGTCCATTCCTCGTGCTCTCCCATTGCCGCCGCCTTGAGATTTTCGGCAGTTGTCCCAACTTTTCCCGCCGGATATGTTGCTGTTATTTCGAGGTCTCCGCCTTCCAAAAAACTGAAGAATATATCTGCATGAACCTTTTCGTTGTATGCAGTTTCTTCAAAAATCTCGGCGATCTGCTCATATCCTTCACCTATAGCCATTTCAGCAAAAAATGTGTATCGGTTTCTGGCCTGCGACTCTCCTGCAAAAGACTTAAGCAAATTTTGTTCTGTTTTTGTCCCTTTTAATTCCGGCATGTTCAATTCTCCTTATCTTCTTTTATTGTTTCGTCCAATTGAATATATTATTCTGCAACAGGTGGTGTGAACACTCTTGCTTTGAGCTCTCTGTCTATCATGAAGAATCCGGATCCTTTACCGTCGACAAACCTCAGCTGCTCCAAAAGGCTTGAAGCATTGGCTTCTTCCTCGACTTGCTCTTCTACATACCACTGAAGGAAATTGAAAGTTGCATGGTCTTTTTCTTCCATTGCAATTTCCACAAGATTGTTTATAAGAGAGGTGACTTTTTGTTCGTGGGCGTAAACTTCTTCAAACATTTCCACAAAGTTATCCCACTCGGTAGCAGGCTTTTCAATCGCGTCAAGAACGACTGTCCCTCCTCTTTCATTTACATAATCGAACATTTTCATTGCATGAAACTGTTCCTCCTGAGCTTGAACCCTCAGCCAATTGGCAACGCCGCTCATGTTCTGGCTCTCCGCATAAGCAGACATAGACAGATACAGGTATCCTGAATACAGTTCTGCATTTATTTGTTCATTGATTGCTTTCTCCATTCTAATATTAATCATTTTGTCCCTCCGTTTTTTTCTCTTATTATTTTTCGCTTTTCCAATGTCCGTGAACATTGCAGTATTCCCTTGCGGAAACATTTTCTTCTTCAATCATAAAAACTGCTTCCGGGTTCATTCCAGGTGAAAGATACTTCGTATAGACCTTGTCCCCGGCTATCAGTTCGATCCATTGGATGTAGTGCTCTTCCTTCATCGGATGCAAAGTTGTTCCGACAGTCACTTTATATCCTCCGTCTATCTTCTCGATTACAGGCACATGCTTTTCTGTAGTGGAATCAGCTGTTTTCTCTTCCTGCAGCTTCATTTCCTCTCCGCAACAAACAAGTGTGCCTCCACCGGCATGGGACATTTCAACTATATTCCCGCATACTTCACATTTGTAAACCTCTAGTCTTTTTGCCAATTTGCTCCCTCCCTTTTATTTGTTTTCCAGTCCTATCCGAACCTTTTAATTTGTACCCAGCCCCAAGCATATTTAAACACACAATATAAAAACTTCAACCTGTATTATATCATGGACAATATGAATTTAAATATTTTTTTATATTGGAAATTTTTTCGGCAATATGGGTATAGAATAGAATGTAAAAGAAAGAGTGGGCATTTCAAAAGAAAGGAGGCGATTGTATGACTCGAACTAAAATTCTTTTCATCATGCTGCTGGCAGTCATTTTCTTGTTGTTTGCCGCAGGATGTAACCCTTCGGCCGAAGTTCCAATATCCTCGGGAAATGAGGAAGAAACTTCAGAAACGGATGAAAAAATTTTCACCGCCGAAGAAATTGCATCTTTCAACGGTAAAGACGGACAAAAGGCCTATGTCATATATGATGGTTATGTTTATGATGTTACAGAACATCCCCAGTGGCAGTCCGGATCCCACGGTGGAAACATGGCCGGAACCGATATAACGGAGAATTTGAAGGATGTCGCGGCGCATGGAATATCGAAGCTGGGCGAAGTTGAAAAAATCGGCAAAATCGCTGAATGACAAGTCTTCAGTTCCAAAAGCAAAACCTCAGGCAAATAAAACTGCTTGAGGTTTTCTTATTCGTTAAAATCGATTTGCTTGCAGATTTTCAATACAACACTTTCCCCAGAAAATCCTTGGTTCTGGGACTCTTCGGGTTTTCGAATATTTCCTTTGGAGTGCCCTCTTCTTCGATTATTCCATCGTCCATGAAGAGGATCCTGTCGGCAACTTCCTTTGCAAAGCCCATTTCATGCGATACTATTACCATGGTCATGCCTTTTGAAGCCAAGTCCTTCATTACGTCGAGAACTTCTCCCACCATTTCAGGGTCGAGTGCCGATGTAGGCTCGTCGAAAAGCATCACATCGGGTTCCATAGCCAAAGCCCTGGCTATTGCAACCCTCTGTTTCTGGCCTCCCGAAAGCTGCTTTGGGTATGCCTCGGCCTTGTCGGGCAGCCCAACGCGTTCCAAAAGCTTCAGCGCCAATTCCTGCGCTTTGTCCTTCTGGATTTTTTTGACCTTTACGGGTCCTATTGTGACATTTTCCGTTACGTTCATATGGGGGAAAAGATTGAATTGCTGAAAAACCATTCCCATTTTCTGCCTTTGCACATTTACATCGTTCTTGGGGTCGGTTATGGAAACCCCTTCAAAAATTATTTCACCGTCAGTAGGCTGTTCAAGAAGATTGAGGCACCTGAGGAAAGTGCTTTTTCCCGAACCGGATGGTCCTATAACAACTACGACTTCGCCTTTTTTTATATGTGTGTCTATTCCTTTTAGCACATGGAGGCTTCCAAAATGCTTGTGCAGATTTATTGTCTTAATCACCGGCGCTCATTCTCCTTTCAACAATGCCCAAGAGTCTCGACAGCGTATATGTGATGATGAAATATATTACTGCCGCAACCATTAAAGGCGCAAATGCTTTGTATGTTATTCCCCTGATTGTATCGGCCCGATACATGAGTTCTGTTATTCCAACAACTGATACAATAGCTGACTCCTTTACAACTACAATGAATTCGTTTCCAAGGGCCGGAAGAATGTTTTTAAAGGCCTGCGGAATCACAATGTATCTCATACCCATATTGTGGGGCATTCCAATCGAACGCGCGGCTTCCATCTGGCCCTTGTCTACCGCCTGTATTCCCGCACGTATTATTTCGGCAACATAAGCTCCGCTGTTTAGGCTGAGGGCTACAATTCCCCACACCATGTCCGGAAGCTCAAACGGCACTACATTCGGAAGCCCGTAGTAAACGATGTAAATTTGTACTATTACCGGAGTCCCCCTCAAAAATTCTATGTATGCCGTCGCTATTGCCTTTAGTATTTTTTTCTTTGAAAGCTTCATCAGCGCAAGCACTACTCCGAGCATGACCCCGAAGAAGACTGCAAAAATAGCAAGCAAAAGCGTATTTTGAACACCGGATATATAAAACATCTTGTATTTAATAAGAAATTCCAAATCCAATTGTTTCCCCTCCATTCACTGCTGTTAATGCGTTTTGATAAAATCCATGTTCATTATAACATGGAAAGATAGTGGCCTGAACCACTATCTTTCCAGTCATTTGATTTATATTTTTAATCGAAACAGATTCTTTACTGATTTTCTTCGGAAAGCTTGATCGCATCGAAAACATACTGCGAAATCATGTCGTCATCCATCAATTTAGTCAAGCTTGCGTTTACCGCGTCCACGAATTCCGGATTCCCTTTCTTGAATGCTATTGCAGAACCGCTGTCCCCCGTATCGAGCTGTATGTCAGCTACCATTATGTCGTCATTGTTGTTGGCGTATGCGTTTCCTACAGGAAGCTCGGCCACTACAGCGTCAACATTGCCGTTCTTGAGTTGAAGCACCAGGTCGGCCATCTTGCCAAGTCCCTTGACTTCGGCTCCTTCAATTTGCTCCATTGCAATCTGTTCCTGAGTGGTTCCCTTTTGGACTCCCACAATCTTTCCGCTTAAGTCTTCAACCGTCTTGATGCTATCTGCATTCTCAACGTTTACCATTACTCCTTGAACAGCTGTGTAATAGACTTCCGAGAAGTCCACAGACTTCGCTCTTTCTTCCGTCGGTGTCATTCCTGCGATTACCATGTCGATTCCGCCGGCTTCGAGCGCGGCAAGCAGACCATTGAAGGCCATGTCCTTGATTTCAAGCTCTACTCCAAGGTCTTCTGCAATTGCTTTAGCGATTGCGATGTCAAAACCTACGATTGTATCCGCCCCGTCTTTTACAACGTGGAATTCGTATGGCGGGTAGTCGGCGCTTGTACCTATAACCAATTTGCCGGCATCCTTGATTTCATCCAATTTTGTTGCCTCCGCCGGAGCTTCCGCCTCTTCCTCGACTGCAGGCTCTTGCGCCTCGGGTTCAACATCCGCTTTAGAGCAACCTACAACGGCAAAGATCATAATTCCAACCATAAGCAATGCCAATAATTTTTTTGTGTTCATGAATAATCCTCCCTTATTTGTATTCTGCGTTAATTATACGCATAGTTGCATATTTATGCAAGCTTTTTTTTCATTTTTCTTTGTCTTTATAAAAAAAACATTTAAAGCCTTTAATGCGGCAACCGCATACAGCTTTCAAAATGAATTCGTCCGCATCAATTGGTGCAATAGCATATGCCTATGGCTTTTGGTCCCAGATGCGCGCCTATTACAGGCCCCAATTCTTCAATTGTTATTCGGGCATCCGGAAAAGCCTTTCTTAGCACTTCCATGTATTCTTCGGCTTCATCCTCGCTTAGAATATGGCAAATGGACAAGATTTCGGCGTTTTGGGGTATGCTTTCAATCATTCTGCCTACGGCTTTTTTCTTGCCTCTCACTTTGTCTACAGGCTCCAGCGCTCCGTCAATGAGCGCTATTATCGGCTTCACCTTAAGCAGGTTCCCCAGGAAAGCCTGGGATGGTGTGAGCCTCCCTCCCCGCTGCAGATAGTCGAGGGTTTCCACCGTAAGGCTTATGCCTGTTTTTTTCTTTTCTTTTTCTATGGCTTCGACAACAGCCTTCCTGTCATCTGTCTCCTCGCACATTTTAAGGAGCTTTTCAACCAATACTTTAAGGTTTGCGGCTGTTGTCCTGGAATCTATAACGCTTATCTTATCCGGTGCAATCATTTGGGCCGCCATGGATGCGCTGCCAAATGTGCCGCTCAGCTTGGCGGATATTGTGATTGCTATTACCTCGTTCCCGTTTTCAACAAGTTCCCTGAAAACTTCCGCAAAGGATCCTGCGGATGGCTGGGAAGTCGTTGGAAAAGACTTTGATTCCTTCAGTTTTTCAAAAAAACTCTCGAATTCTCCGGGATATCCCTCTTTTTCCACATCTCCTTCAAAATATATTGTGAGTGGAACGATTTCTATTCCTTTGCGGTCGGCATATTCTTTTTTTATATAAGCAGTAGAGTCTGTCACAATTTTTATTTTACCCATAAAATCCTCCTTGTTTGCTACGTCTAAAAGTATCCTTTTCTCTTTCTTTCGTTATTTCAATTTTCACTTGATTTTAGTATAGCTGACTCCTTAATCTATTAGCTCAATCTTATCAGATTGGACCGATTCTAACAATATGGATTAAATGTGTAAAATATGTTAAAATGCATTGATGACAGAATTTTCTTTCATTTGGAGGGGTGCCTATGAAAACCGCAAACAAAATCATCACTGTAATCATTACACTGCTCTCGATATCGGTATTCGTACTTTACGGCAGTTTGTTCTTTAAAGGGGGTTTTACGGGCGCAGGCAAAATCGCAGCACTAGTGATTTTTTCGGCCCTTGTTTTGGCAATGATTTACACCGGATATAAAAGGATGAGTGAAATAGAAAAGGAGGACAAGGATGATTTTAGTAAATACTGACTACATAGACAACCGAAAGCTTGAAACAATCTCAATCGTCAAGGGCGCTACTGTAAGGGCCAAGCATGTCGGCAAAGACATAATGAGCGGACTTAAAACTCTTGTAGGCGGAGAAATTGAAGCCTATATGCAAATGATGAGCGAGGCAAGGGCGATAGCCACGGAAAGGATGGTCAAAGAGGCTGAAGAACTTGGGGCTGACGCAGTAGTCAACATACGGTATGCTACAAGCGCCATAATGCAGGGCGCGGCAGAAGTTATAGTCTACGGTACAGCTGTCCGCTTCATAGACAAATAAATTTTCAAACCCGGCCTTTTATGGCCGGGTTTATTATATTTCAGATTCAATCAAGGGACAAGAAATTCAAGAGCACCTGGAACAATCGAAAATTCAAGCGGAAATTCAACGCTCTTTTCTCCGTCAGTATCCACAAAAAGATCCGTGCTGTCTGTCCAAACTTTTAATTTGTCGGTTTTGAAAAAAAGCACATTTGAATCTTTTATATGCTGCCCCAATATCAATTTTAAAAAAACAGCCGCTATATCTATTATGTCGGATTTTTTGATTGCTACTACATCAAGCAAACCGTCATTCACTTCAGCATAAGGCGCAAAATTCATGAATCCACCTGTAGAAGTAGAGTTCATTACTGCAAAAAGATAAGACTTTATTTCCAAAACGTCTCCATTATATTCGAATTTGAATGTATAGGGCTTCTTCATACCGTCACTGACCTCGCGGATGCCAGCCGCATAATAAGCCAGCCTCCCAAAGGCAGTTTTGCTTTCGACCGGTGTTTCATATCCAACTTTGGCCATCATTCCAGCAAAAGCGACGTTTATAAAGAAACGATCGTTGACTTTTCCCACATCAACAGTTTGAAGCTTGAATCTTTTAACAATATTGAAAACGGCATCCATATCCCTTGGCAAATAAAGATAATTGGCAAAATCATTTACGGTTCCCGCCGGAATCAAAAGAATCGGGATTCTTATCCCATTGTTCATCATCGTATTTACCACTTCGTGAATTGTGCCGTCTCCACCCAATACCATCACCATGTCAATGTCTTTGTTTGAAGCGGCTTCTACAAAAGCCCTTTCCCTTCCGCTTCCGTCTATTTTTTCAACACATGAAACAAGACCTTCCATGACAAGACGTCCAACAAGTGCATTAAGCTGCCTTTGCAAAGTCTTTCTTCCCGCATTCGGATTGTTCACAATCATGATTTTCATTTTTTCTACCATATGTTTCTATGGACACGTTCATCGAAATAAGTGTCATTGGCAGGTTTTTTCTCGTCCGGATATCCAAGGGACACCAATGAGAAAGGAACTATGTTGTCAGGCAGTTTAAGCAGCTTTCTAAGCCCTTCCATTCTCTCTTCCCGGGGATAGATTCCCAGCCATACAGAACCTATTCCAAGCTCTTCAGCCATAAGAAGTATATTCTGCGTTGAAGCCGAGCAATCCTGTATCCAGTACCCTTCATAAAGCTGTAGATTAAGGTCCGCGCAGACACATATTAAATGCGATGCATTCCCGACCATTGCGGCATAGGGATGGAATTGGGGAATTTGATCTTTAATATTTTTGTCTTCAATTATTATGAAATGCCACGGCTGCTCATTTCCGGCGGAAGGCGCGCACATTCCAGCCTTAAGCAGCTCCACAATTTTCTTGTCTTCGATTTTTTCATCCTTGTATTTTCTTATGCTTCTCCTTGTATAGATCGATTTCACTTTAAGAACCTCCTTCAATCATTCCTGATCAATATCTTTCGCCCGCACACACTGCAAATTCCGTCTTTCAAATTTCTGACCTTGCCTGCGTATTCGCTTCTGTCGACAATAAGGGACCGGCATTGGGGACAATATGTGTTGTTGTCAATTCCCGGAACATTTCCTATATAAACATTATTCAAGTGCCTCTTAGCTGTTTCCGACAGATTTTTTATTGTTTCAACCGGAGTCGGAGGATCGTTTCTCTTCCATGCAGGATAATATCTTGAAAGGTGCAAGGGCATGTCTTTTTTCAAATCGCCCAAATAACGGCTCATCTCATCCATTTCCCTTTCATCGGTATTGAGCCCTTCAATAAGCAGCGTGGTGACCTCTACATGAACACTTCTGCATGCACGCTCTATTGTCTTCTTTACCGGATTTACCATGCCCTTGCAAATACTATTGTAAAAAGAATCGTTGAAAGCCTTAAGGTCTATGTTCATTGCGTCCACCTGCTCCATGAGAGCCTCAAGAGGATCCTCTCTTATGAATCCGTTGGTCACGAGAACCACCTTCATGCCGTGACTGCGAATAAGCTTTGCACACTTTATTATATATTCGGCATTTATCACAGGCTCGTTGTATGTGAATGCCACTCCTATGGAAACATCATTGGAGTTTAAAGCCATTTCGAGAAGCCTTTCCGGCTCCATATGAACAGTCCCCGGCCTTTCATGGGCAATTCTGTAGTTTTGGCAAAAATCGCATTTTAAATTGCAGCCAAAACTTCCAACAGAAAAAATTTTCTTGCCTGGATAAAAATGAAAAAGCGGTTTTTTTTCGATTGGATCGATACCATAGGATGTTATTTCTCCGTATCCCATCGCATAAAGTTTTCCGCCCATGTTTTTCCTCGCACCGCAAATTCCGGTTTCCCCCACTAACAGCTTGCATTGATGCGGACATAAAAGGCACCTGACCTGTGATTTATCCAGTTTTTCATAGAATCTCGCTTCCTTGAACATAGAAACAACCCTTTTCATTGTGATATCCAAACTATGCCATAAGCAATACAAAATTTTTACAACCCCAATATGTTGATTATACATAAGATTATTGATAAGTCTGTGGATTGTTTTCTTCCATTTTGCACATGTGCACGTCTATAATCAAAAACTATCCACACTCTCCACATTTTTATCCACACAATATATAGTGTAGTGTCAATAATGTCTCCTCACACGAAACCGCGAAATTTCATAATCCTCTTCCGGATTTATATTCGCTTTTTTAAGCGCAATGGCAACCTGTTCCTCTGGTCTGTCTATTCCGTCAAGATTTGGAAGCAACAAACCTCTCCTTATTCCTTTTTCTACAATTACACCGTATTCAACGGTATTCAACGACTCTATAGACTTGATCTTTTCAGGCTTTTCCAAAATATCAACCGAATATTCTATCTCGCCGAGTTCCTCTTTGTCCACTGGCAAGAATCTTGGATCCTCCAACCCAGCCTTGAGCGCATTGTCCATTACTTCGTGGAATACGGTCTCTTTGCTTGGAGAAATGGTTCCAATGCAGCCCCTTAGTTGCCCGTTGATCTTTAGACTTACAAAAACTCCAGCTTTTCTTTCCATCAACTCTTCAGGATAGTCCTTCGGGCGAGGAACCTTATTGTTTCCAAGGACTTTATTTTCAAGCGACATTCTTGCAAGTCTTACGTATGCATCCTCGTTGTCCCTTCTTTTATTCAAGTACTCTCTTCTCTCTTCATACAATGTCTCTACTATGCTTTCATTTTCTTCTGACGAAGCCCCGGCTATATTAAAGGCCACAACGCCATATCCTATTCCAAATGGTTTTTGATACGATAGAACCTCCGGATGATTTTCTATGCCGTCGAGCGCCCCAAGAAGTATGTCAATTGACCTCAGTCCGCATTCTCCCGCGGATTCGCTTTCCTTTCTGTCAAAACGCACAATTGACCCGTAATCCTTTTTTCTTATAAGGTCAAGCAACTTTGCATCGAAGGCGGGTCCTGAAGGATGGTATCCGTAAGGTCCGTCTTCGCTTAGCCTGTGGGACAAGTCGCCGCTGGCTATTATGGATACGTTGAAGCTCTCCCCTGCCACTGCTTCCTGTATAGCCTTTCCGAAACTATACAAATCCTCGCATGACAACATTCCATAGGTTATGTGTATCAGTTTATAAGCTCTGTATTTCTTTTCTATGAAATAGAGCGGAACAATTGTCCCATGGTCCAAGCCTTCCTCCAGACCATACTGCCTCGCAGTCAGATCATCAAACTTGACCGTAACTATTGAACGCAAACCCGCTCTCTTTATGATTTCATCGACAAGTGTTTTATTGTTGCTTTTGCAAATACATACATCGCCCGCTTTGAACTTTTCCAATGTGCCACTCAAATTTTCCCCATACGACAATGCCACAGCATCCCTGAAAACCGGACCATGCGGCGTTATTACAATTATTGTGTCCGGTATCTTTTGTCTGACATCCTCCGCTACGTATTCCATCGACTTTATTGTCTCGCTTATTTTTCTTTCTTCACCCTTTCCGATTTCCTTGATTATTATAGGCGGATGAGGCATAAGATATGCCGACAGTATTTTTCCCATTTGCAAAGCCTCCTTTAAAAATCTATTACCCCCATTGCCAAGCCGCAAAACCAAAAAAGCATAATGCATGTGCATTATGCGAGATTGAAGAAAAAGTCTCAATTCGAATTGTGCATTAAACTGTACAAGTTTCTTTAAAACAGTAAAGACAAAAAACTTAGAACTCAAATACTTTCAAAACCTAATGATTTGCTGATTTTTCTATTGTTCTTATCTTTTTCTTTGCTCTTTGTTCTTGCTTTTCCTTTCCACTTTCCACTTTCTACTTTCTACTTTCTACTTTCTACTGCTTTTCACTGCTCTTTGTTCTTGCTTTTCCTTTCCACTTTCCACTTTCTACTTTCTACTTTCTACTTTCTACTGCTTTTCACTGCAAGCTGTTTTTACCGTTTGTCGTCCGTTTAAAATTTTATTTTGACGACATTAGATAATTTCAAGGCGATTGTTAAAATGACGAATGGAGCGTATATCATTATACGTGACAGAGCATTTTCACAATCAACGATGAAATTGGCCTTTGTCGTCAAAATAAAAGCACCATGCATATGCATGGCGCTTTGAATGGCAATACCTATCTCTTTGAAAACTGGGATGCTTTTCTCGCTTTTTTCAAGCCGTATTTCTTTCTTTCAACCATTCTTGCATCTCTAGTAAGAAATCCTGCCTTTTTCAATTCTGCTCTGAATTCTCCGTCTGCTTTTAAAAGAGCTCTTGAAACTCCATGTCTCAACGCTCCAGCCTGACCGGTAATTCCGCCGCCATTAACTTTAGCCAAAACATCGAATTTGCTTTCTGTTTCAGTCAGCAAAAGAGGTCTTTTAACTTCCATCCTTAGTGTCTCATAGTTGAAGTACTCATCGATATCTCTACCGTTTATGATAATTTTACCATTTCCGGGAACTAATCTAACCCTGGCAATGGACTTTTTCCTTC
>CAZAFW010000022.1:0-23774 GCA_964484935.1 uncultured Peptostreptococcaceae bacterium
TCTTATCTATTCTTTTCTTTTGAAATCTTGTCTTGACATACTACCAGATTGCTCTCTTGTTTATCACGCAATAAAAAATCTCCGCACCTGTGCATTGCACAGAGACGAAGATTTCCGCGTTCCCACTCTGTTTGCCCCCTCAAGGGGACCCCTTTGACCGTTAACGCAGGTTCACGTCCGAATCTACCGATTTTCAATCCGGAAGCTCCAAGGCGCACTCATCGTCTGGAATGAAACCGCTTTCAGCAAATGCGGCTGCTCTCTTTATCCCAGCATGACCGATGTTATTTCCTCTTCAAAGCCTTATGCCATATAGTTTTCGAGCATATAATCTATGCGTTCGATTATTGTTCCTCTTCCCAAAACTTCAATTATCTCGACCATTTCCGGTCCGTGCATTTGTCCTGTAAGGGCAATCCTTACGGGCATGAACAGATTCTTTCCCTTTATTCCCGTTTCTTTCTTGAGCGTCTTGAAAATCGTTTTTCCAAATTCGGCGTCGATTGCATCCGCACCGTAAACTTTTTCCTTTAGAACATTCAACAAGCCGGGAACATGCTCCATCTTGAGAATATCCATGGCTTCGTCATTCTCGACAGCAACCTCTTTGCCGAAGAAAATTTTCGCTTCATCGCCTATTTGGCTCAAATACGAAAGATTGTCCCTTGAAACCTTGACAACAAGGCGAATCCAATCGTAACGGCTACTGCAGTCTTCTTGGCTTATCAGTCCCGCTTCCTTAAGGTATGGTATGCAAAGACGTGTAAGGCGGTCTATGTCCGCCTCCCTTATATAATGCGCGCTTACCCAATTCAGCTTGTCGACGTCGAAAACACCTCCGCTTTTGGAAACACGGTCCAAACTGAATTTTTCTATCAGCTCTTGCATTGACATTATTTCCTGGTTGTCTTCCGGAGCCCATCCCACCATTGCTATATAGTTGACCAAAGCCTCCGGCAGATAACCCTTTTTCCTGAAATCCCCAACCGCGACATCTCCCTGTCTCTTGCTGAGCTTCTTCTTGTCCCTGTTGAGTATGTTTGGTAGATGCACAAACTGAGGAGCCTCCCATCCAAAAGCTTCATACGTGTATATATGCTTTGGCGTTGACGGAACCCATTCCTCGCCTCTTATTACGTGGGTTATTCCCATGAGGTAGTCGTCCACTATTACGGCAAGGTGATAGGTTGGATATCCGTCGCTTTTCATCAATACCTGGTCATCCATGTCGTCAGTGTTTACAGATACCCGGCCTCTCACAAGGTCGTCGAAAACTATTTCGCGCTTGGCGGGAAGTTTCAGTCTTATGACATGAGGTTCGCCTGCGGCCGCTCTTTTCCTGGCCTCTTCGAGGCTTATCCCTCTGCAAAGCCCGTCATACTTGGTGATTTGACCCATTGCCTTCTGTTCATTTCTCAATTTGTCCAATCTGTCCTTGGTGCAGAAGCAATGGTAGGCATGTCCACTTTCCAAAAGCTGATTAATATATTTTTTATAGATTTCAAGCCTGTTAGACTGAATGTATGGTCCCAAGTCCCCATTTTCACCAAGCTTGCCGTCTTCTCCTACGAAGGGTCCTTCCTGATGGTGTATGCCTGTCCATTCCAGCGCCTCGATAATATTCTCGACAGCCCCCTCAACAAGACGCGTCCTGTCTGTATCCTCTATTCTCAATAAATAAACTCCATTCTGCTGTTTTGCAAAAAGGTAGTTATATAAAGCCGTCCTGAGTCCGCCAATATGTACATAGCCTGTCGGACTGGGCGCAAATCTTACCCTTACACTCATTATGCCTTCCTCCTAAATTGATATTCTTTGTTAATTATATCTTATATGTACTGGGCTATCAAGAAAGATTGGCCAATCTAAAGATTGACCAATCCCATCAATTCCCCATGCATAATATCCGTTTTGTTTTCCTGTATTCTGTCTCTGTATTCTACAATCCCTTCAGATGCATTTTTACCCACTACAACAATCTTTGGGATTCCAAGAAGTTCGCAGTCCTTGAACTTGAAACCCGCCCTCTCCGGACGGTCGTCGAGCAGTACATCGATTCCCCGGTACGAAAGCTCCTCTGCCACTTTTTTTCCCAAAGCCGCCTGTTCCTCTTTTTTGGAATTGAGAACAAGCACATGGGCCCCGTATGGAGATATTTTTTCCGGCCAGCAAATCCCCAGCTCATCCCGGTTTTCCTGGCAAACCATGCCGGCAACTGAATAAAGATCCACGCATCCTTCGTGGCAACTAAAGCTTTCAGCCTTTCCTCCGGCATTCAAAAATGTCATGTCAGAAGCTTTCGAAAAAGATTCGCCGTAGTTTGCAAAGCTCCCCAGCTTAAATCCCCTGACAAGCTTCAGGGCTTTCCCGCAGCAGGGGCACTGGTCTCCTTCCGCAGCATATACCAGATCCTCGATTCTCGAAGCTTTGTAGTCGCGTCCGCAGAGCACATTTTTCAGGTGGTAGTCCCTTTTGTTGGCTCCTGCGACCATAAGCCCTGAAATGGCTATTTCAGAATCGACCCATATTTCAGCATCAAGGCCTACCGGACCTATAAAGCCGGATTTCGAACCTATTTTTTCTTCTATTTCTTCCTCTTCAGCCATTCTTATTTCGTCTATATCGATTTGCAGAATTTCAGAAAGCTTGTGCGGGTTGAAGATTCTGTCCCCCCTCATCATCAAAACAATGAGCCTGCCACCTGCTGAAACGGCTATCGCTTTTGAAATCTTCTTTTCCGGAACATCCGCAAATACGCTTAGGTCCTTTATCGTTTTCACTTGCGGAGTATGGATCATCTCCGGCATTTCAGAGCCGATTTCTCCCTCCTTTTGGAGCCGCTTGGACGCCATTCTTTCCGTTGCGGCATAGCCGCAGGACCCGCACCGAAGCACCATTTGGTCCCCCTGTTCGTGCCCTGCCCACAATATGCCGTTTTCGCCTGGCTTGAATTCATCCTTACAGTCTTTGACGAATTTGGCGTCAATGCCGATTTCACTCATTTTTTCCGCAATGGCAGATGATAACGACATGTGGTTTCTTTTATTGGCTTCCAAGCTGTCAAAAAATCTCCAATAATTGAGAGATGCAAAATATTTGCCTCCGAAGACTCCTGCGCTTGCTTTGTAGTCCATACGCTCCACCATTTGGCTGAAGTAGAAACCCGCTGGGTAATTCTTGTATGACTTGAGTTCATTTTCAACCAATGAAGCCATCAGCCCAGGAAATTTGTTTTCTCCCGCCACGTTAGGGGGAACCGAAATCATCTCGCATCCTTTTTCTTTCAGTGTTTCTTCGAAGAAAGCAAACAAGCGTCCGATGAGTTTCGCACCTCTAGAAAATTGCATGAAAACCCCGGGAGCAATTTCCTTGAAATAATTTCCTCTGAAAAGAAAACTTTGACTTTCCGGAACAAAACTTCTTTTGTGTTCTTTCAGTGTCTTTCCGGTCATCTCTGACATTTTTGCTATCATTGCGCCATCGCCTTTCAACATAATCCGGTTTTAGTACGCTCTTGCCAGGTAAACCATATGCTTCGCCTTTTTGCCGCAGAATGGGCATACATCTGAAATTTCCTCCTGTTCAAACGGTATGCATCTTATTGTGGCTCCGGTTTCTTCCTTTATGGCTTCCTCGCATTCTCTGTCTCCACACCACATGGCTTTCATGAATCCCGGACTTTCTTTCATCTTTTTCTTGAAATCGTCATAGTTGTCGATTGTATAGGTTTTTTCATCACGCATATTTTTGGCTTTTTCGAACATGTTATCATGTATATCGTCCAAAAGTTTTGCAATATATTGTCCCAAGTTTTCCATCGGAACAGCTTCTTTTTCAAGCGTGTCCCTCCTGGCTACCATGACTTGGCTTTTCTTGATGTCTCTTGGTCCTATTTCTATTCTAACCGGAACACCCTTCATTTCATATTCATTGAACTTCCATCCAACTGTGTTCATTGTATCCGCATCCGTCTCAACTCTTATGCCCAAATCCTTGAGCTCATTGTGAATTTTTTCTGCTTCCTCCAAAACTCCGCCCTTGTTTTGGGCTATAGGTATTATAACCACCTGCGTGGGCGCCATTCTTGGAGGCAGCACCAATCCCCTGTTGTCGCCATGGACCATTATGATTCCCCCTATGAGCCTTGTGGAAACGCCCCATGATGTTTGATAGGGAAATTCGATTTCGCCGGTTCTTCCTTGAAAATTTATGTCGAAAGCTTTTGTAAAATGTTGCCCAAGATTATGGGAAGTTCCGGCTTGAAGCGCTTTTCCGTCATGCATCAAGGCTTCCATTGTATATGTCGCATGAGCTCCTGCGAACTTTTCCCTGTCGCTCTTTTGCCCCACAACAACTGGAATTGCCATGAGTTCTTCAGCCGAAGACTTGTATACCTGAAGCATCCTTAGCGTCTCTTCCTGAGCCTCTTCGTATGTCTCATGTATCGTATGACCTTCCTGCCACAGAAACTCGGATGTCCTAAGGAAAGGCCTTGTGCTTTTTTCCCATCTTACGACGCTGCACCACTGGTTGTAGAGGAAAGGGAGATCCCTGTATGAATTAAGCCATTTTGCATACATCGAACAAATAATTGTCTCCGATGTCGGACGGATGCAAAGGCGCTCCGCGAGCCTTTCGTTTCCTCCGTGGGTTACCCACGCAACCTCTGGTGCGAATCCTTCAACATGCTCTTTTTCCTTGTTGAGGAGACTTTCTGGAATCAAAAGCGGGAAATAGCAGTTCTTGTGCCCCGTTTCCTTGAACCTCCTGTCCATGTCGCTCTGGATTCCTTCCCACAAGGCGTATCCATACGGCTTTATGACCATAAAACCCTTTACGGGCGAATAATCAACAAGATCGGTCTTTTTTATCACGTCTGTGTACCACTTTGGAAAATCCACTTCCATAGGTGTTATTTCCTGTACAAATTGCTTTTCATTGGTTTCCATTTTTTGATCCTCCTGTGTTTTTTATATTATAAAGCCTCCGTCTCTAGATAGAGGCGAAGGCTCGCGGTACCACTCTAATTAATCCAATAGGATTTTCTTTTTTGCAGCTTTAACGGACTGCCGGCGCACCATTTTTCAATGGGGGCTCTGAGGCGGGTTGGACAATGCCGCATGGGAAACCTTTCAGCCAATGGATTACCCTTTCTTTCTACGGTTTTCAAATGCCTTTTTTCCTCTTCAATGCCTTTTTGCTTTGTAAATTACTAACATGATATAAGAAAACACTTTCATTGTCAATTGCGATTCTCGACTTTGTCGATTAATGCGACCGCCTTTGCCTCTATGCCCTCTTCCCTTCCTGCAAATCCGAGCCCTTCGGTCGTTGTCGCTTTGATTTCAAAACATATTTCCTTCACCCCCGAAGCCTCAGCCAGGCATTTTTTCATATCCTCAGCATACGGACTTATTTTAGGCCTTTGCGCAATGAGCACAGTGTCGACATTAACTATTCCGTAACCTTCCTCGGCAAGCATTCCGCAAACACGTTTCAATAGGACAAGGCTGGATATGCCCTTGATTGAATCGTCGTCATCGGGAAAATGACGCCCTATGTCCCCCATCGCCGCCGCTCCGAGCAAGGCATCGCATATGGCATGAACCAAAACATCCGCGTCGGAATGTCCTTTGAGGCCCTTTTCAAAAGGTATCTCGACTCCACCCAGAACCAGAGGCCTTCCGTTGCAAAAGCGGTGAACGTCATATCCTATTCCTATCCTCATTCTCCAACCCCCTTTGCCTGCCCGCAAGAATTTCCGCAAAATGGATATCCTCAGGGGAAGTCAGCTTGATGTTTCCATAGGCCCCCTTTGAAAGCGCTACTTTTTCTCCCAATGCCTCAACAAGCATTGCATCGTCCGTACCTTCAAAGCCCTCGGCTTCAGCTTTTTCATGAGCCTTTTTTATCAAATCGAGATCAAAGGCCTGAGGCGTCTGTATGATGAAGAGGCAGCCCCTTTCGGGTGTGCTGTCTACAAACAATCCGTCGGAGGAATACTTTATTGTATCCTTTACAGGAACAGCGGCAGAACACGCCCCGTGCAGCTTCGCCTTTTGTATGCATTCGGAAATCATTTCTTCTGTGACAAAAGGTCTTGCCCCATCGTGTACAACTAATGTTTCCGTTTCTGCAGGAGCCGCAAAAATCCCTCTTGCGACGGATTCCTGCCTGCTTGCGCCTCCATTTACAATGATTATTTTTTCTTTATTGCAGATATTCTTGAGTAAACCATTCTCAACACGCATACGATCTCCCTCTGGAATCACCAGGACCACCGATTCTATGCTTTCCATTTCCAGAAAAACTTCAAGAGAATATGCGACAACAGGTTTTCCGGACAATTCAATGTATTGCTTTTTTTCGCCCATTCCCATTCGGGATCCGTTCCCGGCGGCGGCAACAATTGCCGTGACTGACATGACAATTATCTCCTCTCATTGAAAAAGCCAAGGTAAGGCATTTGTAGAATGCGCATTCCCAGGCTTTTAATTTACTGATTAGCTTGCAGCATGTTTCGTTTTTGCAAAAATCATCCTTCCGGCGGAAGTTTGCAGAACACTTGTCACAACAACTGCAACATTTTTGCCCACATAGCGTCTTCCCCCGTCTACTACTATCATGGTTCCATCGTCAAGATAACCGATTCCCTGTCCGGTTTCTTTTCCTTCCTTGATTATTTGCGTATCCATTTCTTCTCCGGCAAGCACTATGGATTTGACAGAATTCGTCAAATCATTAATATTCAATACTTGAACCCCCTGCAGGTCTGCGACCTTGTTCAAATTGAAATCGTTTGTGACCACTTTTCCGTTCATCTGCCGTGCAAGCTTGACAAGCTTGCTGTCGACCTCCGAGACATCGTCAAAATCAATTTCGACAATTATGACTTCTATGTCCAGTTCCTTTTGTATCTTTTTGAGAATATCGAGTCCGCGCCTTCCCCTGTTTCTTTTCAGATTGTCCGACGAATCTGCGATATGCTGCAATTCTTCCAATACAAATTCAGGAATAACCAAAGGTCCTTCCACAAAACCGGTTTTGCATATGTCAGCTATTCTTCCGTCTATTATGACACTTGTATCAAGTATCTTAGGTTTGCAGCCGTCTTCAAGGCAAGGCTCGCTTTTTTCCTTTTCACCCGCATTCTTGAGTTTTGCCGGCAGAGCAAGCATTTCAGGCGTATTTTTCACGCCCATCCTCACTCCAAGGAATCCTAGGAACAAGTACAGGAATGCCGACATGATATTTCCTACAAACGGTATCGGTATGTCAAGAAGCAACTGGCTAATCAGGTAAGCAATTATGAGTCCGATTATGAGTCCGATAGATCCCGCCATTATTACAGTGGCCGGAATATTTTGAAGCTCACGCTCCGCCCAATACACGAGTTTGTAACCCCTTTTTTTTATATATGGAGTAAAAAGATACATTATTGCCGCAAAAATCAAGGCTCCGAATATGTTCACGACAATCCGCGGCATAGGTCCAACCGCGATAAGATTTTGGCTTTCCACAAAATCAATCAAAAGCAAGCTTAATGCATAGCCTATCAAAGCACCGATAAGAGACATGACACCGTTAACAATTTTATCCGGCATATTTTCACCTCCTTCACACTTCATTTTGAACACTATAAATATTCTATACTTACCAAAATCATATTACAATTACAAAAAAGTTAAATATAGATTTTAAATCAAAAAAAGAGTGCCTTTCGGCACTTTTCCTTTGCCTTATTATTGAATCGTGCTTTCTATGATTTCTCCAATCTTCAGTTCGTCGAATTCAGTGGCAAAAACCAATTCACTGACAAGTATCTGCTTGGCATTGTTTAGCATTTTTTTCTCGCCTGTCGAAAGACCTTTTTCCCTGTCAAGCAAAACAAGATTCCGCACAACAGAAGAAACTTCGTAAATATCACCGCTTTTAAGCTTTTCCATGTTGGCGCGATACCTTCTATTCCAGTTGTCGGGCATTTCGGACCTGTCCTCCTTAAGTATGGTAAGGACCTTTTCCACTCCGTCGTTTCCGACTACATTCCTTATTCCCATATTGTCCGCATTGTTCATCGGAATCATAACCTTCATATTTCTAAGAGGCAACATAAGGGTATAATACTTATGTTTCTCACCCAATATCTCTTTTTCTTCAATTGACTGGACAACACCCGCTCCATGCATCGGATATACTATTACATCTCCTATATTAAACATCCGCAAACCTCCCAATAATATGACGCTATTTAAGTATACAGTATTATTTCCAGTTTGTCAATAAATTGAAATTTTATCACACATGGAGTTCTATGTCAACTTTTATTTTAACCAAAAATTGCCACGAACGCATCAGCCAGGGCATCAACCCCTATGCAGTCAATGTCCTTGCGCATGAATTTTGATGGAATATTGGATTTTGGAATCAGGCATCTTTTAAAACCGAGCCTTGCCGCTTCCGCAATTCTCATTTCTCCATTTGAAACTCCGCGTATCTCGCCCCCAAGTCCTATTTCTCCGAAAATAGCCATATCCGATGGAACAGGAGTGTTTCTGAAGCTTGAAGCCATCGCGACGGCAATTGCCAAATCCGAAGCCGGCTCATTTATCTGTATTCCCCCGACTACATTGATATAGGCATCCTGAGACTGAACCTGAAGACCCATATTCTTTTCCAAAACCGCAAGAAGCATTATCATTCGGTTGTAGTCGACACCCGATGCCATTCGGCGCGGCATGTTGAAACTTGAATAGCTCAGAAGAGCCTGCATCTCGACAAGCACCGGTCTCGTTCCTTCCACGCCGCAAAACACAGCCGAACCGCTTGTATCCTGCTTTCTGTCCGTCATGAACAAATTCGAAGGATTCTCAACACCTCTCAGCCCGTCACCGGTCATTTCGAAAATTCCGATTTCGTCCGTAGATCCGAAACGGTTCTTTACCGCGCGCAGTATCTTATACGCAGCATGCCTTTCTCCTTCGAAATACAGAACCGTGTCCACCATGTGCTCTAAAACTTTCGGTCCGGCTATATTCCCGGATTTGGTCACATGACCCACTAAAAAGGTTGAAATTCCCTTTGATTTGGAAAGGCGGATCAAATCACCCGAGCATTCCCTTACCTGGCTCACGCTTCCAGGAGCCGATGTTATTTCTGGATTGTAGACAGTCTGTATAGAGTCAATGATTAAAAGATCCGGTTTTTCCCTTTTGACTTGAGCCTTTATTACATCGATATTGTTTTCAGAAAGAATTTTGAGGTTAACCCCCTCTTCGACTCCAATTCTCTGCGCCCTCATCTTTATCTGCCGAAACGACTCCTCCCCAGAAACATATAAAATGCCGTTTCCATCCAGAAGGGTTTTCGCTGCGGCTATTTGAAGAAGAAGCGTCGATTTGCCTATTCCCGGACTTCCTCCCACAAGAACAACCGAACCCCTCACTATCCCGCTTCCAAGAACCCTGTCAAGCTCCCCTATCCCCGTCTTTATGCGTTCCTCCCTATCCATTTTTATTTCAGAGAGTTTCATGGGCACGCCGCTTTTTTCGTAATCCATCCCATAAGATTTGCTGTTTGGCCGTTTTGTCTCAAACTCTTCAACAAAACTTTGCCAATTGCCACATTCCGGACATCTTCCCATCCACTTTGCGGACACATATCCGCATTCCTGACACACATACTTGGTTTTTTTCCCGGCCAATTGTCTTCCTCCATCATTGCATTATTTGTTTGAACCTTTTAATAGCAACGCTCAAAAGGAGCGCAGTCAATCCAACCATGCTGAGTATTTCTTGATAAAGCCCCCCGATTCCTGCCCCTTTGAGCATTATGCTTCTGAGTATCTCTAAAAAATACGTCAGCGGGATGATTCTGCTTATGACTCTTATGAAAGCGGGCATTGCTTCTAGCGGAAATACGAAGCCAGACAAAAGCACACTCGGCAGGATTATGAGTATAGTCATCTGCATGGCCTCAAGTTGCGATTCGGCAACCGTGGAAATCAGCATTCCTATGGAAAGCGAACAAATGACAAACCCAAGGCCAGTTGCAACCATTAGAAGCAGGCTACCCTCAACCGCCACCCCGAACCATAGCGCTCCTATCCCCAGTGCGACTATGAAGTCTATGAATCCTATTATGATGTATGGAACCATTTTTCCCAATATGAGCTCGGAAGACTTAAGCGGAGCTATTGCCAAAAGCTCTATTGTCCCGCGCTCCTTTTCCCTCACGAGAGAAAATGCCGTAAGCATTACGGTTATGTTCTGCATTATCAGGCCTATAAGACCCGGTATTGTAAATCTTTTCGATTCCATGTTCGGGTTGTACCAAACCTGAGTGTTAAGCCCTTCCACCGAACCGCCGTTTCCATTCATAATTACACTTAAGCCTATCGCATTTCCATACTGCAATACGCTTCGTGCGGTATTTGGATCTGTTCCGTCTATTATCAGCTCGACCTTTTCCATATTTCCCGCCTCACTGGAGTAAGATGGAAGTATTACCAGCCCTGCATTTATGTCATTGTTTTCAAATGCCTTGTCTATTGTCTCCATGTTTTCCGCGTAAATCTCCATCTGAAAAAATCCGGTGTTCTGGAAATTGAGAATAAGTTCCCTGCTGGCCTCGGTCTTGTCCATATCAAGCACGGCAGTGGGTATATTGTCAACATCAGTGTTTACGGCATAGCCGAAGAGCAGCATGAATACCACGGGCATCATCAGCACCATGAAGAGGCTGGCCCTGTCCCTGAAGACATGAATGAACTCCTTTTTCAAAACAGCCCTAAGCCTACGCCATTTCATCCGAATTCCTCCGCTTCATCATCTTGTATTCCTTTTCAAAGGTTTCCTCGTCGCCGTCTATTGCGTATTTGATGAATACATCCTCAAGATTGTCAACATTGTTCTTTTTCATAAGGGCTTCCGTCGTGTCCGCAGCTATGATTCTCCCATCCATTATGAATGCCGCGCTGTCGAAGCCTTCCGCTTCATCCATGTAATGGGTGGTTGCAAGAACAGTTATGCCTTCCTCGACAATTTCATATATCATCTTCCAGAACAGCCTTCTAGAAACGGGGTCCACTCCCGCTGTCGGTTCATCCAATATGAGGATTTCAGGTTTGTGTATAAGGCAGCAGCTTAGAGCCAGCTTCTGCTTCCAGCCTCCGGAAAGATTGCCTACCAATTGGTGCTTTCTGTCACCCAGGCCCGAAATTCTTAAAACCTCCTCGGTTCTTTCCTTTTTCTTCTCAAAGTCTATTGTGTAGATTTCCGAGTAGAATTCAATGTTCTCGTATACGGTCAAATCCTCATAAAGACTGAATTTCTGCGACATGTATCCTATTTTTTCCTTTATTTTTTCCGACTCCGCTCCCATTTCAAGCCCAAGCACCATACCCTCTCCCCCGGAAGGCTCCAAAACTCCGCAAATCATTTTGATTGTCGTCGATTTACCAGCTCCGTTCGGCCCTATCAGCCCGTAAATGCCGCCCTTTGGTACAAGCAGGTCTATTCCCTTAACAGCCTCAATTTCGCCGAAGCTCTTTTTGAGTCCCACAAGTTCTATTGCTTTTTCCATCATTAATCATCTCCCCATGACACATCTACAAACATTCCCGGCTTTATCCAGTCCGAACTCTGCTCGAGTTGGGCCCTTGCCCTGAACACTATCTCCTCCTTGCTTTCGCTCGACTCGATATTCTTGGGTGTAAATTCTCCCGAATCGGAAATGAAGGTAATCTCGGCTTCCATCTCCCTGCCTTCGAAATCCATGGACACCGAATCCCCTACATGCAAAGTGTCGAGGTCTTTTTCGGGAATGAAAAATTTAATATGATATGATGGCTCGTCTATAATCGCCACCTTGGCGCCCGGAAATACAAGCTCTCCCTCCGACACCAGGATTTCTCTCACGCTTCCAGCCTTGGGCGCTTCAAAGGATGTCTTGTCGATTTTATTGAGAACTGCCTTCAGGTCCAATCTCCTGAGCAGCAACTCCTCATGCGCCATGGCAAGGCTCTTTTCGTCAGCACCCTCGAGAATAAGCTCCTTAGCGGATGAAGCCTTGCTTTTCTGCTGCCTCAAGGCATTCAGATTCTCTTCAGCCTTGGACATGTTTGATTGTGCGGTTTCATATGCAGAGGCGGAAATCCCTCCGGCTTCATAAAGCACACCGCTGTCGTCAAACACTTCCTTGGCAAGCCTGTAGTCCTCCGCGGCGGCCGCAACGCGGCTTTCCATGGACCTGACCTCGTTTAGAGCGCCGTCTATTTCCTGGCTTCTGGCACCGTCCTTCATTGATTCGTACTGAAGCTCGCTTATGCGTATCAGGCCTTCGACCTTTTCTTTTTCTATTGCCAGAGCCTCGTCGTCAAGGCTCAATATCAAATCTCCCCCGGAAACATCTTGCCCCTCTTCAACGAAAACGCCTGTAACGTTTCCTCCAATTTCTGCAGAAATGACGATCGAGTCGGCTTCGACAATTCCTGTGTATCTGTTTTCATCTCCGGTATTTGAAGTGAATGCCACAATTGCAAGAATCACAGCCACTAAAATTGCCGGTATGGCTATCCTGAGATTTTTCATTTCTCTTCCCCTTTCAAAATCCCTCTCATGAACATATCCACCATGCTTTCAATTTCCGTATCTATATCCTCGTTTGATACAACGAGTTCAGGCAGCATCTTTTTCTGGACTATCGTCAATAAAACGACCCCCATGAAAGACCTTATTATTGCCGTATAGTCAAGATCGCTTCTGATGTCGTCCCTTTCTTCAAGCAGAGAAGACATTACTTTTGCATAGTGCACTATCCTGACCATGACTTTTTCTATGAAAATATACCTTACATCTTCATGGTACTGGATTTCTATTACAAGCATCTTGAACATCTGAAAATTCTTCTCGATCATGTTGTACCTGTCTTTGAAGAGTTTGCGAAGCAAGTCTTCGGTAGGCATTTTTTTGTTGTTCTTTACAATTTCATCAACGCTTTCAAAAACAGAATCGAGTGATATCTGTTCAATAAAATCCAATACAGTTTCGTGCAAAAGACCTTTTTTGTTTTTATAATATTTAAACAAAACCGCTTCCGACACCCCCGCTGAATCTGCTATTTCTCGCGTAGTCGAAGCCGCATAGCCCTTTTGGGCGAAAATTTCTGCGGCGCTCCTGATCAATTTGCCTTTTGTTTCATCCGATTTTCCCATATGCCCCCCTTTAGTGAGTGAGTACTTACTTTTATATTCTACACCTGCTGGTCCATTTGTCAACAAAAAAATAACAAAAGCCTTCGTTTCAAGGCTTTTGTTATTTTTTCTTTAGTTCTCGGAATCTATGCATAAAACACGGGGCTTTTGTTGCGCGGCTTTTGCTTGCTAAGATCAAAATGGTTCAAAAAAGAACTGTTTCCTTTTATCTCCCTTTTATCTCGTTAGCTTTTCTTCTGCCATCTTCCACTTTAAACACAATCTTGCCACCTTCCAAGTCCACTAAAACCCGGCTTCCCGAGCTCACAAGGCCACCAAGTATTTCCTCTGACAATTTGTCTTCAACCTCTTTTGTTATGACTCTTTGCAGGGGCCTTGCTCCGTATTCCTGGTCGAAGCCCTTCTCGGCGAGAAACTTCTTGGCCCCGACTGATATCTCTATTTCGATTTCCATTGTCTCAAGCCTGGATGAAAGGTCCCTTAGCATGAGTTCCACAATTTTTTCTATATGGTCTTCGTTCAATTGGTGGAATACGATTATTTCATCAATCCGGTTGAGGAATTCGGGTCTGAACCGTTTCTTAAGCTCAGTTTTGACCTTGTCCTTCATATTTTCGTATTCGTTTTCGCCACCTGCCACAAAACCGAGGGTAGTCTGCTTCTTGATGCTTCTTGCCCCCACGTTTGAAGTCATTATTACAACCGTGTTCTTGAAATCAACCGTTCTGCCCTTGCTGTCGGTCATGCGCCCGTCGTCGAGAAGCTGGAGGAGTATGTTGAAAACATCGGGATGGGCCTTTTCTATCTCGTCGAAAAGTATTACAGAGTAAGGCCTTCTCCTTATCCTCTCGGTCAATTGACCCCCGTCGTCAAAACCGACATAGCCGGGAGGAGAACCGATCAATTTGGAAACAGAATGCTTTTCCATATACTCGCTCATGTCTACGCGGATCATGGCTTCACTTTCTCCGAAAAGGGCCTCCGCCAAGGCCTTTGAAAGCTCAGTTTTCCCCACACCTGTAGGTCCGAGAAATATGAACGAACCTACAGGCTTATCAGGACTCTTGAGCCCCACTCTTGCCCGCCTGACAGCTTTCGATACTGCCTCTATGGCCTCATGTTGCCCTATGACCTTTTCATGCAGTATGTTCTCAAGATTCAGAAGCCTTTGCGATTCCTCCTCCGCAAGCTTGGTTACAGGTATACCTGTCCATGTCGATACTATTCTCGAGATGTCTTCCCGGTCTATTTCAGCCTTTTTTTCCTGCTTGCCGGAAAGTTTCTTGTTTTCCTCTATTTCTTCTCTTATCGCTTTTTCCCTGTCCCTTATTTTTGCAGCTTCCTCAAAATTCTGAGTGCTGACCGCCTCTTCCTTTTCCTTTTTCAAGGTTTCAAGCTCGTTTTCCATTTTTTCAATTTCGGGAGATCGGGTTGAAAGACCGACCCTGAGCTCAGAGGCCGCCTCGTCTATCAGATCAACAGCCTTGTCCGGCAAATATCTGTCAGCAATATAACGGTCCGACAATTCGGCGGCCGCCCTGAGTGCGGAGTCCGTTATCTTGACTCCGTGATGTACCTCGTACTTGTCCCTGAGTCCCTTTAGTATAAGAACTGTTTCCTCCACCGATGGCTCTCCCACGATAATGGGCTGGAACCGCCTTTCAAGCGCCATGTCCTTTTCTATATGCTTTTTGTATTCGTCTATTGTTGTGGCCCCTATGGCCTGGAGTTCCCCTTTTGCCAAAGCGGGCTTTAATATGTTGGAAGCGTCTATCGCCCCTTCCGCGCCCCCGGCTCCAACTATTGTATGCAATTCGTCCAGAAAGAGAACCACTTTTTTCTTCTTTTTTATTTCTTCGACGGCTTTTGTTAGCCGCTCTTCAAATTCTCCCCTGTATTTCGCTCCGGCAACCATAAGGCCCATGTCCAGGGCTATTATCTTCTTGTCCTTGAGGGTGTCCGAAATATTGCCTTCGGCTATCTTTTGCGCCAAACCTTCAGCTATCGCCGTTTTTCCGACTCCAGGCTCTCCAATTAGGACAGGGTTGTTTTTTGTCCGCCTGCTTAGAACCTGTACGACTCTTTCTATTTCCTTTACTCTTCCTACAACCGGATCAAGCTTATTCAAGGCGGCTTGTTCGGTCAAATCCTTTCCGTATTTGTCGAGCATTGGAGTATCGCTTTTCGGTTTTTCTCCCCCTGATTGAATATCCCCCTGTTTCTCGGCCATTAGATACTTGCCCATCTGCTTTATGATCATTTCCTGGGAAATCCCCATGCTTACAAGAAGCTTGTTGGCCAGTGACTCTCTTTCGTTTGTCAACGATATCAGAATATGCTCTGTTCCAACATAATTGTGGTTGAGGCGCCTGGCTTCAATGAGGCTTCTTTCAAAAATACGTTTTGTCCTTGGAGTGAAACCAGTTATTTCTGTAGGATTCGCCCCCACGCCGACATATGTCTTTATCATGTTCCTTATATCGTCTATCCTGACTCCGATACCGTCGAGAATCTTAAATGCCACTCCTTCCTTTTCGTTCATCAGCCCGAGAAGTATGTGCTCTGTTCCAACATAATTGTGGTTGAGCCTAACCGCTTCGGATTTGGAGTATTCAACGCTTTTTTTTGCCTTTTCAGTAAAATTTTCAAACATTGACGCCATGCACAATCACCTCCGTAGTTGAAAAAATCCTCTTATTTTGAGAGCCCTTTTCTCAGCAGACTCCAATGTTTCATTTTTCCCCATAAACTGCATTTCCTTTATCAGAACATCCAAATCACCCATGTCGATACAGTCCACCAGTTCCAAATCCAATCCAAGGCGGACACGTGAAAGAAGTTTCATGCTTTCAGCCTTGTTTATCAGTCTCGAATTCGACAGTATGCCCAAAGCCCGAAATACAATATCTTCGGTTCTTGCTCTTTGTTTGATTAAAAGGTATTCTCTGGTTTTGCGTTCCTTTTCCATGACTTGCTTGGTTATTCTCTTCAAATCGCCTATAATTTCAGCTTCTGTTCTGCCTGTGGTTATCTGATTTGAAATTTGGTATATGTCTCCTTCTGCGTCTGTTCCCTCTCCGTAGAGGCCTCTGACTGTAAGTCCTATGGTATTGGTTATGTCAAAGACCTTCTTGATGTATTTTGTTGATGCCAGCGCAGGAAGGTGAAGCATTACAGAAGCCCTCATTCCCGTGCCTACATTTGAAGGGCAAGCGGTCAGAAAGCCATAGCTTCCGTCGAATGCATAATCGAGGTTTTCCTCTAGCAAGTCGTCTATTGAATCCGCCTCTCTCCAGGCATCATCCAAATTGAAGCCTTTGACCATAGTCTGTATCCTTAAATGGTCCTCTTCGTTCACAAGAATTGAAACCATCTTCCCGTCGCTGATGAGAATTCCTCCAGTTTTGGGGTTCTTTATCAAGTCAATGCTTATGAGATGATTTACCAGCAAATCGTTTTTTTCATCTTCATCCATTTCGGATACGAATTTGAATCCAAATCCGTATTTGTCAAGTTCGCCATTGCATTCCACCGCTTTTCTTATTGATTCGGCAACCGACAAACCCAACTCTTCATCCATTTTCCACGGGAAAGGGATTCCGCTCATGTTCCTTGCCAGTCTTATCCTGCTTGACAAGGCTATGTTCCCATTGTCATTCAAACGCTTGTCTTGTTTTTCCATGCCGCACCTCAATTCGCTTGCATTTCCTCCAACCTTTTTATTTCGTCCCTGATTTCCGCCGCTCTTTCGAATTCCTCGTTTTTTACCGCTTTGTCCATTTCCAATCTGCACCGTTCGATTGTATTCTCCAAATGATGTCTTCCTTCATGTTTCCTGGGAATCTTGCCTATGTGTTTGTCATTTCTGTGCATTCTTTGTATTATTGGTCTAAACCTTTCGTTGAAATGCCTGTAGCAACCAGGACATCCAATTCGCCCCGTTTCTGAAAACTCTAAATAACTCATTCCGCATTCAGGGCAGTATGAAACATTTGTGGTTTTTTTCGCATATGTTTCATCTTTCATCAGTTCTATGATTCCTTTAATGGTGTTGTTGGTAGGAACCTTCCCCTTGAATATGAACCCGAATTTTTCCTTGGCGCATTTTTCGCACAAATGCATTTCCTTTTTGACTCCATTTTCCATTCGTGTTATATGAACAGTCGCCTTTGCTTTGCATATTTCGCATTCCATGCGTCATGCCTCCCTTTTCATAAGAGCAGCCAGCATGCTTTTTATTATTTCGGCCCTGACCTTATTTCTGTTCTCTCCTGCAAAAGTGAGTGCCCTGTCCTTGATGGCCGCATTCATTATTCCTGCTTCCCGGCGGTTAATGAGCTTGCTTTCCATTAGGGTTTCAATCAGGGCGTTCGCTTTCATTTTGCTTATTGAATTTCCAACTGCAAGAAGTATATTTGATATTATATCCTCTTCGTTGTGCTTGATTCTTATTATCCTTATACTTCCTCCACCGCCTCTCCTGCTTTCAATGATATACCCTCTTTCCAAAGGAAATCTCGTAGTCAGAACATAATTTATCTGAGACGGTGCGCAATCAAAATAATTTGCCAATTCGTTTCTCTGTATCTCGATGTCCCTGCTTCCCGAATCCTTGAGCATGTCCTTTATGAAAACTTCAATCAAATCGCTCAGTCTGGCCACAAAACCGTCTCCTTTCATCTTTGACTTTCTTTGACTTTAATTATATCATAAATCTTTACATAAAAACAGAACGAAATCCAAAGGATTCCGCTCTGATCGTTTTAACTGTTTTTCTACCGGCACTTTATTCTTCTTCTTTTTTATGATCTTCAATGATTTTGTCAGCGAGGTTCTTTGGCACTTCATCGTATCTTTCAAATTCCATTGTGAATTCGCCCTTGGCCTGTGTCATCGATTTCAAATCTATTGCATACTTGAACATTTCAGACATAGGAGCTTCCGCTTTTACGCGCTGTTCGCCCTTTCCTGCCGCTTCCATTCCCAATATCCTTCCGCGCCTCTTATTCATGTCTCCCATGATATCCCCCAGATACTCCTCGGGAATCGTTATATCTACCTTCATGACAGGTTCAAGTAGAATCGGCTTGGCCTCGGCTATGCCTTTTTTGAACGCCAGAGAGGCGGCAATCTTAAAGGCCATCTCGCTTGAATCAACCGGATGGTAAGAACCGTCATAAAGAATAGCCTTGACGTTTACTACGGGATATCCTGCCAGCGGGCCATGGTCTATTGAGTCTATCAAGCCTTTTTCCACCGCCGGAATATAATTCTTTGGAACCGAACCGCCGAAAATTTTCTCTTCAAATTCAAACAATTCCTCGGAAGGCTCGAATTTTATATGAACATCTCCATACTGGCCGGCTCCTCCACTTTGTTTCTTGTGTTTTCCCTGCACATCGGATTTGCCTTTGACGGTTTCGCGGTATGCGATTTTCGGATCGGCAAGCTCAACATCGACACCATAGTTGTTCTTGAGTTTGTTGGTGATTACTCCAATCTGCATGTTTCCAAGCCCGCCGATGAGGAGCTGTTTTGTTTCCTTGTTTCTTTCAAGAGTAAAGGTTGGATCTTCAGATTTCAGTTTGTGCAAGGATGTTCCTATTTTTTCCTCATCACCTTTGGATTTTGGCTCTATTGCCATAAAGAGGTTGGCTTTTTTGAACTTGATGCCTTCGTACTGTATTGGATTTGACTTGTCGCAAATCGTATCCCCGGTTTCTGCATATTGAAGCTTTGCAGTGGCTCCGATGTCGCCCGCTGTGATTTCATCTATTGTCAATTGGTTCTTTCCCCTCAAAACGAATATTGACCCGAATTTTTCTTTTTCATCCTTATTTGCATTGAGAAATTCCATATCTTTTTTGGCTTTGCCGGAATAGACTTTGAAAAGCGATATCTTTCCTACAAAGGGGTCTACTATTGTTTTAAATACAAGTGCAGAGAAAGGGCCATTCTCGTCAACCGCTCTTTCGGTCTCGCTTTCGTCTTCAGGGTTTATACCCTTGTAAACTCCACCATGCATGTCTTTTGGTGTCGGCATATAGTCAAATATCATATTCATAAGAGTATGCATTCCAACTCCTTTTTCCACCGAACCCAGCAGCACTGGCACGACGGCTCCGGACAGTACGCCTTTTCTGAGGCCTAAGTGAATTTCTTCGGCTGTGAATTCCTCTCCTTCGAAATATTTTTCCATGAGCTCGTCGTCACTCTCAGCGACCGACTCTATAAGCATCTCCCTTACATTTGCAATTTGGTCCTCCATGCCTGCAGGTATGTCAACATCAACACATTCATCGCCCTTGAGCTCTCTTCCCACCATGTCTACAACATTTACGAATCCTTTAAATGATTCTTCTTTCCCTACCGGGATGGCAAAAGGCGCCACTTTCTTCCCAAGCCTTTCCTTGAGCTCTCCAAGAACCTTTTCGTAATCCACGTTTTCTTTGTCCATCTTGTTTACAAACACAATTCTTGGCATTTCTCGCTCTTCTGTAAATTTCCATGCTTTTTCTGTTCCTACTTCAACACCGGAAGTGGCGTCAACCATTATGATCGCCCCACCTGAAACCCTAAGGGCGCTGAAAACTTCTCCTGAAAAATCAAAATATCCAGGAGTATCAAATATATTGTATTTTGAATTGTTCCATTCAAGAGGAATAACAGAAGTTCCGATTGTGAAACCTCTGGAAATTTCTTCTTTGTCAAAATCCGAAACCGTATTGCCGTCTTCAATTTTTCCCATGCGTTCAACTTGCTTGTTCATGTAAAGAAGTCTTTCGGTCAGCATAGTCTTTCCACTGCCACCGTGTCCCATCAAGGCTACATTTCTTATTTTATCTACCTTGTATTTCTTCATGCTATTCCTCCTTGTTTATATGATTTGCGCTGATTAAATATATTCTATCATAAATTCTTAATTCCTTCTATATTCTGAATATAATGCATTTTTTTATTGATAATAGCGGCATCTTTTGAGATAAAGTCATTCTATACCGAATCCCCTTGCGACCTCGACGCCCTTCTCCTGAATGGAGTCGGCAATCTTATTGAGTCCTATTGAATCACTCGCCATATGCCCGGCAACGATTATATTTCCAACATTTTGCTCCCTGACGGCTTCGCGAACATCGTCGGGAACATGCATGCAGACAATCGTGCCCACGCCAGCTTCGAAATAAGCCTTAAAGACTGCGCTCCCCCCGTTTGTTCCTCCCGCCATGAGAACAGCTATTCGCCCTGCGTAGTCGCTTCCCTTTCCAACCCGTATTACCGGTTTGGAAATCGACTTTTCGTATTCGGGAATTTCTTTAAGAGACTCTATGATATCGTCCAATGTCCTTTTGGAATTGTCAAAAAAACACTTGTCCAAATGGCTTTGAACTGTCCTCTCTCCAATTATATCGGCCGGCATGTGTATATTCATGTAGGGAATCTCTAAAAGCTTCGCTGCCGACTCGAAGCGGCCGTAATTTCTAACATGGTTTCCGAGGTCGACTGCGCTTTTTCTAATCTCGAGCGCCTTCTGGGCCTTGTTTATGGGCACCCCGAATGAGACCATCTTGTCAATCTGCCTTTCCATGACCTTGTGGAAATCGAGTATCTGCATTCCCGCCTTTGGATGGTGGCTTATAACACAATCAGCTCCGATTTCCTTGGCTAGGAGCAGCTCGGGAGTTTCCATGTCCACGCCAATTAAGACCTTATTGATATCCTCTCCTGGGACAGATATACCTGAATCTTCGGGTTCACTTTCCAGTTCCGCCAAATCCAAAGCAATCTTCATAATATCTTCAGTATTCACTCTCTCATCTCCGTTTCTTTAATTGTATATATTGCCGTATGTGAAAAGCCTTTTTCAAAATATCGTCTTCTTGTTATCAATTCTACATTCTTCCATCCTTCCAAACAAGAAAAAACCAGACATTCCTTAAAGGACGCCTGGTTTTAAATCTTATTCAGCGAATCGGACAAACTCCAGACTCGCACCCTTCGTTGCCTATGTCGAACTCGACCTTTTCTTTTTCGTATTTGCTTATAAGTGAAGGTATGAAAGGTTTAAGTATGCCCACTCTTTCCTTATATTCATCTTTGTCAATGGCTTCATAAGGCAAAAGCTCGTAGAAATTGTCGTCAAGAGACAGGAAGGACACTGCCACTATGTCTTCCCAGTTTTCCCAAACCCAATCCTCTACCTCCGTCCATTCATGGTCGCGGACATGTATGGTTATTGAGCAGTTGTGGTCCACGTAGTTTTCCATGAACATCTTGTAGTTCTCAAGCTGCTCTATTGCGCTTACGTCGTACTTGGTTCTGCCTTCCGGCGCCTTGACAGGGAACTCTATCACCTTTGTTGAGCATGTAGCCATGTCCTGCCCAACTTCGGGAAGAACGGGATATTCGAGTTCCTCGCACACCTTGACAAGGGGATCTGTGGCGTTTATTCTTACCCTTCTTATGTAGTAGGGGGAGTGCGAATAATGGACGCCACTCGATACTGTCGGAAGCTGGCTGAGTGTCCCCTCCGGCTTGACTGTCGTTATTAGGATTGGCTCATTTGCACCTATTTCGCCCGCATAAATCTTGGCTTCCTCGTGGGCCGTTTCCCTCAGTTTTTCAAGCAGTTTTTTCTGTTCTTCCCTGGTCATTGAAAGCGCATTGACCATGTCCTGCCAGCCGGTCATGGAACACCCGAGAAGCTTGTCTCTTTGCTGTATGGCATCCCATGAAGGTATCTCGAGCTCTACGCAGGTCATCCTGTAGGCGGCCCGAACAGACAGCCTTTGGGCCTGAAGGAGTCCTTCCACATCCAGAGTGACGTCTTCTTTTACAAATGCAAAAACATTAATCGTCGTAAGATTGCAAAGCCCTTTTGAGTCAAGTAATATTTCTCCGCACGGGTTCACTCCGTTCATGTTCTCCCGCCTCTTTGCCCCTGCAACAGCGTTTACAAATCCCGGCTCTCCGGAATACCTCATGCTCTCAATCAGCCAGTGAAGACCTTCCCTCGTCGGCTTCTCTTTGTAGTATATGGAGTTGTTGCTCATTTGCCTGTGTATGATTTCTTTGTCCACAATCCACTGACCGTCTATCTGCTTGTAAAGATTCGACTTCGCCTCTATGCACTCCGTATCATCGGAGTCCAAAAGAACAATTTCAGCCGTTCTCCTTACGCCTCCAACGACAACATTTTCACCAATTATGTTTGCCATGTCCATACAGTCTATAGGCTTGAGTTTTACTCTTTCAGCTTCCTGTATCAGACCTGCTTTTTTGATAACCTTGTTTATTTTCACAAACATGTTCTTGAGGCTTTCATGCCCGCTTGCAGTTCCACCGAATGTCTTGAGCCTCTCACCGTGGGGACGCACATGGTCATAGTTCACAACAATTGTTTTTATTAGCCTGTACTCGTTGCTGTAAATCATTCTGAAGAAATAATCAAGAGCCTGGACCCATCCTTCCTTGCTGTCCCCGACCATTATCTTTACTGTGTCGTTGTTCTTGAATTCTATGCTTGTACTGTCTTCCCTCTTGTCTATGTCTATGCTTGTATAGTGCTCATGAATAAGCTCGTAATTCGTTCTTACTTTAGGTATCTTTTCCACATCTTCACGGAGTATTCTAACCCCTACTCCCGACCCAACCATAAGCAGATAAAAAAGGTCCCTAAACGACTCAAACTGGTCTATTACGGTAAAAGCGCAGTTAAAGTTTGAAATAGGATAATTTCGTGCTACCGGGGTGTTGCCCACCCAGAATGTCCTTCCGCTAAGGAATTGCTTCAGATTGTAAATGTTGTCGAACAGCTCCTCCGCCTCTCTTTTTGTTGTAGGAACGAGGCTGCAATTGTATTCAACTGCCCTTCTCGCTGTTTCCCACCAATACTCCCTGCGCTTTTCTTCCGGAAGCCATCTTGAGTATGTTCTATAGTATACGAAACTTCCCAACTGATTCATCGGCGATTTCCTGTGCTTATAATTGCTTATGAATGCATCCGTCAGTACGCGATCGTCTGTCCTCTTTCTTGCATCGCGTGTCTTGTCCCGTTCATACCTGTACAGTATGTATTTCTTAGCTACATCTTTCCGTCTGCTGCCCATGAGAAGGTCTTCAACCATGTCCTGTATTTCTTCAACCTTGACACAAGCGTCTCTTCCCTCGATTGTCTTTTCAATTTCTTTCGCAACCTCATGGCTGAGTTCCGCATCAAGACCTTCTTTCGTCTCTCTCATAGCCTTTTCTATGGCATTTACAATCTTTTGCGGATTGAAATCCACAAAATTCCCGTCTCTTTTAACAACTTTCATCATCGCCAATCACTCCTTCTTTCAATCTTTTAACACAAATCTTCTGATTCCAATGTTTTTTCCTCATTTTGCTTGAATTATCCAATTATACAATATGTGCTGAACTTATTTAAGTAAGCACACTATATATTGTATCATGTTTTAGACTAATATTAAATTTTTTTGTTGTATAAAAAAAAGACCCGGAGAATCTTTCCTCCGAACCTTTTTATATGAAAAACAAAACCGGCGACGACTTACTCTCCCAGGCA
>CAZAFW010000023.1:0-23182 GCA_964484935.1 uncultured Peptostreptococcaceae bacterium
AGTATACACCATTTTCCAAGGCCGACGGAACAGATGATTTTGTGATGGATGATACTGGATTGGCAATGGTTACGCAAAAAGGGCTCACCGTGCTTTCAGGGTGTGCCCATTCGGGAATATGCAACATTGTAGAGCGCGCAAGGGAAGTGACCGGTGTCTCAAATGTACATGCCGTGCTTGGAGGTTTTCATTTAAAAGGAAATGGAGAACGCACCATGAAGACGATTGAATATCTGAAGAATATCGGTCCGGATTACATATCAACAAGCCATTGCACAGACTTTGAGGCTCTTGTGGCTTTCTATGAAACTTTTGGGAGCATCCCATTCGGTGTGGGGGATGTTATTGACTTTTAAGGGTGAAATCCAATAAAAACGAAAAGGAGATGGTTTTTTTGAGCAGAAAAGCGGAAATTGATTGGGGCAAGTTGTCATTCGAATACAAAAGAACAGACTACCGCTACATATCAAGATGGAAAAACGGAAAATGGGATGAAGGCAAGCTTATTGAGGACAATGTTCTTCATATAAGCGAATCTTCTACGGCTTTGCATTATGGGCAGCAGTGCTTTGAGGGTCTCAAGGCATACATGACAAGGAAAGGCGACATACAATTGTTCAGGCCGGACATGAATGCGGCCAGAATGCAGAACACTTGCAGAAGGATTCTAATGCCGGAGGTGCCGACAGAAAAATTTGTAGACGCATGCAGACAGGTGGCAAAGGCCAACGAAGCATATGTGCCTCCTTATGGAACGGGGGCTACGCTGTACTTGAGGCCTCTGGTGATTGGCGTAGGCGATGTTTTGGGAGTCAAGCCGGCGGATGAATATTTGTTTGTGGTATTCTGTTCTCCTGTAGGGCCTTATTTCAAGGGTGGCATGACGCCTGTAAACTTCAATGTTACAGAATATGACCGTGCCGCTCCAAACGGTACTGGAGCCGCAAAGGTCGGAGGCAACTATGGCGGAAGCCTGCTGCCCCATAAATTGGCGGTGGAAGCGGGATTCGCCGACTGCATATATCTGGATCCGGCAACCCGTACAAAAATTGAGGAAGTGGGTGCGGCAAACTTTTTTGGCATTACCAAGGATGATAAATTTGTAACTCCGTATTCGGAATCGATATTGCCTAGCATAACAAAGTATTCACTCCTTAAAATTGCCGAAGATTATTTGGGCATGGAAGTTGTTGAAAGGGATGTCTACATCGATGCGCTAGATGAATTCAAGGAAGCTGGAGCATGCGGAACAGCAGCAGTCATAACACCTATTGGTGGAATAGAGTACAAGGGACAAATGCATGTCTTTCACAGCACGAAAGAAGTCGGACCCGTAACAAAGAAACTCTACGAGACTCTTTGCGCAATACAGATTGGGGACGCAGAAGCGCCAGATGGATGGATTTTCAAGGTTTGATTTGAGCAATAAAAAACACATATTCAAGGAGGGAAAAATGATTACCACTACAACGCCTTCAATTGAAGGCAAGACCATCGTAGAATACAAGGGGATTGTTTTTGGAGAAGTTGTTTCCGGAGTAGACTTCGTAAAGGATTTTGCAGCAGGACTGACCAACTTTTTCGGAGGACGTTCCGGGTCTTATGAGGGCGAGCTTATCGAGGCGCGCGAAAATGCGTTGCTTGAGATGGAAAAAAGGGCGAGACAGGTTGGAGCCAACGGTATAGTCGGGGTTGACATAGACTATGAAGTTTTGGGCCAGGCAAATAATATGCTGATGGTTACGGCTTCGGGTACGGCAGTAGTTTATAAATAGCCGTTTGAGACAAAGAAGAAATTTCTTTATTTTATAGAAATTTCTTCTTTTTTGTTTTCTTCCGTAATGAAATTATAGAATTCCATGAAATTCATCTGGCTTTTTTCTTTGGGATCATAATTGAAAAAGGTAAAGACCGATTCAAGAGTTCTTCCTCCCAGTAGCGCAACCATAATGGTTCCCATTCCGAGCGGGCCGCCCATCATTATTCCCAAGACGGTTACAGTGATTTCAATGCTTGTTTTAATTACGGTTACGCTTTTGCCTGTCAGACGCATCAGCGCAATCATGAGTCCGTCTCGTGGACCGGCCCCTAGACCGCAGCTTAGATACATGTATATTCCCAATGAGAATATCAAAAGTCCTGCCAGATTCATCGCTATTTGAAAAACAATATTGCCGGAAGAAGGCATAAGCCCGGATTCCAGTATTAAATCCATGAAAAAACCTATCAGGTACATATTGAGTACTGTAGCTATTCCCGGAATTACTTTCAGCAAAATGGTGAAAAGGATTATAAATAATCCGATTATTTGAGACCACTGTCCAAAACTTATCGGCGTGACATTGACAAACCCGGCATTCAATGTGCCCCATGGATTAAGGCCGATGTTTGACATGAGCATAGTTACAATGCCGAGACCGCATAGGAAAAGACCAAAAATCAGTTTCGGGAAAACATTAAGAACTTCTTTTAAATTTTGTGTGTTGATCGAGTCCATAGAAATCCTCCAATGGCAAAATTCCTTAATGATTTCATTATATATTAAAAACATATTCCTCGCTTAATTCAAATTGTATTTAAATGTGTGCAATCAGATAAACTAGTTAATTTGGATTTGCGATGGGTATGAATGATTTGTTAGTGAAAAAAATTAGATAGTGAATAATATATTGCAGGGGGATTTGAAATGGAATCTATAAGAAAAATTAAAGCAATCTACAAAGGAAGACAATCGATGGATGGAGCCGGCGTGAAACTTACAAGAATGTTTGGGTACTTGGAGTCTCCGAATTTCGATCCTTTTTTGCTTTTGGATTATTTTGATTCAAAAGACCCCGCTGAGTATGTAAAAGGTTTTCCTTGGCATCCTCACCGCGGAATCGAAACGGTAACATATTTGATTGACGGAAGAATAGAGCATGAGGACAGCATTGGGAACAGGGGGACAATATATGGAGGAGACTGTCAATGGATGAGCGCGGGAAGCGGTATCATCCACAAGGAGATGCTGATTGAAAGCCCGCATCTGCTGGGTGTTCAGCTTTGGATAAATCTGCCGTCTGATAAAAAGATGATTGAACCTGCATATCATAATATCTCTAGTTCTGAGATTAAGTCGGCAGAAACTGACAAGGTGGCGGTCAAAGTTGTTTCAGGAAGTTATAAAGGGATTTTCGGACCCGTAGAAAGCGCAGGAGCTGATATTGCGTTTTTGGATGTTACTGTAAAACCATATGAGGATTTTGAATACAAAACAGATTTTGACTCGAACGTTTCGGTTTTTGTCATTGGAGGGAAAGGATTTTTTGACAATGACAGGAACGATTTTGTTTGCAAGGGGACGCTTGCACATTTCGATGAGGGAGAAAATATAGAAGTTGCTGCGAGCAGTGAAGGGGTGAGGTTTTTGCTTTTGTCAGGCATGCCATTGAAGGAAAAAATTGCATGGAGGGGGCCCATCGTAATGAATAACAAGGACGAATTGGAAAAGGCATTTGAAGAATTGGACATGGGAACCTTCGTAAAAAACAAAGAGAAAGAGTAGGCGGATAAAGAAATTTGCAATTAAGGATTGAATAGTGTATAATTATAAAGTTGTAGATTAGATTTCATTGAAGCTACATATGAATATTGATTCATTGTAGTTTTTTTTATGGAAAGTATAATAAGAAGCAGAAAGGAAATGTATGCAAACCATTAATTTTAAAGAGTTGACAATTTCAGAAAAGATCATGAAAGCGGTAGATGATATGGGCTTTGAAGAGGCCACACCCATACAAACGCAATCGATTCCGTACCTATTGAAGGGTATGGATATAATAGGACAGGCCCAAACGGGAACAGGCAAAACGGCAGCTTTCGGAATACCTTTGCTTGAAAAAATTTCACCAAACAAAAAAGATTTGCAGGCAATGGTAATATGTCCCACAAGGGAACTTGCCATACAGGTGTCGGATGAAATAAAAAGGCTTTCAAAATATATGAATCGAATAAATGTATTGCCGGTTTATGGGGGACAACCCATAAGCAGACAAATTCATGCTCTTAGGAAAGGCGTCCAAGTTGTAGTTGGCACACCGGGGAGACTCATGGACCACATGAGAAGACGAACCATCGACATTTCCCACATCAATATGGTTGTGCTTGACGAAGCTGACGAAATGCTAAACATGGGTTTCAGGGAAGACATAGAGACTATTTTGAAGGATACGCCATCGGAAAGACAGACGGCAATGTTTTCCGCCACCCTTCCGAAGCCCATTCTGCAGATAGCAAAAAAATACCTTAAGGATTACAAGATTCTTAGGGTTGCCCACAAGGAATTGACAGTTCCAAAGATAATGCAATCCTATATTGAGGTGAAACAGAGAAATAAATTCGAGCTCCTGACAAGGCTAATAGACATAAACAACCCTAACCTGTCACTGGTTTTCTGCAATACCAAGAGACGTGTTGACGAGATAGTCCAGGAACTGCAGGGCAGAGGATATTTTGCTGACGGCTTGCACGGAGACCTTAAGCAATCACAAAGGGACAGGGTCATGAACAGCTTCAGGAACGGTACAATAGAAATTCTCGTCGCAACAGACGTTGCGGCACGTGGTATAGATGTGGACGATGTTGAAATAGTTTTCAACTATGATGTTCCTCAGGATGAGGAGTATTATGTACACAGAATTGGAAGAACTGGAAGAGCTGGAAGGGAAGGCCAGGCAATAACCTTTGCTTTCGGCAAAGAAGTTTACAAGCTTAAAAGCATCGAAAGGTATGCAAAAACCAAAATCAAAAGAGAAAAGATGCCTTCTATAAATGATGTTGAAGAAGCGCGCTTTAACGGATTGGTCCAGCAGGTTGGACAAATCGTTGAAAATGAGAATATCCGCAAGGAATCCCATATGATTGAGAAGCTTCTTGAAGAGGATTATTCAACATTGGACATTGCGGCGGCACTTCTTAAAATGGTTATGGGTGAAAACAAGCAGGAGACAAAAAAAACCGATGTTTCAATAAAGGAAAATGGATCTGAGCCGGGAATGGCGAGGCTGTTTATCAATATCGGCAAAAAACAGGGCGTTCGTCCTGGAGATGTTGTGGGAGCTATTGCAGGCGAAACCGGAATGCCGGGAGACCTTATAGGATCGATAGACATCTTCGACAAATATACATTTGTAGAAGTTCCCATAAAACATGCAGACAAAGTTCTTAGAATAATGGGCAGAAATACTATAAAAGGCCAACCAATACAAATTGAACCGGCAGCGGCAAAATAATTGAATACAGTTTGACGAGATTAATAACAGGAGGCGCGAACATGCATTTGCGCCTCCTGTTTATTTTTGGCATGAATTGGGATATAATATAAAATGGAATAATTCAGAGAGGATTGAGTCTATGGCTTTTGTATACATATTGGAATGTTCGGACGGAAGCCTGTACACAGGCTGGACTTCAAATCTTGAAAAAAGGCTTGAAAGGCACAACGAAGGAAAGGCTTCGAAGTACACAAGGTCTAAAAGACCGGTGGTGCTGAAATATTTTGAGGTATGTGAAGACAAGTCTGAGGCACTCAAAAGAGAGGCTGAAATAAAGAAAATGAAACGGGCGGAAAAGCTTTCGCTGCTTGAAAAATTCAAAAGGGAAGGATGATCTCATGGGAGACAAAAAAATCATTGGTTTTATACTTCTTGCGATAGGTATAGTGAATTTTGCATCCAGGCAGGGCTGGATTTCAGGAGAATATTTTTTGATTGGGCTTGGAGCGGTATTTCTTATTGCTTATCTTGTAAGGCAGAGGCCGATAGGCTTACTGATTCCCGCTTGCATTTTAATAATGTTGGGCCTTTATGCAAACATGCAAAATTCTAGAGTCTTATTTTTAAATGGAAATGTGGAAGGTGCGGCTTTTTTCTTTTTCATGGCAATTGCCTTTTATATGATTTTTTTAATACATAATGCAAGAAAGGAAAGTACGGGGAAAAGGGCAGGTTGGGCTGCTGTAACAGGAACGGCTCTAGCCGCTTTCGGCATATTTGTTTTTGCAGCCGACCGCTGGGATATAACAAAATGGCTGGTTTTGGTCGACCGATATTGGCCTTTGATATTGATAGCGTCAGGTCTTTATCTAGTTTTCACCAAGAAGCATAAGCAATAAGTGTCTGACTTTGCCCATCATATGATAGAATGGACCATAAAGTAAATATAAGGAGAGTAAAACAATGGATATGAAGCAAAAGGGAATGGCCGCCAAGCAAGCATCTCTTGCGCTGGCCGCACTTGAAGGAAAGACCAAAAACAATATATTGAAATCGATTTCAAAAGCGTTGCATGATAATATGGATTCCATTATGGAAGCAAATTCGGCTGATTTGCGAAGAAGCGGGGAAGAAGGCTTGCCGGCCCCGATACTGAAGCGCTTGAAATTCCAAGAAGACAAGATAGAGGGCGTAGTAGACGGGATAGAAAGCCTTGTTGAACTTGAGGATCCTGTAGGAAAAACAACTTATTCAATGGAAATTGACGAAGGGCTTGAACTTTTCAGGGTGACTTGCCCGATTGGGGTGGTGGGAGTCATTTTTGAGTCGAGGCCGGATGCGCTTGTTCAAATATCTTCACTTTGCCTTAAGAGCGGAAATTCGGTTCTTCTAAAGGGCGGCAGCGAAGCTTCTGAAACCAACCGGAAGCTTTATGAGATTATAAGGGATGCTTCAATCGTTTGCGGCGCGCCGGAAGGCTGGATACAGCTTATGGAAACAAGGGAAGATGTTGCGGAAATGCTGGGCATGGACGATGAAATCGACTTGATTCTGCCGAGGGGCTCGAATGCATTTGTCAAATATATTATGGACAATTCAAACATACCTGTACTGGGACATTCGGACGGAATATGCCATACATATGTTCATTCGGATGCCGACATGGATAAATCGCTCAAGGTCGTCTATGATGCGAAAACCCAATATGTTGCAGCTTGCAATGCAACGGAGACAATCCTTGTAAACGAAGATGTGGCAGGTGAGTTCCTTCCTGAAATCAAGAAGATTTTTGATGGCAAAGTGGAAATTTTCGGTTGCGGAAGAACCAGGGAATATATAGATGTCAAAAGCGCGGATGAATCAAATTGGAAAACGGAATACCTTGACTACAAAGTGTCGGTAAAAGTGGTCGAAAGCATTGACGATGCAATAAAACACATAAACACATACGGCTCAAGACATACAGAATGCATTTTGACGGAAGATGAAACGGCAGCCAAAAGGTTTATGGCTCTCGTAGATGCCGCCAGCACATATTGGAATTGCTCGACTCGTTTTGCCGACGGCTTCAGATACGGGTTTGGTGCGGAAGTGGGTATAAGCACAAGCAAGATTCATGCAAGGGGACCGGTGGGACTGGACGGTCTAATGATATACAAATATAAAATGCTCGGCAAAGGTCACATTGTGGAAGACTATGCAAGCAAGAAAAAGGTCTTCAAGCACAGAAGGATGGAAAAAGCATTCGAATAGCGCATTTTTGGCATCTAAATAGAGAAGGACCGTTGCATTCAGGGGGAAACCGGTGAAAGAAACATTGGGAATGGTTGCAAAAAACTATAAAAAAATAATTTGGATGGCTGTTCCTATCGCCATGCAAAACTTAGTGACCACTTCTTTGAATTTGATCGACACTCTGATGATTGGACGATTGGGAGAAGAGAAAATTGCAGCAGTAGGGATTGCAAACCAGTATTTTTTTATTCTCATCCTTCTGCTTTTCGGAATAAACAGCGGGATTTCAATTTTCATAAGCCAATTTTGGGGAAGCAGGGAAACAGGTAAAATTAAAAGGACTCTGGGTCTTGGAATCTTTTCAGGCATTGCATTTTCGACGGTGTTTGCAATCGGGGGCATAGTGTTCACCGAGTCTATATTGGGAATTTTCACCAATGATCCCGGCGTCGTAAGAGAGGGAGCGGTTTACATGAGAATCGTTTCTTTTTCTCTTGCCATGGTTGCGGTGACTCTTAGTTATTCAATATCTTCAAGAAGCATAGGCAACCCCAAATTACCTTTGACAATAAGTGCAGTTTCTCTTGCATTAAACACTGTATTGAACCTATTTTTGATTTTTGGAATCGGACCGTTTCCGGCTTTGGGAGTAAAAGGGGCAGCGATAGCAACCTTGATTTCCAGATTTTTCGAAATGGTTTTAATGGTTTTGATGATAAGCCGAAAACGCATTGTTATTTCGGCATCAATAAAGGAACTTTTTGAATTTGATTTCAATTATATAAAGACTGTATACCGGAGGATATGGCCTGTCATCATGAATGAAGGCATATGGGCAGTTGGGATGAGCCTTTATGCTGTAGCATACGGACGAATGGGAACGGACGAGTTTGCAGCAGTTAGAATTTCAGAAACAGTGATGAATATATTCTTTATAGCTGCTGTGGGACTTGGGAATGCAGGAGCTGTAATAACTGGAAATCTAATCGGAGAAAAAAGCGGGGAAGTGAGAGTTTACGCAAACAGATTGATGAAGTTGTCTATAGCCAGCGGTTTAGTTTTGGGAGCGGGCATGTATGCTTCATCCGGTTTGATTCCTTTGCTCTTCAATGTAAGCGGACAGGTAAAGGAAATGGCGAAGCAGATATTGTGCATTTACGGAGCAATGATGCCAATCAAATTTTTAAACAACGTTTATGTGATAGGATTGTTCAGGGGTGGAGGCGATACGAAATTCTCGCTTTTTCTTGAATTGGGAAGCATATACTTGATTGGAGTGCCGCTTGCCTTTGCGGGCGCGCTCTATTGGGGACTTCCCTTATATATGGTTGTAATATTGGTAAATTTGGAAGAAGTGGGGAAAACCATTGTAGGATATTCAAGAATAAGGACTGACAAGTGGATTAACGACCTGACAGGAACATAGAAGGACATCAAATGTATTGAATTATAATAGTCTACTGAAACTGGATGGGGGAGACTGATTTGAAGGAAAAAAAGATTTACTTTATGATGGCTTTTGCAGCCCTGTGTTGGGCGGGGGCTTTCATAGCAGGCAAGATAGCGGTGGCGGAGTTGCCTGTTTTTACGGTTGCATTTTTAAGGTTTTTGATCGCCACTGCTGTTATTTTTCCGTTGATGGTGATTCGTGAACCCGAATGGAGAATGGACAGGAAGTCTTTGCCAATGCTTATAGCGCTGGGGCTTTTTGGAATGTTCGGCTACCATGCATTGTTTTTTACCGCTTTGAAATATACGACAGCTGTCAATTCGTCAATGATAGGAGCTACCAATCCCCTTATGACGAGCCTATTGGCTGCGGTATTCCTAAAGGAGGCGTTCGGGATAAAAAGAATGGGAGCGTTGCTTATGGCCTTTGGCGGAGTGGTATTGTCCATTTCAGGAGGGTCGATTGAAACAGTTGCTGCGCTCAGTTTCAACAAAGGAGACTTAATAATGCTCGCTGCCGTTGTATGCTGGGCGTCATATTCGATACTGAGCAAGCGCGCAGCCAAACATCATACGCCAATCTTTCTTACGAGTTACAGCTTCCTTATCTGCACAGTATTGTTTTTGCCGTTTTCCCTGATGGAAAGACCGTGGACGTTTTTGGGAGCCACATCGGCAGGAGCATGGCTCTCGATTGTATATATGGCTGTATTCGCATCATGCGTGGGATATTTGATACAGCAGGTTGCCATTAGAAAGATAGGTCCGAGCAAGACGAATATATTCATAAATCTGGTGCCGGTATTTTCAATGGCGCTGGCGGCAATAATACTGGATGAAAGCATTGGCTGGTACAATGCGGCGGGGATGTTGATGATTATTGCAGGAGTCTATTCAAACTCGATGATAAGAACAGTAAAGGAGAAAAATATTGTTGGATCTGAAGAGCATGTTTCCTGAAGAAATAAAAAACAAAATGGTCGAAATGGGCGAGCCGGGATTTAGGGGAGACCAAATTTTCAATTGGGTTTCAAAAGGAGTAGATTCTTTCGAAGAAATGGCAAACATGCCTAAATCTCTCAGAAAAGAATTGGGAGAAGTTTTCGAACTGACAAAAAATGAAATACTTGCAAGGCAAGTTTCATCAGACGGAACAGTAAAGTATGCAATGAAACTCCATGACGGCCGAATAATCGAATCTGTGCTTATGAAATATCATCATGGCTACAGTATTTGCATTTCAACACAAGTGGGATGTCGAATGAAATGCAGCTTTTGCGCTTCTACCATAGGGGGGCTTGAAAGAAACCTTACTGCTGGAGAGATGATGGGACAGGTTCTCGCAGCGCAAAAAGACAGAGGAATCAGGATTTCCAACATTGTATTAATGGGAAGCGGCGAACCGTTCGACAACTATGACAATGTTATGCGTTTCATACGCCTTGCACACGAAGAAAAAGGTTTGGGGATAAGCTTACGCAGCATAACCGTTTCGACAAGCGGCATTGTTCCGGGTATATACAAGCTTGCTGAGGAAAATTTGCCTGTAACCTTGGCGGTTTCGCTTCACTGTCCCGATGACGAATCCAGAAGCCGAATCATGCCTGTAAACAAAAAATACAACATAGATGAGCTTATAAGAGCATGCAGAACCTATGTGGAAAAGACAGGAAGAAGGATAACTTTCGAATATGCCTTAATGAAAGGCGTAAACGACGACATCGAAAGCTTTAAAAAAACAGCAAAGCTTTTAAAGAGGCTCAATTGCCATGTGAATATTATAGGGTACAACCGAGTTGAGGAAAGGGACTTTGCAACTTCAGAAAGGGCCGCGCAGGAAAAGTTCAAGGAATTTTTGGAGGGCAGGGGAATCACAGCAAGCATAAGGCGGACACTAGGAGAGGATATTGATGCGGCATGCGGACAATTGAGGAACAGTCTCAAGACGAACATTTAAAGCATAAATAAAATAATTGTTTTTAAAGGGATAAGGCGCTTGAAATAGAAATATATACTTAAGACATCAACTAAACTGGTTTCGCTAATAAAGGGAGGAGATTACATTGATAAGTATAATTGCATCCGGAAAGGGAACTGGCAAAACGAAGAGAATAATCGACATGGCTAATGCCGACATCAAGACCATTGAAGGAAATGTTGTTTATATCGACGACGACAACAGACACATGTACGACCTGAACCACGGTGTGCGCTTTGTAAATCTGGAGGAATTCCCCATTAAGACCACGGAAGAATTCATAGGTTTCATTTATGGGATAATAGCAAACAATTATGACATCGAAAAAATTTACATTGACGGCTTGTACAACATTATGGGTAGTGAAAACGAAAATGTAATTAATTTTATAGATAGGATAGAGTGGCTAAAAGAAAAACATTCAATCGATTTTGTAATGACTCTCAGCTGCAATCCTGAAAGTTTACCGGAAAAAATCAAGAAGCATGTAATTTGACAAAAAAAACAAGAGCGCAAGCTCTTGTTTTTTTTGTTGAGTATTGTTTCCATTAATTGTGTATATATATAAAGGCGGAAAAGAAAGGGGACTTATATGAAAACCCACAACATCATGGTTTGTGTGACACAGCAGAAGTCATGCAAACGGCTAATTGAGGCTGGGGCAGCTATTGCAAAAGAAGAAGACGGCAACCTTTATGTTATTCATGTAGTGAAGGAGGGGTGGAAGTATTTCGGAAAATTGAAAGAGGCCGACGCCATTGAATATTTATTTGAGGAAAGCAAGAATAATGGCGCGGACTTGACAATTGTAAAGGCTGACGACATTGTTGGGACACTAAAAAAATTCGCCCGAGAAAAAGAGATAGACTTAATTGTTATGGGTAAATCCAGAGAAAAAACCGCTGACCAGGATATGATAAAAAGGTTTAGGGGTAAGGGATTGAAGGAAATAGAACTTAAGATTGTGACATAACAAAACAGGGAGGATAAAAAGTATGTTTCAAAAAAGAAAAATTGGTTTGCTTTTATCTTTGATTATTCTTTTGACTGTGTTCATGTCGGGTTTTGCTGGTGTGTATGCCGCTGAGGAACCGGTACATATAGTAATAGCCCATACAAACGATATGCATGGACGTGTTGACGAAGGTGATTACGACGGAATGGGGATGGCCAAGATAGGAGCCTTGGCGAATGAGCTTCGCGCAGAGTATGACAATTTCCTTTTGTTTGATGCAGGCGATGCTTTTCACGGGCAGCCCATAGCCACAATTTTCGAGGGTTCCAGTATTGTTGAAATAATGAACCTTATTGGATACGACCTCATGGTTCCCGGCAATCACGACTTCAACTATGGAATGGAACGGCTGGTTGAATTGGTCGGCATGGCAGAATTCGATGTTGTGAGCGCCAACATTTATACAGAGGAAGATGAAACATTCATAGCTCCATATAAGATTTACGAGATTGATGGCGTGAAGCTTGGGGTTTTCGGTATTTCGACTCCCGAGACTAAATTCAAGTCGCATCCTGACAACACCATAGGTCTTGAATTCAGGGATCCTTCAATGGTAGCGGAGATGATGGTCGATGAACTGGAAGACGAAGTTGACATAATTATAGCCCTTGCACATCTTGGTCTTGACGACACTTACGGGCTCACCAGCGAGAAGGTTGCCATGGACGTAGAGGGAATCGACCTTATAATAGACGGACACAGCCATGACAAGCTTCCTGAAGGCATGATGGTGGGAGATACCCTAATCGTCCAGGCAGGAGAGTACGACAAGAATTTGGGCGTAGTTGAAATTGAATGGATGGACGGAGAAGCTGCAATGAGCGCAAGCCTTTTTGAAAAAGAGAATGTGACAATTGAAGGCGATCCGGAAATTTTGGCACTTATAGAGGATATAAAGTCTGAATATCAGGAACTTGTATCCCCGGTGGTAGGAACCACGCAAGTTGTTCTCGACGGAGAACGCGGTATGGTCAGAAAAGGTGAAACCAATTTGGGCAATTTGCTTACAGATGCCATTTTGGATGCCACAGGAGCCGATCTGGTAATGACTAACGGAGGCGGAATAAGGGCTTCAATTGATGTTGGAGAAATCACAATTGAAGAAATAATTACAGTATTGCCGTTTGGAAACACTGTAATTGTCAAACCCTTGACAGGAGCTGAAGTCAAAGAGGCTTTGGAGAACGGGGCTACAGACTATCCTGAGCTGAAAGGCGCTTTTACTCATGTGGCAGGGATGACCTACCAGATAGATTCCACAAAACCTGCCGGCAGCAGAATAATGAACGTAATGGTTGGAGGTATTCCTCTGGACCTTGCCGCCACCTACGAAGTAGCAACTAACGACTTCATGGCTGCTGGAGGCGACGGTTACACGATGTTTGACGGCAAGGAGGAGCTAATGCTTCTTGGAGGGATGGAAGAAGTCCTGATGGACTACATCGAAGTCAACGGAACTGCCGGCGCAATGGTCGAAGGCCGCATAACCGAATACGTTGCTCCTGTTGTAGAAGTTCCCGTTGCAGCGGACACTTATGTAGTCAAGTCCGGCGACGTACTTTGGAAAATAGGAAGGCAATTCGGAGTAGAATGGCAGATTTTGGCGGAATTCAATGAAATGGCCAATCCGCATTTGATTTTCCCGGGACAGGAGGTTATGATTCCCGTGCAATAGCGGTTTGTTATATGCATTTAATTGGTGTATATTGAATTTAAAGCAGCCTAAACGGCTGCTTTAAATTTTCATGATAAAAGAGAGGCTAAAGTATGAAGCAATTGTATAGAAGATATTCCGAATATTTGAAAGAAAAATACGGGAAAAAGACATATAAGCTGCCTGTCAACCTGCCGGTTAGCTGTCCAAACAGGGACGGCAACCTTTCAACCGGGGGCTGCATATTTTGTGGAGAGGATGCTGCAGGTTTCGAAATGCTGAGCTTGAATCTTTCCGTGGAAGAGCAACTGAATAAAAACAAAAACTATATAGGAAAAAAATACAATGCACAAGCTTTCATAGCATATTTTCAAAACTATACCAATACATATATGCCGCTTGAGACATTCAAGGAAAGAATGGAGGAAGCATGCATAGATGGAGTTGTGGAGATATGTGTTTCAACAAGGCCGGATTGCATTGATGAAGATTATTTGGATGTGCTTGAAGACATATCGAGGAGAAACGGCGTTTTAATTTCCATAGAGCTTGGATTGCAGAGTGTAAATTACAAAACGTTGGAAAAGCTGAATCGGGGACACAGTTTGGCCGAATTCATCAATTGTGTCGGGATAATAAAACCTTATGGCTTCGACATAGGAGCCCATATGATTTTGAATCTCCCGTGGGATGACGACAGAGACGCAATAGAAGCCGCCAAGGTGCTGTCGGCTTTGAAAATACAAACAGTGAAGCTCCATTCCCTGTATGTTTTGGAAAACACATATTTGGGCGATTTGTACAAGAACAATGAATTCGACATCTGCACCATGGGTGAATACGTTGACAGGGTTGTTCTGTTTTTGGAAAAACTCGATCCCGAAATTGCAATACAAAGGCTGTTGGCAAGAGCGCCGAAGGAAAAAACGCTTTTCTGCAATTGGGATGCAAGCTGGTGGAAAGTAAGGGACCTCATCGAAGAAAAGATGATTGAAAAAAATGTTTGGCAGGGCAAAGGGTACGATTATTTGGTCAATCGTTCAGTTGAACGTTTTGCAAAAAATAATCGATAAATATGCTACTCTAATTAAAAAATATGGTATAATACTCAAGGCGAACAAAAGAAAAGGAGGGTGCTGAGAATGAAAACAAAAATAGGTATCAATGGTTTCGGCAGAATAGGAAAACATGTTTTAAAAATTGCTCTTGAAAGGGACGATTTGGAAGTTGTTGCAATCAACAGCACAAGCGGACCTGAAAAGCATGCGCACATTTTCAAGTATGATTCCATGTATGGCATTTACCCGAAGGATGTAGGCGCCGACAAGGAAACACTTTATGTAGGCGGCAAAACCATCAAGTTTACTGCATTCAGAAATCCTGAAGAAATTCCATGGAAAGACCTCGGAGTGGAAATAGTCATAGAATCGACCGGAATATTCAACAACAGGGAAGACGCACACAAACACATAAGGGCGGGCGCAAAAAAAGTTGTTTTGTCTGCTCCAGGAAAAAATGTTGATGCTACATTCGTAATGGGTGTGAATGAATCTACATATGACCCAGAGAAGCATGAAATAGTATCAAATGCTTCATGTACAACCAACTGCCTTGGTCCGGTTGTAAAGGTTTTAAACGATTCATTTGGAATTGAAGAGGGTCTTATGACGACTATCCATGCATATACCAACGATCAGCAGCTTTTGGACAAGCCCCATAAAAAAGACCCAAGAAGAGCCAGATCAGCAGCCCTTTCAATGATACCGACCACTACAGGCGCTGCAAAGGCAATTGGCCTTGTAATACCTGAAATGGCAGGAAAACTTAATGGAATGGCTGTAAGAGTCCCGACTCCGGTGGTTTCACTTGTGGACCTGGTTGTAAATCTGAAAAAAGAGGCAACGGTTGAAGAAGTAAATGCGGCAATGAAAAAAGCTTCGGAAAATGAATTGAACGGAATACTCGGATTCAGCGAACTGCCATTGGTTTCAAAAGATTTCACCGGGGATTACAGATCATCCATTCTTGATGCCGACCTTACTTCAAAAGTCGGAGATAAAATGGTGAAAGTCGTTTCATGGTATGACAATGAGTGGGGTTATTCAGCAAGGGTGGTAGACCTTGTAGGCTACATTGCAGAAAGGCTGTAACATCCATAACCGGTATATGCCAAACATCAAGCCCCCACTTGTGGGGGCTTGAGATTGAAGAAGAAATCTTAAACTCACAGACTTTTGAAAAATTCTCAAGTTCAAGGCGCTGCCAAAAGCCAGTGACGGGAGCGTATGTAGATATACGTGACCGAACGGGTTTTGGCAAAGTAACGAAGAAATCGGGGTTTTTCAAAAGTCTGAAGCCCCCACTTGTGGGGGCTTTTATATCTGTGTTACTATTGTAATATAATGTCTTAGCCGATATGGAGTGATATAATGTATAGAATAAGAGACTGGGAAAGAATATTGATTCCCTACGAACAGGCTGTTGAGGAATTGAAAGTAAAGCTCAAGTCTTTGAGGGACGAGTTCAGGGAAATGAACGAATATTCTCCGATTGAATTTGTTACAGGAAGAGTAAAAAAAATAAACAGCATATTGGAAAAGGCAAAGCGAAACAATATTGATGAAGACGACATAGAAGACCAGATGGAAGATATCGCTGGGATTCGTATAATGTGCCAGTTCGTCGACGACATCTACAGTGTGGTGGATTTGTTGAGAATCAGAGACGGCAAGGATCTGGTGATTGAGAAAGAAAAGGATTATGTAAACAATGAGAAGGACAGCGGATATAGAAGCTATCATGTTATCATACGATATCCCGTGCAGACTGCTTTCGGGGAAGAGGAGATTCTTGCAGAAATACAGATACGCACTCTTGCAATGAACTTTTGGGCAACAATCGAGCATTCGCTTAAATACAAATACAAAAGGGAAATTCCAGAGGATATACGAGAGCGTCTTACCAGGGCTTCCGAAGCGGCGTTTCTATTGGACAGGGAAATGTGTGAAATCCGCAACGAGGTAATAAATGCGCAAATACTTTTTGAAGAGAAATCAAACACCATATCCAATATAGTCAGCAATATTCGCTTGCTTAATCTGCTGGGACAACAGGCGGAAGCGATGAAATTCCAAATTGAGTTTGATGAGTTGTGGGACAAGGGAAGCTTGGACGAGTTGGAGAACCTATTAAAAAAAATAAAAGTCAACATAGCCAGATATCAGGTTTTTGACTGACAGGGAAAGTGATAATAGATGTCTTTATACGCTATAGGGGATTTGCACCTTAGTTTTTCCACGGACAAGCCCATGGATGTTTTTGGGCCCCAATGGGAAAGGCATTATGAAAAAATTGAGAAAAATTGGAAAAAGCATATTTCTCCGCAAGATACAGTATTGATACCAGGAGATACTTCATGGGCAATGAATATTCAAGAGGCAAGAAAAGATCTTGAATGGATAGCTGATTTGCCGGGCAGAAAAATATTCATCAGAGGGAATCACGACTATTGGTGGGCTTCTCTCAAAAAGATGAAAGAGGCGTATCCCGAACACATATTCCTGCAGAACAATCATGAGACCTATGGAGAGTTTGCCATTTGTGGAACTAGGGGTTGGGTCTGTCCCAACGACGCAAAAACGGATTTGCACGACGAAAAAATTTATAAAAGGGAGCTAATGAGGTTTGAGATGTCGCTTGAATCCGCAAAGAAAGATGGCTGTGAAAGAATTATCGCAATGCTTCACTATCCTCCAACAAACGAGAGGCTTGAACCTTCGGGATTTACCGAATCGATAAAAAAATACGGAGTTGAGATTTTAGTCTACGGACATTTGCACAACGCCAGAGCATACGGAGCCGGAATTAAAGGTGTGCTTGACGGTACAAGCTATGAACTGGTTTCAAGTGACTACATGGATTTCAAGCCCAAATTGATATTGCCATAGAGAACCTTGTCTGAAAGCAAGAATATTTTGCTTACTGGACAGGTTTTTTTGGTATATATGGAATAGATGAAGGAAGGGAGTGATGATATGCTCGAAAACTTGGAATTCACAATAGGCGAAAGCTTGACTATCCAAGAGCGCGTGAAGGAAAAACATACTGGAATGGAGTACGGCACAGGAAGGCTTGGTGAATTGCTGGCTACACCTGGAGTGATTGCTTTCATGATTAAGGCGTCGGTTGAGCTGATTGACTCGAAACTGCCGGAAGGATACATATCTGTCGCTACAATGGTCCATGCCGAGCATTTTAAGCCAACCATGATTGGAGAGGTGGTCAGCGTAAAAGTTACAATATGTTCTTTCGATGGAGCAAGAGTGAAAATGAACATGGAGGCATTCGATGAAGTCGGGCTGATAAGCAAAGGAAGAATGGACAGATATATAGTTAATGAGAAATCACTGATAAAAACAGCCAAGGAAAGGTCAAAATTACTTGTGGGCATGGATTACTGATGATATGATTAATTGAATAATGTTTAGAAAATAAAATCAACCTTGCAAAGGTTGATTTTGTTATGGGGTGAAGAAATGTTTTTTGATTGTCAAGCGTTTATATTCGATCTTGATGGAACACTTGTAGACTCGATGTGGATATGGAAACAGATCGATATAGACTATTTGAAAAAATACGGGATTGAATTGCCGGACAATCTTCAGCATGAAATAGAAGGTATGAGTTTTACTGAGACAGCCCAATATTTCAAAAACAGGTTTGGCATAAATGAGGACATAGAAACAATAAAGGACGAATGGAACGCCATGGCGGCTCATTTGTACGAAAAAGAAATAAGGCTCAAAAGCGGAGCTGCACAGCTGTTAAAGACCCTCAGCCAAAGGGGCGTTCGGCTTGGCATAGGAACCAGCAACTTCAGGGCTCTTGCAGAATCTGTCCTCTATTCAAACGGAATCCACGGATATTTTGATGTGATACGAACATCCTGCGAGGTCGAGAAAGGCAAGCCGAGCCCCGACATATACCTCAAAGTGGCTGAAGAGCTCAAAACAGAGCCTTCAAGGTGCATTGTGTTCGAGGACACCTACGCCGGAATATTGGCGGCCAAAAGAGCGGGAATGAAAGCTTGCGCCGTTTATGACGAACACTCGAAGTCAAGATGGCAGGAACTTGTGGATTTGGCGGACATGCACGTGGAAAGCATGTATGAAATAGACGCCGAATTCGATTCGGGATTTTTTATTTGATTTTGTTTCTGCAATGAAGTACGATTATTAAGGAATGCCTAAATGTCAGTTTGCAGAAGAGTTTTTTGCCTGCGAAATAAGTCGGACTATAATCATATGGACGGAAATTCGAATTTGCGAGGAGTGCTTATGGGAAAAGGGTTTGATTCGGAAAAATATTTGGAAGAACAGTCAAAATTCATCTTGGAGCGTGTAAACGACTATGACAAACTCTATTTGGAATTCGGTGGGAAACTGTTGTTTGACATGCACGCAAAGCGCTGTCTCCCGGGTTTTGAAGCGGATGCAAAAATAAAGCTTTTGCGAAAGCTCAGAGACAAGGCCGAAGTCATAATATGCGTTTATGCGGGAGATATCGAACGGAACAAGATACGCGGCGATTTTGGCATAACCTACGACATGGATGTACTGAGGATGATTGACGAGTTGAGGTCGAAAGAATTGGACGTCAACAGCGTAGTAATCACCAGATACAACGACCAGCCGGCAGCAAAGCTTTTCATGAACAAATTGAAGAGAAGAGACATAAAAGTCTATACGCATAGGGCCACCAAGGGCTACCCTACAGATGTCGATACAATAGTCAGCGACGAAGGATACGGAAAAAATCCTTACATAGAAACGACAAAGCAGATTGTGGTCGTGACTGCCCCCGGCCCTGGGAGCGGAAAGCTTGCAACATGCCTAAGCCAGCTTTACCACGAAAACAAGAGAGGCCGTGCGGTGGGCTATTCGAAGTTTGAGACATTCCCTGTCTGGAACATGCCCCTCAAGCATCCTCTCAACATAGCATACGAGTCTGCAACCGTAGACCTCAAGGATGTAAACATGATAGATTCCTTTCATTTCGATGCGTATGGTGAGATTTCTGTAAATTACAACAGGGACATTGAGACATTCCCGGTCCTAAAAAGAATAATAGAGAAAATCACAGGCGAGGAGTCGATCTACAAGTCGCCAACCGATATGGGAGTCAACAGGGTAGGTTTCGGAATAATAGACGACGAATTGGTTCGCCAAGCTTCCTGCCAGGAAATAATAAGAAGATATTACAATACAGGTTGCGAGTACAAGAAAGGCCTTGTCGACCTCGAGACTTTTCAAAGATCCAAACTGATAATGGAGGAGCTTGGACTAGATCCTTCAGACCGAAAAGTAGTTAATCCGGCAAAGGCAAAAGCCGAGAGCTTGAAAGCTTCGGGACTCTGTAAGGACATCTGTTCTGTTTTTGCAATAGAGATGCAAGACGGAACCATTGTAACCGGAAGAATGACCGAAATAATGGATGCGCCTTCGGCCGCCATCTTAAATGCAGTAAAACATCTGGCTAAAATAGACGACAAGCTGCACCTCATAGCTCCCATGATTCTTGAACCGATACGAAAACTTAAGAAGGAATCGCTTGGGTCCATGAATCTTATACTCGATGCCGAAGAGATACTTATAGCGCTTAGCATAAGCGCCGTAACAAATCCGGTTGCACAAGTCGCGGTAGACAAACTTAAATTGCTAAAGGGTTGCCAGGCCCATTGCACAACCATTCTTACATCTGCAAATGAAAACATAATCAGAAGACTGCAGATTGAGGCAACAAGCGAGCCGGTGTATTTCTCATCAAGTCTCTATGAAGGCAATTGAAAATAGACATAATTTAAAAGCTGCCGGCTCAAATCGAAAAGAGCCGGCAGCTTTGATTTTTAAACTAAGCGAATCTACTTTACAGGACGAGATTGTTTTTCAAATGAACCATGAAGTCCTGCACATTAGTAACAATAGATGTCACTTCGAGAGAACCCCTGTCGCCAAGCTTGTTGACGGCAAACTCGGATATGTCTACGCTGTAAATGAAAACCGGTCTGACCTTGCCGTCCGCAAAAGTGTATGAAGGAGTCATGTTTCCGGAAGCGATAGTGTGAAGAGTCGTTGCAAGGCAAATGACGGTTGTCGCCTTTCGGGTTTGAACCCTCATGGCGTCCTGAGCCTCATAGGCATTTCCGTATACGGCCGGGAGCGGCCCGTCGTCTCTTATTGAACCTGCAAGAACCAAAGGAACATTGTTTTCAATACAGGTTTTTATAACTCCATCTTTGACATTTCCCTCTTTAATGAAATTTTCTATTGAACCCGATCTCCTTACTTCGTTTATCAAGTCGAGATGGTTGTAATGGCCGTTTGGCACGGATTCCTGGGTATAAATGTTCTGGCCCAGTGCGGTTTCAAGAAAGCCGCCCTCAAGATCGTGCGTTGCCAATGCGTTTCCTGCCAGCAAAGCGTGTACGAATCCCTTTTCTATAAGAGAAGACAAAGCCTTTCTTGAATCATAGTCGAATACGACAGCAGGACCAAGCACCCATACAATATGTCCTTTGTCCCTGTCGTGCTTAAGCCTTTCATAGAGCCGGTCATAGTCTTTTGAAAAAGCAGTTTCACGCGAACGGCCGCCCCTGAAAGTGAAGTTGTCTGTGTTCATGTTTTTAGGCTTGAAACCCTTCTTGTGAAGATAAATGCCTTCGCTTGCGTCTTCTGTTCTGCCTACTACAACTTCATCGCCTATTTTTAGATTCCTGAATTCGACAATACTTATATTTTTTTTGTTGTCAATAATGGGGACACAATCCATTCGGCTTCCCGGAGGCAATATCCATTCGTCGCCGACTTTGAAATATTCAGGATAAATGGAAGTGGAATGGAAATTTTCAGGCGCCACCCCATCCTTTTCGACCTTTTGACTAGAGCAGTTTGGAGCGTTGTTAAAAATATTTTGTCTGAAATCCGGATGCGTGTATTTTGGAAATGTGCAAGGCATAAGTGCAATCCTCCCTGTTCGATTGATAGTACGTTCAAAACAACCTCAACAAACTCATTTTAATACGCATGATTTTTTAAATCAAGCATTGAATTTTTTTGACCGGCACAAGACCATAAAATTCGCAGACGGTTGCTATAGGGCATAGTGTATTTGTGTTATACTCGTATTGATATTTACTGAAGATTATTATCCGCGAAAGGAAGACAACATGAAAAAGAGAGAAACATTGGAACTTACTATAGAAAAAATGCTTTTTCCCAATATCGGGATAGCTTTTCACGATGATATGGAAGTGCGAGTTAAAAACGCTTTGCCGGGGCAGAGGATACTCGCAAAGGTCGGCAAAATCAAAGAAAGCCATGTGGAGGCAAGGCTTCTTGAGGTAGTTTCGCACAGGGACGACGAGATTGCCGCGGAGTGCATGCACGACGACTTTTGCGGTGGCTGCTCCAGGCAGAATCTTCCATACGAGAGCCAGCTTGAAGAAAAAGAGATGGCGGTAATGAACCTGTTCGAAGATAGCGGGCTTATAGACATCCCCTACAGCGGCATAACCGAAAGCCCCAAAATATACAGATACAGAAACAAAATGGAATATACATTCGGAGACATGGAAAAGGGCGGGGAGACCACCCTTGGAATGCACAGGAAAGGCAGATATATGGATGTCTTGACCATTAGCCATTGCCTCTTGACCCATTCGGACTTCAATAAGATCATGAATGAAACATTGTCCTTCTGCAAGGAGCGGGGCCTTTCCCACTACAACAACAAGACACATGCAGGACTTCTCAGAAACCTCATCGTAAGAAAAGCTGAAAAAACCGGAGAAATAATGGTCAACATAGTCACAAGCAGTCAGTGCGAATTTCCTGAAGAGGATTATGCGTCCGCAATGGAAAATCTTGATCTTGAAGGAGAAATTGCAAGCATACTCAGAACCGTAAACGATGACATTGGAAACGCAGTTAGATGCGATGAATTGAGAGTGATTGCGGGAAGGGACTGGATACTCGAAGAAGTGGGAGGGCTAAGATTCAAAATTTCGCCGTTCTCGTTCTTTCAAACCAACACATCGGGAGCGGAGATTCTTTATAAAAAAGCTTTCTCAATGCTTGGAGATTTGTTAGACAAAGTTGTTTACGACCTGTATTCCGGAACCGGAACAATAGGACAGATGCTTTCGCCCAAAGCGAAGGCGGTCTACGGAGTGGAAATTGTTGAAGAGGCCGTAGAAAAAGCAAACGAGAATGTCGCTCTAAACAATCTTTCAAACTGTCACTTCTACGCAGGGGACGTGCGGGACGGGCTTAAAATTATCCCAGAAAGGCCCGACATAATAGTTCTCGACCCTCCAAGAGAGGGCATCATGGAAAAAGCCCTTATGGACATAATAGACTACGGTGTTGAAGAAATACTATACATTTCATGCAATCCCAAAACGCTTGCAAGGGACATCCTAATTCTTAGGGACAATGGTTATGAAATGAAAGAAATGGCTCTTGTGGACATGTTCCCGCATACCCCTCATGTGGAGACGGTAATATTGATGTCAAGGGTGGAGAAATAGAAAGCTTGAAAGT
>CAZAFW010000024.1:0-23141 GCA_964484935.1 uncultured Peptostreptococcaceae bacterium
AGCCTGATTAAAACCGACCATCAGGTTGGTGTTTCCAGGAATCTCCCACCTCAATTCGTTAGCATAGGTGGAGGTAGTTCAAGTATTCAAGCCTTATCGGATGCCACATAAATATAATAAAGACGATTTATTATGTCCAGCCTCGAATCAGGAAGTGGCTTGTTCGAGTCACTCTGGGCACACCATAGCTATTCTACTCTTTCATAAAGCGGGGAAAATAGCAGTTTGCAAAATGTAAAAACTTTAAAGAAGCGTCTAAAGAGAAAGAATGCGCATTTGTGTTTGTCGATGCAAAAGAGGTAATAACGAAGAAAAATTTCGAGAAAATGATAGAAATATATTTGATGGCGAGTTCATATGGGTTATTTGAACTTGTCAATTTTTGATATAATGATATGAGAAACTAACATGACAACAAATGATTGGAGGATTCATATGAATTTTGATTTTGTGCTGCCGTCAAAGATAAGATACGGAAAAGGGATGGTCAAGGAACTGGGCGAGGAACTCGACAAGCTTTCCGCAAAAAAGATAATGATTGTGTGCGACAAGGGGATAATAAAGGCGGGTATTTTGGACAAGATTTTGAAATTTGTGGGAGAAGGCAAGGAAATTGTAGTATTCGATGAAGTTGAGGCGAATCCAAAGGATTACAATGTGCAAAATGGAGCTGACCTGGCGGCCAAGGAAAATGTGGACGTTTTGGTAGCGGTCGGTGGAGGAAGCCCGATTGACGCGGCCAAGGGAATATCAGTGCTTGCCAGGCAGGGCGGAGCTATAAGGGACTATGCCAAAAAAGAAATCGGAGATGACTGTATTCCCCTGCTGACGATTCCAACCACAGCAGGAACCGGAAGCGAGATAACCTTTTCATCTGTTATTACCGATACGGAAGAAAATTTCAAATTCACAATCAAGAGCCCGGCAGTGGCTGCAAAGGTTGCGCTTGTGGATCCGGAGCTTACCTACACTCTTCCAAAGCTTGTGACGGCATCCACCGGAATTGACGCGCTTACGCATGCAATCGAGGGGTACACGGCGACTTGTACCGAACCGATTGCCGAGGCGTTGGGTCTTTATGCCGTTGAATACATCGCAAAGAATATAGTCAGGGCTGTAAAGGACGGTTCGGATGAGGAGGCAAGGGATGGCATGATGACGGGAAGCCTTTTGGCAGGACTATCGTTTAGCCATTCGGATGTGGCTTCGGTCCATTGCATGGCCGAGGCTCTCGGAAGCATATACGACAAGCCGCATGGACTCTGTAATTCGATAATCTTACCGCATATAATGGCTGAGAATCTTCCTTTTTCACTTCACAAGTACGCCAGGGTTGCCAGGGCTATGGGAATAAAAGAGGATGATGATGAAAAGGCCGCAGGGGAAGGAATAGAGCTGATAAGGAATATTTCTGCAGAAATAGGACTTCCGGACTTTAAGTCCCTTGGTATTGACCCGTACAAATTCAGGCTTCTTTCGGAACTTTCTGAGAAGAACGGCTCTAATGGAAGCAATCCCAAAATTATGCGTGCGGAAGATTACGAAAAACTGTTCTACAAGATGAATGAAATAGAGTAATAGACAATTCCAAAAAAATAAACATATAAATGCCGATATTTGATATTTTTGGGGTTTTTCCGACAAATTGGGTAAATGACGAATACGGTACGATATAAATATACAATTTGAAAGGAGAGGAAAACTTTGAAAAGAGTATTGGTTTTGTTGTTGGTTTTAATAATGGCGGTTTCACTTTTCCCATCCGCATTTGCTGCTGAGATGGAAAAGGACATAGTCGATACCGCTGTGGAAGCGGGGACATTCACAATCCTTGCCACGGCTTTGGATTCGGCGGGGCTTGTAGACACGCTTAAGGGGGAAGGGCCGTTCACGGTCTTTGCTCCAACGGATGATGCCTTCGCGAATCTGCTTGCCGATTTAGGCATAACAGCGGAGGATTTGCTTGCCAATCCGGACCTTAAGAACATACTGCTCTACCATGTGCTTTCTGGGTCTGTTCCTGCGGCTGACGTATTGGCACTTGAAGACGGGACTATGGTTGAGACGGTAAATGGACAGAGTCTGATAGTTTCATTTGAAGGCGGAAATGTATTTGTGGACGATGCTAAAGTGACGGCAACCGACGTGATGGCTTCAAACGGAGTTATCCATGTGATAGACGAAGTCATAATGCCTGTTACGGCAAGCAGGGTTGCCACCGAGGATGCAAAAGGACTTATTGACGACGGAACAATTGACTATATAGTTGATGTCAGAGGGGCCGCGGCATTTGATGAAGCACATGTTCCCGGCGCGTTGAACATTCCGGGCCCCATGGCTTCGGACGGATTTCTTGCAGGAACGGTTGCAGCAGGAATCGAAAGAGACGATGAGGTTTTGATCTATTGCATGGTTCAGCCTGCTGCTGAAGCGGCAGCAGACGCTTTACTGGGCGACGGATATGAAAATATCACCATAATGCTCGGAGGGATAACAGGATGGACTGAAGAGGGATATCCTGTTGCGGCAACACTTAAGGACATAGTGGATACCGCTGTGGGAGCAGGGAGCTTCAACACTCTTGCCGCCGCTCTTACAAAAGCCAATCTTGTTGAAACGCTCAAGGGTCCCGGTCCGTTTACAGTATTTGCACCGACTGATGACGCTTTCGCAGCTCTTTTGACAGAACTCGGAATAACGGCGGAAGAACTTCTTGCAAATCCAGACTTGGCGAGCATACTTCTTTATCATGTGGTGCCTGGAAAAGTAATGGCATCCGATGTCCTTGCACTTCCAAATGGTACTATGGTGGAAACGGCAGGAGGGGAAAAACTCACTGTAACATTTATGGACGGCAGTGTTTATGTTGATGGTGCCAAGGTTGTGACAACTGATGTGATGGCTTCAAACGGAGTAATTCATGTAATTGATGCAGTCATTATGCCGGGGCAGGAAGAGACTGAGCCTGTTCCAATTCCCGAAACAGGAGATTCCGGAATGATTCCTTTCGCACTTCTTGCACTTGTTTCAGGAGCATGGATTGTCATGAGAAGAAAGAGCCAGAGGGCTTCTTAAATTATTGTTGAAACAAAGAGAAGGCCGGCTTTGTTTAGCCGGCCTTCTTTATCATTTGTCAGAAGGTGGGGTTTTCATGAAGTGGCTGGACAGGATTTTTGCGGTTGCGCTTTCATTTGCGGTATTTGCGATGATAATAATTGCTTTGGATTATTCAGAAAACAGAAGAATAACAAGTGATGCAAGGGAGAAGTTTCATTCTCAGGAAACTTTTGCCTCATCGTCGTCAAATAATGTAGAAAATGAAGACGGGCTTGAAATCGCGAATGCTTTAGCAAAAACAACTGGCTCAAGTGAATCTGTTTTAAAAAAATCTGCGTTGGATGCCGCCGAAAGAGAAAAATTCAATAAAATGACTTCTATAAATCCTGACTACGCAGGCTGGCTCAGTATTGAGGGCACTGCCATAGACTATCCGATTGTAAAGAGCAAAGATAACAAGTTTTATTTGAGCCACGGTTTTGATATGGAACCAAATTTATCGGGCTCCATTTTCATGGACTACAGAAATAAAGGCAACGGGAAAGACAAGAACATTGTAATATACGGGCATAACATGAAAAACGGAACAATGTTCAAGGGTCTTATGGATTTCAAAAGAAAGGAATTCTTTGAGGAGAACAAGCGTATTGTTTTAAATGACGGAATAGAAGAGTCTTTTTGGGAAATATTCTCCGTTTATGTTACAGATACCGGTTTCAATTATATAAGAACTGAATTCACTGACATGCAATACATTTTTTTCGTAAGAGAGATCTCTGAAAAGAGCATGCATGAAGTGGACGATAATTTGGAAAACATAGATGCAGTGCTGACTCTTTCAACCTGTTCATATGAATTCGATGACGCCAGGTTCGTAGTGCATGCCAGGAAAATAGAAGAGGGAGAAAAAGTCGAGAGTTGAAATACGGAGAACGGTAAAAAAATACAAGCAGTTCCATAGCGAAAAAAAACAAGGTCCCGTCAGAACCTATCATGGAACTGATGGAATTTTTAAATTGAGATTGTTTTTTCACCCAATCAAAAAGTAATAAATCCTATGCTGTCAATTATTATAGTTTTTTAGCTTGTCTCTATTGCTCCGATGACTAAAATCTGCTCGGGGCAAGACCCGGCGGAGACGGCCCGGAAAATGCTTTTTTCTAAAGAACAAAGGCTTGTTGGGATTCTGAAATTTGGCATAAATGAAAGAGTGGAATCATAAATTTAGGAAGAACGCAATTTATTTTAAGGAGTGATTTTATGTTGGAAGAAATCAACAAACTGCCGCACAAGGTAATCAAGGATATGGAGGGCGTTGACGAGCCTCTTCGAGTCTACCTAGTGCAAGACTTCGACCTGAAGCTTTTGCGCCGCATGGTTAATTTCGGATTAGATATTTTCGGAGAGCTGGGAATGGACGAATGGGGACTGGTGCCCCAAATTCGCCACGGGAACGTTTTTCTGCTGAAGGCGGGAGAGAAGAAGCCCATCATAGGGTTGGCCATTCTCATGCGCGACTGGGAGGATCCCTACAAGGCCTATCTTTTTGATTACGCCATTGCTGAAGAATGGCGTGGGAAGGGCTTGGGTTATTCTTTCTTGAAAGTCATAGCGGAAAATCTTTTGGAACAAGGATTCGATAGGATGAGCCTGACTGTGGATGTGGAGAACGAACCGGCTATTCGGCTTTATCGGGACAAAATCGGATTCAAGGCTGTGCTTTACAAGGCAGACGAGTACGGGCAAGGTCATGACCGGTATGTTATGAATCTTGAGATGGAACCGTTTGTAAAAGGGCGGGCATAAGTAAAGTTGTTGCGCATTTCTGAACTGAGGGGGAAAAGACTTATGCTTCGAATCAAAAGAGGGGACAAGGCGCTGCGCTTCCTGTGCATGCTTCTGATATTCGCATTACTGGCTGGATGCCAAACAAGCGGGGGAAAACCGGAGCCTGCTGCCCCGGGCGGAGAGGCGATAATTGCCAATGAAGCCGAAACGAACCGGACTTTGGTTGAAAAGGGCTTAAGCTATTCATCCAAGGAGGAAGTGGCGGCGTATCTCCATTCGTTTTCAGTGCTTCCGCCGAATTTTATAACGAAGAGTGAAGCGCAAAACGCCGGGTGGGACAATTCCGAGGGCAATCTCTGGCAGGTGACTGACCAGAAGTCCATCGGAGGAGATCATTTCGGCAACCGGGAAGGGCTGCTGCCGGTCGCGGAAGGTCGCAAGTACTTTGAATGCGACATCAATTACAAGGGGGGCTACCGGGGAGCGGAAAGAATCGTCTACTCGAACGACGGGCTAATCTTCTACACCGGGGACCACTACGAGACTTTTGAAAGATTGTATTAGGAGGGCAGAGCATGAGGGAAATTTGGTTGAACGGGGCGGAAATGACAGACAGGGAAACGGCTCATGTCTATTTGAAAAAAAAATTGGACCTGCCGGACCATTACGGCAATAATTTGGACGCTCTGTGGGATTGCCTCACGACGGATTTCACTCCCAGAAGTGTAGTTCTGTATGGTGTGGAAGCGGCCATCGAAAATATGGGAGCTTACGGAGAGGCTATGCTGAGGGTGCTAGCCGAGGCCGCCGAGGAGAACGCCTGTTTTCAATTGGCTTTTGAGACAGGATAGGGAGGCGGCGAGCCTTTAAATCTATGACGGAGTATTCGGGCCAGATATGGATTGATGTTTTTTCTGACAATTCAAATACATAAAAGCGGCCCGGACAGCGGCGGTCAAATGCCGCTGTCCGGGCCGCTTTTGTAATTGATTATCGCTTTATGCTTTCGATGAACTCATCAAATCCCAAGCTGTCGAAGAAATCCTTGTTTTCTATGGAAGGAATCTTTCTTTCGGATATGGACCTGACTATGTCTTTGTTGAACGGTATCTTGAGCGCAATTTCCAGATTCTGTTCATTGCAATAGTTTTCAATTGCAATGAGGCCGTCCTCTGACAGATCGCATTTGTTTATTACTACCATAATATCCATACTGAAGTTTTGAACCAGTCGGTGAACTTTCTCGAGATCGTGAAGACCGGAAAAAGTAGGCTCTATGACTATTACGGTTTTCTTGACTCCCGTTATGGATGCAATCACATTGCAGGCAATCCCCGGAGAACCATCGATTATTATGGTTTCTTTTCCTGTTTTTTCTGCCAGTGCCTTGGCGGATTTTCTCACTTCAGACACAAGCTTTCCGGATGTTTCCTCACCGGGTATCAGCCTTGCGTGAACCATGGGGCCGTATTCTGTATCCGAATCGAATACTTGACCAACTACACAGTCTTTCATCTCTATTGCCCCGACAGGGCATACATATTCGCATACGCTACAGCCTTCACATTTGCTAAAATTGATCTTTATATCCTCGCTTATTGCGTTGAATTTGCATTTTTCCCGGCAAAGTCCGCATTTTATGCAAAGGTCGTCATTTATGACGGCCCTCTTTAGTCCCACAAAATCTTTTGCTTCCCTGATTGTTTCTCCAAAAAGTATGTTCAGGTCCGGAGCGTCGACGTCGCAGTCGGCTATAACCGGATTTTCAAGAAAGGGCACCATTGAGGCGACCAGAGTCGTCTTGCCCGTTCCTCCTTTTCCCGATATGACAACAATTTCGTTTATATCCATAGCATACAACCTTTCATAAATGTCTACTTGAATGCATTTTTGATTTTGCCGATTATATTCTCGAAATAAAGACTGTATTTTGAATTTTCGAGGCACATCATTTCACCGACTGCATAGAGTTTTGCAATTTCTTCGCTGAACGGTATATTTTCGAGAATCTCAATATTTTTGCCTAAGCAGTAATCGTATATTTCATCGTTTCCGAGCCCTGCCTTGTTTACGACTACTCCGAAAGGTATATTCATGTTTTCGAGCATCTCCACGACCATTTTCATGTCGCTGACACCGAAGGGGGTTGGCTCTGAAACTACAACAGCATAATCCACGCCTTCAACAGCCTCGACAGACGCGCAAGAGGTTCCGGGAGGCGAATCTATTATGACAACTTTATTGTCTGAAACCATTTCCCTAAGTTCTGATATTATTTTGACGCCGGAAATTTCGCCGACATTGAGATCTCCATAAATGAAGCTGATGCCGCCTAGTCCTATTCCCGAGTGTATTTTTCCAATTTCTCTTTTCTCATAGGAAATTGCGTTTCTTTTGCAGACTATTTCGCAGCCCCCGCAGTCATGGCAAATTTCTTTGAATACAAGAACCTTATTCTTTGCAGGCAATATAGCGTTATACTTGCAGAACCTTCCACAGTCTCCGCAGAGATTGCATCTGTCCATGTCTACAACCGGGAAATTCTTGTAAACGCTTTTTTCACCCGTCATTTCAGGCTTTATGAATATGTGGCTGTTGGGTTCCTCGACGTCTGCATCAACAAGCACCGCACCTTTGAAGTTGAAGGCCATATTTGTTGCAACGGTGGTTTTTCCCGTACCGCCTTTTCCGCTTAAAACAGCTATCTTCATTCTTTCATCTCCAGACTGTCGGATTATACTCTTCTGAGTCCGTGGTGGGACTCGGTTGAATTTGTCTTGAATTCTTTGAGTATTCCGGCTTCATAGTTTTCTAAAGCTTCTTTTACGGTTTTGCTTTCTCCGTAAGAGTATGCGCGTATTTCAAAAGCCTTGATTGCGTCCATTGCTTTTGGACCAAGCTCAGGAGCCAGGGCCACGCCAACTCCATTTTCGTCCAATAGCCTGACGGCTCTTCCGCCGGCTCCGCTGGCAGAATTTTTTGCTGTATTCTCAATTGTACGGGTTTCCTTTGTTTCAGTGTTGAAGAGAACATAATATTCTGCTCTGCCGAATCTATCGGCTACGTCACTTTCCAATCCGTGTTTTTTTGCGCAAATTCCAATTATCATAATTTTGCTCCTTTATAAAGTTGTGGTTGAGATTAATGATCGTGTGTGTGGGTGCATGCAGAACCTGTCGAGTACAGTTCTCCGCCGAGATATTCGCTTAGATTTGCCTCTATGCTTCCTCTGGCCCCAAGAATTACTTCGACATTTGCTTCTTTGAAGAGATTTATTGCCATTTGTCCCATTCCGCCTGTTATTATTGCAGTCGTATTCATTTCGCCCAAAAACTTGGGAAGAAGCCCCGGTTGATGTGCTGGAGCCGCAACGTATTCTGTGTTCATTATTTCCTTGTCCTTTACAGTGAAGATTGCAAAGTATTTGCAATGTCCGAAATGCTCCTCGACGTTTACCTTGTCGTTGGTTGGGAAAGCAATCCTATTTGTGTTTTTAAAATCGATATTCATGTTGTTTTCTCCTTTAAATTTAATATTTTCGTTGTCGTTTCTGACGATTATTGCCTTTGAGTGAAAGATTCCGTCGATTATTTTTTTTCTGCCCGACAGAAGCAGCCTTTGAACCGTTCCCCTTGAAAGTCCCATTTCATCGCTTGCCTCTATCTGGCTTTTGCCGTCATAGTCGCACAGCCTCATTGCTTCAAATTCGTCAAGATCTATGAATACTTTTTCTAAGGATTCGGTATCTGGACCATAGGGGGCATAGATTTTTTGGTTGCTCAGCCGTCTGCAAAATCTGTTTTTCTTGTTTCTTGGCATTTCAACCTCCCTTCAATATGTGCATATGCACAATTAAATAATACATCCATTTATACTGTTTGTCAATGGGAAATCGAATATTGTTTGTCGAATTATTGATGAAATTAGTAAAATTTCTGTAGAGATGTTGGGAGCAATGGTATACTTTCAAGTATGAATAGACCAATTCAAGAATACTAGTAAGATGAAAAGGAAGACAAAAATGAATTTCGCATATGGAGAAAGCAAAGTGGAGTTTGAAATTGAATATAGAGACAGGAAGAGTCTGAGAATCAGCATAGAGCCACCTGGACATGTTTTTATTATTGCCCCAATAAACATGAGAGAAGAGGATATCCAAAAGGTCTTAGATAAAAAATCCGGATGGATTAGTCGAAAACTCAAGGAAATAAAAGAGTCGGGAGTTTTAAAAAGTGGCAAGGACTATGTCGACGGGGAAGTGTTCATGTATATGGGAAGAGAAAACAAGCTCTCGATAGAAATGGACAATTCGCTGAAAAAGCCTATTGCCGAATTTAACGGCAGGGAATTTCAAATCAGGACAAACACAAGGGAATCAAGCAAGCTGAAAAAAGCCATGGAGGACTGGTACAGGAAAAGAACGCTTGAAATAGTGACCCTAAGGATAGGACACTACCAAAAGCACTTTCACCAAAGGCCCTTGGATATAAGGTCAAAAAGGCAGAAAAGCAGATGGGGCAGCTGCTCAAGCGCCCACAGGCTCAATTTTAACTTGAAGTGTTCGATGGCTCCTTTGGAGGTTGTGGATTACATAGTCGTCCACGAGATGTGCCACATGGTCCATTTCAACCACTCAAAAGAATTCTGGAGCCTGCTTGAAGGTATTTTGCCCGGATACAAGGAGCGAAGGACTTGGCTGAAAAATAATGGCATAAGGATGAATTTGTAATACAGCCGGCAACAAATAGAAACCGAAAGGGTTTTAAATAATCCGTTTAAGGCTGAATAAAGGCAAAAAGAAGAATCGCAGCTAATCGCCACGGTTCTTCTTTTTTGTTCAACATTTTAGCCTATTTCCGCTGTTTGCCGGCGTGAGTGCCTTTGCTAATCAGACAAGCAGTTCTTCAACCGGAGTGTAAGGCAGGTTGAAGGCGTCTGCAACAGCCTTGCAGGTGATTTTGCCGTTTATGACGTTTGCGCCCTTGGCGAGGGCGGAATCACTTTTTAGTGCTTGCTTCCAGCCTTTGCTGGCAATCTTTAAGGCATACCCGAGGGTCACATTGGTAAGAGCCAATGTCGATGTTTTGGGGACCGCACCTGGTATGTTTGCTACGCCATAGTGTATTACACCGTGTTTGACGAAAGTCGGATCCTTGTGGGTGGTGGCTTTGTCAACGGTTTCTACGCACCCACCCTGGTCGATTGCAACATCGACTATGACACTTCCTGGTTCCATTGCTTTGACCATTTCTTCAGTCACCAGCTTTGGCGCTTTAGCTCCCGGAATCAGAACGGCTCCGACTACCAAATCAGCAGTTTTACACGATTGCATTAGGTTGTAGTTGTTGGAGTAGAGTGTTTCAAGCCTTCCCATGAAAACTTCTCCCAGATAGCGGAGCCGGTCAGTATTGATATCAAGAACTGTTACTCTTGCGCCCAATCCGACGGCTCTTCTGATTGCTCCGGTTCCCACTATTCCGGCTCCTACGATGACAACGTGGGCCGGCAAAACTCCCGGAACGCCGTCGAGCAGCATTCCTTTGCCTCCATAAGTCTTCTCAAGATGGATTGCGCCATGCTGCACTGCCATGCGGCCGGCAACTTCGCTCATTGGAGCTAGGAGCGGAAGGGACCTGTCGGTTTTTTGTACTGTTTCATAGGCGATTGCAACAGTTCCTGCATCCATCAAAGCTTTGGTCAAGCCTTCCTCTGCGGCTAAATGGAGATATGTAAATACAATAAGGTTCTTCCTTAAATACTTGTATTCCGAATCAAGCGGCTCCTTTACCTTCATGATCATGTCGGATTTAGACCATACGTCGGCTGCGGAGGCAATGACTTGCGCCCCGTGCTCACTGTAGTGTTCATCAAGAAATCCTGCGCCGAGTCCGGCCCCGGCTTCAACCAATACTGTTTGTCCAGCTCTCACGAGTTCATCGACGCCGGCCGGCGTCAGCGCAACCCTATTTTCCTGAGCTTTTATTTCTTTTACGGTTCCAACAATCATATTGAATCCTCCTTTTTTCGCAATGTGCTCGACAGTGACGTTACATTTTAATATTCGTTTTGCGGATAGCAACTTAAGCCAACATGTCAATTTGTTTCGTCTTTCTTATACCCTGCAAATACGTAATTATTCAGTCTGCGGTTTTACCATGCATCTGCCTCAAAAAGTTGGATTGGGACCTTGTTTTTAAGCGGGAACAAAATGCGTGAAGGATGCGTCTATAAGCATATTAAAGAATATGCGCAATAAAGGCGGACAATATTTCCTATGAGGGAAGATGGTGTTGGATCTGTTGAAGCAATGGGTATATTTTATGAGGAATAGTCAAGGAAAAGGAGGGACTGAAATGAAGAAGTTTTTGGTTTTAGGGCTTATCGCATCGCTTTTATGTTGTTTTGATTTTTCGGCTTTTGCATCGTATGCCGCGAGCGGGGATTACATAGCGTTGCATATAGGCAGTCCGCTTATTTTGTCGGGCGAAAGCATGAAAGCTCTCGACTCTGACAATCCAAACGTTGTTCCGATTATACACAAGGATAGGACTCTTGTGCCTTTGAGGGCTGTTAGCGAGCACTTCGGTGCAAGCGTCGCATACAACGCTGTGGACAGGGAGGCGTCAATCGAGTTTGGAGGCAGAACCTTTTTCTTTCCAATAGATAAAGGCTACTACAGGATAGAGGAAGATGGTGAGGCGCTGAGGATTGTGCCCTTTGATACAGAGGCCTTGATAATGCAGAACCGCACGCTTGTGCCGCTAAGGGTCATCTGTGAGGATGTGCTTGCAAAAACAGTTGGGTACAGTGACGGTGTAATTACCGTCGGCGACATTGAAACCGATTTGGACGGGGCAATGGTTGAGGGCATCAAGAACAAGATAGGCCAGGCGCTTAAGGTTTCATCACGCGATGAGCTAAACGGAATAATTGAAGGGATGTCCGAAAACTACGAGACGAAAGCCATGGACGAAATGCGTGCTCCAGACGGAATGGGCGAGGAGGCGGAGGCAAGCTCTGAAAATGCATCGGATGATTTTTCCGCCACAAATGAGCAGGTGGAAGGGGTCAATGAAGCCGACATTGTAAAGACCGACGGCAGGTTCATTTACGTTGCGGCGGGAGAATCGGTGAAGATTTATGATTCTAACAAAGGAAAGCCTTTTCTTGCTGATGAAATAAAGACGTCGGTCGATTCTGAGACAGGGGAGTATGTTCAATTCAGTGAAATGTATATTGACCAAGGAAGACTGATTGTCTTAGGCACGCGCAACGGATTCGAAAATTGGATAAGGCCTATTCCCGAACCTATGGAGGAAATGCAGACATCAATAATGCCGTGGGGAGGAAATGGAAGCTACGTATGGTGCGGAATCTATTCGGTGGACGAAAGCGGAAATGCGGACCTGATCAAGGAGCTTGAAATCGAGGGATCAATGCTTTCAAGCCGCAAGAAGGACGAAACGGTTTATCTTGTCGTAAACAAGTACCTTTATCGATACGGAATCGACACGGGAGGAATCCTTCCTCTTATAAGGGATAGCGCACTGGGGAATGGATACAGCGAGCTTTCAATCGACAGCATCATGTATTATCCCAAGAGAGTGTCGTCCAACTATCTGATTTTGGCGGCAATAGACATCGAGGACGGCAATGAGCCTGCAGTAATCGAGGCGTTCCTTGGAAGCGGCAATCTTGTTTACATGAGTAACAATGCGCTTTATGTGGCGGGTCGGGACTACAGCTCCTTCTGGGGAGAGGTGACCAACTTAGCCAAGTTCACCATAGATGGTACAAAAATCGGTTTTGCCGGAGGCGGCATGGTGGAAGGGACCATTCTAAACCAGTTTTCGATGGATGAATACGAAGGGAAACTGAGACTTGCTACAAGCAATTGGCAGGGGGGGAATGTAAATGCTCTCTATATTTTGGACGAAAATTTAATCAAGACGGGTTCGGTGGAGAACCTTGCTCAGGGCGAGAGGATATATTCGGTCCGTTTCATGGGAGACAGGGGATACGTTGTTACCTTCAGGCAGATAGACCCTTTGTTTGTGTTGGATTTGTCGAACCCTGAAGCGCCCAAGGTCACAGGAGAGCTCAAAGTGCCCGGATTTTCAAATTATCTTCATCCCGTAAGCGAGGACATGCTTCTTGGGATAGGGCAGAGCATAGACGAAAAAACAGGAATGCAGGAAGGCATAAAGCTGTCCATATTCGATGTTTCTGACGATGGACAGCCTGTTGAAATAAGCAATCTTGTGCTTGGCGGAAGCGGAAGCTATGCAGAGGTTCTTTACAACCACAAGGCCCTTATGCTTAATCCTAAAGATTACATGATAGCGTTCGACGCGGTTCTGGCGAATGTCACAGGCGACTATTCGAAGTCCAATTTCTATGGAGCGGCAATTATTGAGGTCGGAAAGGACGGAAACATGAGCATATTGAAGCTGATATCGAATGAAGGAATACATGCATCGCGCGTTAAGAGAATCCTATATATCGGAGATGTTCTTTACTATGTCTTGGATGATAATATAAGGGCCTTCGATATTGACACTTTTGACGAAATTGAATGAACTCAAAAGGGGTCTCTAAAAGAGGCCTCTTTTTTTATGGGTTACGGCTTTGAACGTTTTCTTGTATGTTTTTGCCATTGGGTGGAATTATGATGATAATCGGGCGAAAGATAGTATAATGAATAATATAGATTTTGAAAGGAGGCAGCTGTTATGATTGGGAAGGCAAATATCAATATTGCGATTTTTATGGCAACGGTTTTTTTCGTTATTTTTGGTTTTTCATGCAATGCGGAAGAAATAAGCGGGGAAGGAATAAGGCTTTTGGTCGACGGGAAAGACATAACAGAGCTTTCCGGGCCTGTTATCGAGAACGACAGGACGCTTGTGCCTCTGCGATTTGTTTCTGAGGAGATAGGCGCTGAAGTCATTTGGGACGGAGACAATAGATCGGTCAGGGTAAAAAAAGGAGAAAGGGATATTCTCTTTTGGATAGGAAGCCATCTTGTTGATTATGGTGACGGAGAATCCTATGGCATCAGCGATGTCGCACCAAAAATCATAAGCGACCGTACCTATGTTCCTCTCAGGCTTATTGGGAACGCACTTGGAATAGGGGTGGACTGGGACGGAGTCGAAAGGAATGTGCTTGTCGATTCGAGCAAGTCGTCGACCGTCACCCCGTTTTACGATGTCGTTGTTGGATACGGCAAAACCTACGGAACTATCGCAGGGAAAACGGAAATTCTTGTTTCGGCACCTGAAAACATAAGAAGGGCAGCGTCGGAGATGAAGCTCCTCCTGCTTGAAAAGGATACTGCCAAGGGCTATGTGGTTGCAAAAGGGAGCCCTTTTTCTGATTCAATAGAATACTTGCCCAGAGTTGGCGACAACGGAGACAAGGTTTTAGCAGTCGCTTTTTACGATGGGGATAAAAATTTTATCGGAGGAGATTCCATATCAGCGAGCATTGATGTGAAGCCTCAAATATCCATTTATGGAGTTTCGGATTCGGAAGAGATAAAGGGAACAGTTTCAATCGGCCAGAATATCAACTTTATTGCTGAATATGTGTCATATGAAATAGAGGATGCCGAAAGCGGAACGATAGAGACTTTGGATTTCAAAGACCCGTTTGGAAAGTACAATTGGACTCCTGCAAGTGGTATTTACTCGGTCAAGGCAATTGCCTACGACGAAAACGGAAACTCTTATGAAAGTGAAAGCGTCAAGGTTTCTGTAAAGCAAGAAAAGAGAATTTCACTCACAGGCGTTTCGACCGGCATGACAATCAGCGGACCTGTAAGGCTTTACGCATCGAGAAACTTTGACGTGATAGAAACCCAGTACTTCATAAGGGATGTTGAGACGGGAGAAACAAGCATTCTTGCCACGATTCCTTATGGAGGATATACTTGGACACCCGGGACCGGGGATTCGGGAGAGAAGGAGCTTAGGGTAAGCGTCAAGGATACTGCGGGGAGGCTGCATGAGAGCGAATTTGTCAGAGTCACGGTTGATGGCGGGCCCAGGCTTCTGGTCACGGGAATCAGACCGGGCCAAGTATTGACTGAATCTGTTGAAATATTATTTCAAAGCAATGTCGATCTGGAAAAAATAAATCTCCTTTTGACCGAAAAAGCGACCGGAAGAGGAAGGTATGTCGCGAAGGACTACAGCATAGACAAATCCTTCGAACTTTCCTTGCCGGAAATCGGGGACGGCCAAATGTCGATTCGAGCCGAGGGCTTTTACAATGGAGAAAAGGTGCTTAGCGAGGATGTGACGTTCGAAATTTATATGGGGACGCTTTATGAGGCGAAGCCGATAGTCGAAAAGGATGAGTTTCTTGATTTTTCTTCAAAGCTTGCAAGCGAATCTTGGCAAAAGACGGGAATGTCCGCCGCAATGCAGACGGCGCAGGCAATTCTCGAGACAGGCTGGGGCCAGAGTGTTCCTGTAGACAAGTACAGCGGCAAATTCTCAAACAATCTTTTTGGCATCAAGGGAACGGGCAGCAACGGCTCCGTGACTTCTAACACTTGGGAGGTCTACAACGGAGTCGAGTACAGGATCGACGACGAGTTCAGGGCATACGCAGATGTACGGGAAGGATGGGAAGACCATAAGAAATTTTTGCTTGAGCGTGAAAGATACAGGCCGTTTACGGAAGTAATGCATGACAGCACATTGGGGGCGTGGGCAATCAAGAGGGCGGGTTATGCAACCGATCCGGTTTACGCAACAAAGCTGATAAACATAATAAAGAGGTACGGGCTCAGGCGACTCGACCAAACTGGCATTTGACAAGCGGAATTGAACGATATGAGCATACCGGTAGTACAATTTAATGCTTATGATTGATTAAAGAAGCTGCTTCATTCTGAAGCAGCTTCTTTCTATAGATATTTTCATTGACTCTATAGGCAAGCTATGAATAATGCAAAAATTGTGAAATAAATTTCTTTTGAGCGAAAAATTTTACGCGGTGATTGATTTATATAGAGAGCATTATAAAATCATGGGAAAAATAAAACCTTGGAACTGCTGCATTTTGCAAAAAAAGAATCGGATTGTAATTTTGGCACAAGCATTGCTTATATTTATTGGTGAAGGTGGATACATATTCGATGTGATTTTATAAAATACAATTCATAAGGAGCTTGAAGAATAATAGTCAAAAAGGAAGAATTATTGAAAAGCAAATAATATTACTATAAAAAAATAGAAATTCCAATGATTATGAGTGCCTACAAAATTACCTGCTTAATATGTTGAATGATAATTTATGGGATTGAAATCAAAGACTTGGGTTTCCTATCTGTTTCACTTTAGCGGGTACTGCTCCAAAATCATTTTATTGAATTTCGCACATGGACCTTTTGCTATGGCTCAAGCCAATGCATCAGGTCCATTAGCGTTTTTTAAACCGGCCATAAACAAATTGATTTTCACTTAAGTCCGTATTGCTTAATCTTGTTGAAGAGTTGTCTCGAACTTATTTGAATTGCATTTGCAGTTTGGTTAACATTGCCGTTGAAGCGGCTGAGCGCCCATTCAAAATAAGCTTTTTCTGACTGGTCTTTGAAGTCTTTGTAGCGAAGAAGTTCCTTGAAAGCATATGTATTAGATTGATTTGTCGAGGATTTCATCGAATGCATTATCGGCAATCCATCTTCAGTGATTACTCCATTTTCAGAAAGGACAACCATTCGATCAACTATATTTTTAAGTTCCCTGATATTCCCGGGATAGTCGTATTCAATAAGAAAATTTTTGACACGGGGTTCAATTCCGGTAATTTCAATTTGGTGCTCGCGCTGGCTCTTGGCGATCATATAGTCTGTTAGGTCTTTAAGATCCTCTTTGCGTTCCCGTAGTGCGGGAACTTTTATTACTATTGTGCTTATACGGTAGAAAAAATCCTCCCTGAATCGATTTTCTTTTATCGCATTGGAAACATCTATATTTGTTGCTGAAATAAGCCTGAAATCAACGTCAAGTTCTTTGTTGGAGCCTAGGCGCTGTATTTTTTTTTGTTCTATTGTCCTGAGCAGCTTGACCTGTGTGAGCAAACTAAGATCGCCGATTTCGTCAAGGAAAAGGGTTCCTGTATTTGATGTTTCTATCTTGCCGTTCTTTGTCTTTGTCGCTCCCGTGAAAGCTCCCGCCTCATATCCAAACAGTTCGGATTCGAGAAGAGATTCTGTGTAGGATGTGCAGTTTATGGAAATAAAAGGCTTTTCCGATCTTTTGCTGTTGTAGTGAAGGTAATGTGCGGCGACTTCTTTTCCTGAACCGGATTCTCCAATAAGCAATACATTGGCGTTTGATTTCGCGGTCTTTTGGCATAAATCAAGCATCTTGTTGTAAAGCGGGCTCTTGCTTTTCAGATTGTATGATTTTAAATTTGCATTCGTCATGGCATCCTCCATAGATGACTGAAATATACTTTGATTATACTATTAAGAATTCGTGTTTGCCACATCAAAAAAGAAAAACATTTCGCATAACTGAAAAATATTTCGCTGTATTCGAGCAGCGGCAATTGCGAATTTTAAATATAAAGAAGATGGAATCGTTGCTATAATCAGCTTTTGTTAAATTAATCACCATTGTTTATTTTGGCACAAGAATTGCGATAATAATTGTCAATGAAATAACAATAATGACGGAAAGGAGGCATTTTTAGCAAGAAAGGAGAGTTTTATGAGAGAATCAACAATCATTGTAACAAACAATCCGCTTGTAAATCAAGCAAGATACAAAGACGTGGAAAAAGTATTTGTAGAAACAGGAAACATGCAGGGTGTGCTGCTGAGGGCAAGAGATATGATCCACAAGGGACACAAGCTTCTGTCCCATCCGCTGTCTGGCAGTCTTAAGCCGAATGAGAATCCCTACAAATCAATCATAGTAAGCAAAAATGCCGAGAGCATTGAATTTGACCATATCATTATGATTGAAAAAGGAATCGAGACGGCTGAAAAATTCTTTCGCGGCAAGGAATTGCCGAAATACAAGCCTGCCACAGACCATGATTTCATGGTTATCGACAAATCGATTGTCGAGAGTGGCCTAAAGAATAATGGAGGTGCATAGTATGCGATTGGAAGTTGGAAAAATTTTTATTGAAGACATAAGATTCGGCGAATCAACGCATGTTGAAAAAGGTACACTGTATGTGAACGAGAAAGAGCTGATCGACCTTTTTATCGAGGATGACCGCATCAAGAGTGCAAAGATAGAATTGGCTAAGCCCGGTGAGTCGATAAGAATTACGCCGGTAAAGGATGTTCTGGAACCAAGAGTGAAAGTGAGCGGGGGTGGGACAAACTTCCCCGGCGTAGTTGGAAACAAAGTTAAGCAGGTCGGAGAGGGAAGAACCCATGTTCTCAGCGGAGCGGCGGTAGTTACCGTAGGAAAGATTGTAGGCTTCCAGGAAGGCATTGTAGACATGACCGGGATAGGAGCAGACTATACTCCATTCTCTAAGATGCTCAATATTTGTGTTGTGATTGAGCCCGAGGAAGGAATCGAATCACATGCTTACGAGGCTGCAGCGCGTGAGGCAGGACTTGTTGTGACAAACTTCATTGGTGAAGCGGGAAGAAATATTGAACCGGACGAGATTGAAGTATTCGAGACCAAGGGAATAATTGAGCAGGCTAAAATGTATCCGAATCTTCCGCGAATCGGCTATGTATGCATGCTTCAGTCGCAAGGGCTGCTTCATGATACCTACGTATACGGAGTCGACGCCAAGAAAATAATTCCGACGCTGATGAATCCGACTGAATTCATGGATGGCGCTGTAATTAGCGGAAACTGTGTTGCGTCGTGCGACAAGATCCCCACTTATCTACACCAAAATGATCCCATTATTGAGGAATTGTTTGAAAAGCACGGAAAAGAGCTAAACTTCATGGGTGTAATTATCACAAACGAGAACGTGTTCCTTGCGGACAAGGAAAGGTGCTCCGACGGAGTCGCCAAGCTTGCAAGGCTTATGGATCTCGATGGCGTAATCATCACAGAGGAAGGTTACGGGAATCCTGATACAGATCTCATGATGAATTGCAAGAAAGTTGAGCAAAACGGAATCAAGACTGTTCTTGTGACTGACGAATTCCCCGGCCGCGACGGCAAATCGGAATCTCTTGCGGATGCGGTAAAGGAAGCGGATGCTCTTGTTTCATGTGGGCAGGGCAATATAGTAATAACTATGCCGCCTATGGACAAAGTAATCGGAACTCTTGAGGACATTGAAACCATGATTGGCGGATACGATGGAAGCTTGAAAGAAGACGGAAGCATTGAGGCGGAGATACAAATAATCATTTCTGCAACATCGGCTTTCGGATGCAATAAACTAACCGCGAGAATGCACTAGAAAGGGAGGGAGGATAATATGTCTAAATTAAAAGTTGTTCATTACATCAATAACTTCTTTGCAGGAATCGGAGGAGAAGAAAAAGCAGATATACCGCCTCGTGAAATGGAAGGTTTTGTAGGACCTGGAATGGCGCTTAATAATAGTCTTGGAGATGAAGCCGAAATCGTGGCTACAGTTGTTTGCGGAGACTCATACTATGCTGAAAACCTTGAAAAGGCAGAAGCTGATTTGCTTGAAATGATCAAAAAATATGATGCTGATCTATTCATATCGGGACCGGCCTTCAATGCCGGACGTTATGGAGTAGCTTGCGGAGCTATCGCCAAGGCAGTTGAGGAAAAACTGGGAATCCCTTCTGTTACAGCAATGTATGAGGAGAACCCCGGTGTCGACATGTTCAAGAAGGATTTATATATCATTACTACAGGAAATTCGGCTGCTGACATGAGAAAGGCTGTTAAAAAGCTGGGAGAATTTGCGTTAAAGCTTGTAAAGGACGAAGAAATTGGGACGCCGGAAGCTGAAGGATATCATGTGAGGGGCATCAGAACAAACTATTTCCATGAAAAAAGAGGCGCGAAAAGAGCCGTGGAAATGATGCTTAAAAAGGTGAATAATCTTCCATATGAAACTGAATACGAAATGCCTGATTTCGGCAATGTGACTCCAATGCCGGCAATTATGGATTTGAGCGACAAGAAAATAGCTTTGGTCACTTCAGGTGGGGTAGTGCCAACCGACAATCCCGACAGAATAGAGTCTTCAAGTGCTACAAAGTATGGAATTTATGACATAAGCGAATACGATTCAATGCCCGCGGACAAATTCACAACAATTCACGGAGGATATGACAGGACTTATGCTTTGCAGGATATAAACCGTGTAGTTCCGCTGGATGTGATGAGAGATTTAGAAAAAGAAGGAGTTATCGGCGAGCTGGCAGACTATTATATCGCTACAACCGGTACAGGAACATCTGTGGGAAATGCAAGAGGTTTCGGAGAAGAGTACTCAAAAAAATTGTTGGCCGATGGCGTTCAGGCAGTTATCGTAACATCCACCTGAGGCACCTGTACTCGTTGCGGTGCAACGATGGTAAAAGAAATTGAGCGTGCTGGAATACCTGTAGTCCATATTGCAACTGTAGTTCCAATATCTCTCACTGTAGGGGCGAATAGAATAGTTCCCGCGATTGGAATACCTTATCCTTTGGGTAATCCGAATCTTGAATTCAAAGCAGAGAAGAAACTCAGGAGAGGATTGGTTGAGAAAGCCCTTAAGGCTCTCCAAACAGAAGTTGACGGACAAACAGTATTTGAATAAAAATGCGACTGACAATGTCGAAAGCGGGGCAAACTAATGAATGAGAATGTAAGCTATAAAAACGTCATCCAGTATGCCGGAGCATTTATCGCATTTCTGATCGGGTCGGGCTTTGCCACAGGCCAAGAGGTGCTGCAATACTTCTGTGCGTATGGATACAAAGGGATTATCGGAGTCGGAGTCATATTTGCATTGTTCCTTTATGTTGGTATAGATTTCATAACGGTAGGTCAGAGAGAAAAGTTTGCCAAAGGCAGTGATATTTATTCATATTATTGCGGAAAACACTTAGGCAAGTTTTTCGACTACTTTTCAATCCTTTTCATATACATGTCATTTGTGGTAATGATTGCCGGAGCGGGAGCGACGGTAAATGAACAATATGGATTTGCGGTTCCTGTCGGCGGAATAATAATGGGATTGCTGGCGACTACAACGGTCTTGTTCGGGCTTGGCAGGATAGTGGATGTTATAGGTAAAATAGGTCCGGTGATAGTTGTGCTTGCAATTGGCCTGGGATTGACAGCTCTTGTTGGAAATCCCGGAGGATTGGCCGAAGCCAATAGAATTTTACCGACCTTGAATATTATGAAAGCCTCAACAAATTGGTTCTTTGCGGCAGGATCTTATGTGGGATTTTGCATGCTTTGGTTGGCGTCGTTCATGGCGTCTATGGGTGCAACTTCTAACAGTAGAAAAGAGGCTGCATTGGGAGCCGCAGGAGGCGCTATCGGCTTTTCACTGGCGGTTCTGGTTTTGTCGCTCGGGATGTTGGCAAACATAGAAGTGGTCGCCACAGCGATGGTTCCGACATTGTTCCTTGCCAGAAATATTCACCCCATGATAGCTTCAATATTTGCATTGATTGTAGTAGCGGGTATTTATACAACTGCTGTGCCTCTGCTTTGGTCTGTTTCTGCAAGGTTTACAACTGAAAAGACCAAGCAATTCAAGCTTCTGACGGTTGTATTGGCTGTAATCGGAGTTTTTGTCGGACTCGAAGTTCCGTTCAACAAATTGGTAAATGTCGTATATGTAATAAACGGATATGTAGGAATAATTCTTCTGGCAGCCATGCTCTTGAAAACATTTTCAAGGCTATCGGGAAAGACTCGCATTGCCGATTATACAGAACAAGCTGAAATAAGTTGATGGGGGATAAAAAATGATTTATGACACAATAATAATAGGGGCCGGGCCAGCGGGGCTGGCGGCGGGTCTCTACGCCGCGAGGGCGAAAATGAGCACCTTGATCCTGGAGAAAGACAAGACAGGGGGTCAGATAGTGACAACAAACGAAGTGGCCAACTACCCGGGATCCATAGAGGAAGCCACAGGGCCCAGCCTCATAGCGCGCATGGTAGAGCAGACAGAAGAATTCGGGGCGGAGAAGAAAAAAGACAACATAGTGAAAGTGGAGCTAAAAGGGGACATAAAGACAGTAACCGGAGAGAAAGAGACATACAGGGGAAAGACAGTAATAATAGCGACCGGAGCCAGCCCAAGATACCTTGGAGTGCCGGGAGAGCGTGAATTGACAGGAAAAGGAGTGTCATACTGCGCCACATGCGACGCAGACTTCTTCACAGACCTTCAGGTCTACGTAATAGGAGGCGGGGACACAGCAGTCGAAGAAGCCATGTACCTTGCCAAATTCGCAAGCAAAGTGACAATAGTCCATAGAAGAGACGAGCTCCGCGCCGCCAAATCCATAAGAGAGAAAGCATTCGCCCATGAGAAGCTCGCATTCATATGGGACAGCGTAGTGGAAGAAATAAAGGGAGACGGGATAGTCGAGACACTCGTGCTTAAAAACAGAAAAAGCGGAGAGACAATAGAGATAGAGGCGCCCGAAGAAGACGGCACATTCGGAATATTCCCCTTCGTAGGATACATTCCAAAGAGCGGACTGTTTGATGGAATGGTAGAAATGGACAGAGGCGGATACATAATGACAGACGCCGACATGAAGACAAAGATTCCCGGAGTATTCGCAGCAGGAGACATAAGGAGCAAATCCCTCAGGCAAGTAGTAACAGCAGTATCCGACGGGGCAATAGCATCCGTGCAGGCAGAAAAATACATCGAAAGCCAAAAATAAAAACAAAAGGAGAAGACAAAATGCTGTCACTTGACAAAAAGACATTCGAAGAAGAAGTGCTAAAAGCACAAGGGCTGGTGCTGGTCGACTTCTGGAGCCAGACATGCGAGCCGTGCAAAGCGCTCATGCCAAGCATCGAAGAGCTTTCAGAGAAATACCAAGGCAAAGTCAAATTCACAAAGCTCGACGTAACAAAAGCCAGAAGACTTGCCATATCCCAAAGAGTGCTGGGACTTCCAACAATCATACTCTACAAAGACGGAGAGAAAGCCGGCGAAGTCACAAAAGACGACGCCACAAAAGCCAACGTAGAAGAGATGATAGAAAAAGCGCTTTAAGAGCCGAAAGGGCCAGGAACCCGGAGGCAGAAATAAAGGACAAAAAAACGAAAGGAAGATGACTATGAGCGTACTCGAGAACAAAAAAGTAATAATCATCGGAGACCGAGACGGAATAC
>CAZAFW010000025.1:0-23104 GCA_964484935.1 uncultured Peptostreptococcaceae bacterium
GAGCAGGGGACTGAAAATCCCCGTGTCGGTGGTTCGATTCCGCCTCTGGGCACCAAAACATTTACCCGATTCATTTGAATCGGGCTTTTTTTATACAATATTTTGTATTTGACTTTCGTTGAAAAGACTATAAATGGTATAATAATAAGATAAGAGACGTAAGCGGATTTTTCCCGCTTACGATTAAATTTATTGTACATGGATTCATTTGAATATAGAGGGGAATACAGTCATGTTGGCGATGGGACTTGCAATGGCTCTTGCAGCCGGTATTTTTATAGCACTTCAGGGAAATATTAATGCTTTGGTGGCATCACAGACCAGCATATATACGGTGATTCTCATACCTGTGCTTTCTCAGACTGTTATTTTATTCGCCTTTCTTCTGGCAAAAAGGGAATATGCGGTTGGAGTCCTGAAAATAGCAAAGGTTGAATACGGAATAGCCCTTCTGGTGTTTTCCGCTCTGCTGGGACTTGGAATAATGGCGACTATGACTTTTTCCATCATGGAAATCGGACCGCTTGTTGCTTTTACGACAGTTATTTTCAGTCAACTGCTTGCATCGATGTTCATCGAGCATTTCGGGCTCATAGGTGTTGCGCAAAACAGCATTTCACCTTTCAGGATATTGGGTTTGGCCTTGATGGTTGCTGCAGTAAAACTCTTTTACATGTGATGCAAAAAACTGCATATTTAATGGATTTGTAACAATTGCAATATTGCTAAAAGGACTTGCGATTAGTAAAATCTAAGTGAGGCTCATTAAAAATAAATACCAATCAGGGGTGTTGGATTTGAATCAAATAATGGAATCTGTTTCAAACATAGGAATAAGAGATGTAATAGACATGGCGATAATAGCTTATGTGTTCTACAAGATTCTTATGCTCATAAGGGAAACGAGAGCTGAACAGCTCCTTAAGGGCATTGCATTTTTACTTATTGCCACAAAGCTTAGCGAATGGTCCGGACTTTATGTAACTACTTATCTATTGAAGAACACTGTGACGCTGGGACTTATCGCTTTGCTCATTGTGTTTCAGCCGGAACTCAGGCGTGCATTGGAATATCTGGGGAGAAGCAAGCTTGTAGCCAAGTCCATTGTTGAAATAAAGGATGAAGAGGTAAAGGACCGGATAGACGAAATAGTTAGCGCGGCGGCTTCGCTGTCTCGGCAAAAAATCGGAGCGCTTATAATACTTGAAAGGGAAACCGGGATAAACGACGTTATAGAAACCGGTACAAAAATTGAGGCTCTAATTTCTAGCAGCCTTCTGATAAACATATTTTTTCCAAACAGCCCTCTTCATGATGGAGCGGTCATAATAAGGGAAGACCGCATAATGGCTGCTGGCTGCTTTTTGCCTTTGTCTGAAAATTCAAGCCTGAGCAAGGAACTCGGCACCAGGCACCGGGCGGGTTTGGGAATTACAGAAACAACCGATGCGGTTGTTATAATTGTTTCAGAGGAAACCGGAGCTATTTCAGTTGCAAGGGAAGGCAAGCTTTCGAGATTTTTGGATACCGACACGCTTTCGGGGCTCTTGCGGGAATTGTATAAAAGCGATGACAATCTTAGTCTTATAAAGCTGAAATGGAGGACTAAAGATGAGTAAATTTCTGAAGGGCTTCTGGAACTATACAAATCTTTCAAACAATACGACACTTAAAATAGTTTCAGTTGTGTTTTCGATAATGTTCTGGTTCTATGTGATGGGAGATATCAATCCGGAACTGACAACCGCAATTGAAAACGTGGAAGTAGAGTTGTTGAATATGGAAGAATTGGCGCAATCGGGTCTTGTGGTGATAGGACAGAAGGACTACGCAGTAAACATTGAGATAAGAGGCAGAAGAAATGATGTTTATATGGTTGCATCCGAAGATGTGAAAATAAGTGCGGATGTCATGGGTTTCAAAGCGGGAATGAACAGTGTGCCGCTTGACATATCAGTCCCATCGTCGGTTGACCTTGTGGATTTTACCCCCAAACAAATAAAGATTGAGCTCGACAGGGTTGTCCAAAAGCAAAAGCCGGTTGAAATAATAAGGTCCAACACCCATCTTGAAGGTTTTATGACTAAGCCTCCGAAAGTTGAAACAGAAGAGGTGCTCGTCGCCGGACCTGAATCGTTCGTAAACAATGTAGAAAAGGTTATCGGGGAGATAGATGTTGGCGGTCTAACAGAACCGGTTTCACAGAATGTTCCCTTGAGGGCGGTGGACGAGGAAGGCAATGAGGTTGCCGGAGTGTCGATAGGTCAAGCGTATACGAAAGTGTATTTGCCTGTTTATCGGTTTGAGAGTTTTCCAATAGTTGCTGATATAATTGGCCAAGTTGATGAAAACCATAGGGTGGTATCGGTTTCAGTTATTCCCGAGTCAATCCAGGTTCAGGGCGACTCTAAAGCCATAGAACTTGAAGAGTCTATAATGACAGAGACAATCGATGTATCAGGTCTTACTGAATCCTTTGAATTCGATGTTCCAGTAATAATACCAGATTCGCTTTCGGCTTCATACATGAGAGGACCGGTAAAAGTCAATGTGGAAATTGAACAGCTAAGGACAAAAGAGATAATAATAAGTTCTGATTCCATAATGATAGAAAATCTTGAGACCGGGTTGGCAACGAATTTGCCGGAATTGGACAGGGATATAATTGTCAGGATAAGCGATCTGGAAAGCGTCATTGAGAACTTGAATTCTTCACAAATCAATCTTTTTGTAGACTTGGAAGGTTTGGACAAGGGTATTCATGAGCTTGAAATATTAGAGGAAGAAAATGAATTCATGGGTTTTGAGATAATACCGGAAACCATCGAGATTGAAATATCCGAAGAGCCGAAAAACGACGATGAAGAATAATCGTTTTGGTTTTATAAGCTTGAGAGGTGCTTGAAATGAAAAAAGAAATGGAAGTAATAATTGATTCCACTCATGATGCGATGATTGCAGTCGATAAATCGGGAATCATCACATTGTTCAACAAGGCTGCCCAGAGGCTGACCAAAATTGATTATGAGGATGCCATAGAAAAGCATGTCGAGGGAGTCATACTAAATACCAGGCTTCCCTATATTTTGAAAACCGGAAAATCGGAGCTTAACAGAAAACAGCCCCTAGGGGAGATAAACATAATAACAAACCGCATGCCTGTAAAAAATGAAAACGGTGAAATCATAGGTGCCGTTGCAGTCTTCAGGGACATAACAGAGGTCCTCGAGCTTGGCTCGCAGGTGACGTCATTGAAGGAAATGACCAGCATGTTCAAGGGTATTTTCGATTCCACCCATGATGCCATATCCGTTGTCGACCAGGATGGTTATGGAGTTTTGGTAAACAGGGCATACACTAAGGTGACCGGACTTACGAGTGCGGACGTCATGGGAAAGCATTGCACAATCGACATAGCCGAGGGCGAGAGCATCCATTTGAAAGTGTTGGAAACGGGCAAACCCATAATGGGCGAAAGGATGCTTGTGGGACCCAACAGAAGGGAAGTGGTGGTTGACGCAGCCCCCATAATAATAAACAGCCAACTCAAAGGAAGCGTAGCCGTAATTCACGATTTTACTGAAATCAAGCGGCTCACAAACGAACTTGACCAGGCCAAAAGCATAATCCGCAAGCTTGAGGCCAAGTATACGTTTGAAGATATAATCGGAGAGCATACAAGAATAAAAGATGCGATAAGCAAGGCTAAAATTGCTGCCGCAACTCCAGCAACCGTAATACTGCGGGGAGAGAGCGGCACGGGGAAAGAACTTTTTGCGCACGCCATACACAACGCGAGCGACAGGAAATACTCCCAATTCGTCAAAGTGAATTGCGCATCCATCAATGAAAATCTGCTGGAAAGCGAATTGTTCGGGTATGAGGAAGGCGCATTCACCGGGGCGGCCAAAGGCGGAAGAATCGGCCTTTTCGAGAGGGGAAATGGTGGAACAATCTTCCTTGATGAAATTGGGGAAATCAGTATGGGCACCCAGGTCAAGATTTTGAGAGTGCTCCAGGAAAAGGAAATAATCAGGGTGGGCGGGAACAAATCAATAGCGATCGATGTCAGAATTCTTGCTGCAACCAACAAGAATTTGGAAAAAGCCGTCGCCAAGGGACAATTTAGGGAAGATCTTTATTACAGGCTTAATGTTATACCTGTAGTAATTCCTCCTTTGAGAGAACGTAAAAGCGATATCCGCAAGCTTGTCAAGAATTTCATGCGGAAATTCAATCAGGAATACGGACGACTCGCCATGGATATTTCTCCGGAAGCGCTTGAAATACTCGAATTGTATGACTGGCCCGGCAACATTAGGGAATTGGAAAATGTAATCGGCCGCGCCATGATAAGCATGGTTTCCAACGAAAGCATAATCAAGTCCTATCATCTTCCGCAATTGATTGAGGAAGCGGTGCATTCGAAGGTTGCGCTTTTGAAAGAACAGCCTTCTGAAATCGTGAAAATGGAAAAATTGAGCGACAGGATGAATGCGTTCGAAAGAAACTATATATTGAGAATTTTGGAGATAAATGAAGGAAACAGAAAGAAGACAGCTGGAGATTTGGGGATTTCACTAAGAAGTCTTTATTACAAGCTAGAAAAATATGGATTGCATCAGGTGCAGGAAATTGCAAAATAAATAGGCAGTGCAATATTTTGCACTGCAAAATATTGCACCCAAGGTGCATTTTTGAATGACAACAAACCCGACGAAGAGCTGAAAGGGTTGAAAATGAAGGATTCTGAAAAGAATCTTTCATTTATTTTTTTTGGCATAATAATTGCAACTATTAAATTGTGGACTTATTACAGACAGGGAGGAAATACAATGACTCGAAAATATGTACTTACAATCAACCCCGGTTCAACATCGACAAAAGTGGCTCTTTTCGAAAATGAAGAGAATATAAAGCAGAATAATCTCAGCCATTCACCGGAAGAGATAGGAAGATTTGAAACAATAGCAGACCAGTACCAATACAGGAAATCAATAATACTTGATTGGCTCGAATCTGAAAATGTGAAGACTGAAGAGTTGAAAGCGGTTGTAGGAAGAGGAGGTCCCCTGAAATCCATGCCGAGCGGCACATACAAGGTTACACCGGCAATGGTTGAGGACTTGAAGATAGGAATACAGGCACAGCATGCTTCGAATCTGGGAGGAATAATTTCAAAGTCGATTGCGGACGAGGAGGGAATAGAAGCCTTTATAGTCGATCCGGTATCGGTCGATGAGTTTGATGAAATCGCGAGGGTTTCCGGAATACCTGAAATAGAAAGGAAATCGCTTGTACATGCCTTGAACATTAAAGCTGTTGCCTACATACTGGCAAAGGAAAAAGGCGTTGACCTTGAGGACCTTAACCTGATTGTGGCGCATTTAGGCGGGGGAATATCCGTTGTTCCAATAAGGAAAAACAGAATAATTGACGCAAACAATGCCAATGACATGGGACCTTTTTCTCCTGAGCGCGCGGCAGGTCTGCCTGCAGGAGGTTTGGCAAAGATGTGCTTCACGGGAGAGTACACATATGAAGAATTGAAGAAGAAGCTTGTCGGAAAGGGCGGGCTTGTAGCTTATCTTGCAACCAACGACGCCAGAGAAGTGGAGAAAATGATACTTTCCGGAGACGAGAAGGCAAAGTTGGTTTTCGAGGCTATGGGATATCAGATATCCAAAGAAATAGGGGCTTCGGCAGCAGTTCTCGGAGGGAAAGTCGACTATGTCGTGCTCACAGGCGGTTTGGCTCATTCAAAGAGGCTTACTGCATATATAGAGGAACATGTCGGATTTGTGGCTCCTGTTGTAGTCAAGCCCGGAGAGGACGAGATGTGGGCCCTCAACCAGGGATATCTTAGAGTTCTGTCGGGCGAAGCAGTAAAAATATATGAGGACGAGGTGGAATAAATGATAAGAAGCTTTGACGAGGTTTTGAAAATCGCGGCCGAGAGAGGGCCTAAGACAATTGCAGTTGCATGTGCGGAGGATGCTGAAGTATTGGCGGCTATCGAAACAGCCAGGGAAAAGGGGATAGCAAAAGCAATACTCGTGGGAAACGGTGAAAAAATACAATCGCTTTGTTCTGACAAAGGCATCTCACTTGAAGAATATGAAGTGATTGACATAAAAGACATGGCTGAGGCTTCCCTAAAGGCGGTAGAACTTGTTTCTTCGGGAAAAGCGGATATTTTGATGAAGGGACTTGTGGACACATCAATCCTCCTCAAGGCTGTATTGAATAAAGAAGTCGGACTTAGAACCGGGAGTGTTTTGAGCCACGTTGCGGTTTTTGACATAAAGGGATATGACCGCTTGTTTTTCATTACCGATGCGGCAATGGGAATTGCGCCGGACCTTGAAGGGAAGAAGAAAATATTGCAAAATGCGGTAAAAGCCGCACAGGCTTTGGATATTGAAGTGCCAAAGGTGGCTGTAGTGTGTGCAAAGGAAAAGGTGAATCCCAAAATGCCTTGCACACTAGATGCCGAGGAGCTTCAAAAAATGAATGAATCAGGAGAAATAAGCGGATGCATTGTTGGAGGGCCTTTTGCGCTTGACAATGCCGTTTCGAAAAAAGCCGCCCAGCACAAAGGCGTGACATACCCGGGAGCGGGAGAAGCGGACATTCTTCTTGTCCCGAACATAGAGTCCGGAAACATACTTTACAAGGCCTTGGTTTTCTTTGCGGAAACAAAGAATGCCGGAATACTTGTAGGAACAAAGGCGCCGGTTGTTTTGACATCCAGAGCGGACAGCGATGAAACCAAATTGAATTCGATAGCTATGGGCGTCCTTTTGGCGGCCAAGGGGAATCTTTAGGAAGGTGGTTGGAAATATGACGGATGCTAAAAGAGTATTGGCAATAAACCCGGGATCGACATCAACTAAAATAGCGGTTTTCGACGGCGAAAAGCCCATATTTGAAACGACACTGAGACATCCTGCGGAAGAAATCAACAAATATGAAAAAATCTACGATCAATATGAATTCAGAAAATCTGTAATATTGGATACATTGAATGAAAACGAAATCAACCTGACCAAACTTGCTGCCGTTGTAGGAAGGGGAGGATTGCTAAAACCCATACAGGGCGGGACATATGGCGTTTCGAAAAGAATGCTTGAGGATTTGAAGGTCGGAGTTCTTGGAGAGCATGCCTCGAATTTGGGCGGCATACTTGCAAATGAAATTGCATCCGGTCTGAACATACCATCATTCATAGTGGATCCTGTCGTTGTTGACGAGATGAACGATGTTGCCAGGATATCCGGAATTCCCGAGCTTGAGAGAAAAAGCATTTTCCATGCCCTCAATCAAAAAGCTGTAGCAAGAAGGGCCGCAAAGGATTTGGAAAAGCCGTACGAATCCATAAACCTTATTGTCGCCCACATGGGTGGAGGGGTTTCTGTCGGGGCCCATTCCAAAGGAAGAGTGATAGACGTCAACAACGCGCTTGACGGAGAAGGACCGTTTTCTCCTGAGCGGGCAGGGGGCCTTCCTGTCGGGGGACTTGTCAAGATGTGCTATTCGGGAGAATATACTCATGCTCAGATAAAGAAAAAACTGAAAGGCATGGGAGGTCTTGTGGCCTATCTTGGAACCAATGACGGCCGCGAAGTCGGAAAGATGATTGAAGACGGAAACAAGAAGGCGGAATTGATATATAAAGCCATGGCTTATCAGGTCGCAAAGGAAATTGGGGCCTGCGGAGCGGTTTTGAAGGGTCATGTAGATGCTGTTGTATTGACAGGCGGATTGGCCTTTGACAAAACTTTGATAGGTTGGATCAGAGAAAAAATCGATTTCCTGGGCAATGTGTTTGTTTATCCCGGAGAGGATGAGATGTCTGCACTTGCACAAGGAGCTCTTAGAGTTCTTGAGGGCGACGAGCAGGCGCGCGAATACCTCTCATAATTAAGCAGAAGAGAACAAGTCTGGAGAAAACTTATGCAAACCCCCATGTTTGAAAATAAAGGTTTTTTCCATGACTTGTGCTTCTAATAAGAAAGGTGATTGAATGTTGAAGGATAAGCGAATTAGAATAATAATCGGTCACTATGGAAGCGGCAAAACCGAATTTGCTGTCAATTATGCCGTCAAACTGGCTGAAATGGGCAAAAAATCTGCGATTGCAGACCTTGACATAGTAAACCCTTATTTCAGGTCTAGGGAAAAACATGACGAATTAACGGAAAAGGGAGTATGGGTAATGTCAAATTCATTGGGCGGAAAGTCCGCTCTTGACCTGCCTGCAATCAGTGCCAGTGTTGCCGCACCGCTTCAAAACAAGGAATATGATGTTGTCCTCGATGTCGGGGGAGATGCAGCAGGAGCAAGGGTTTTGGCAAGATACAAAGAGTATTTCAAGGAAGGTGAATACGATATGTTCTGCATATTGAATGCCAACAGGGAGCAGACAAAGACCGTTGAGGGCGCAATAAGGCATATCGATTCCATAGAGAGCGTTACGGGAACAAAAGTCACCGGTCTCGTAAACAATACCCATATGCTGAGAGAAACAACAGTTGAGGATGTTATGCGGGGTCAGGAGCTTTCAAAAAGAGTTTCGGAAGAATTAGGCATTCCCATAAAGTATGTCAGTACGCTGGAAAACGTTGCCCGACTGCTTCCAGAAAAAATGGATGGGGAAATATTCCCGATCAAATTGTACATGAGAGAAATTTGGATGTAATTTTTCGGGACTCGACAAACCATATAATTTGAGGAGGGGTGAAAGAATGGCAAAAGCAAAAGGAAAAGTCACATTCGAAGAAGCAAGATGCAAAGGTTGTGGGCTTTGTGTTACTGCTTGTCCCGTTGGAATCGTAAAACTTGATACAAGTAGAATCAACGTAAAAGGACATCATCCGGCAACTGTTGATGAAATGGACAAGTGCATAGGATGTGCCAATTGCGCTACCATGTGTCCTGACGTAGTGATTTCAGTAGAAAGAGAATAAAAATAAGGAGGGATAAAAACCTATGGCTAAAGTTTTGATGAAAGGAAATGAAGCAGTGGGAGCCGCCGCAATAAAAGCTGGCTGCAAATACTTTTTCGGATATCCAATAACACCACAGAATGAAGTGCCCGAATACATGTCAAAAGAGCTTCCTAAAATAGGCGGATGTTTTGTGCAGGCGGAAAGTGAAGTGGCGGCGATAAACATGGTTTACGGCGCCGCAGGCGCAGGCGTTAGAGTAATGACATCTTCATCGTCTCCAGGAATCGCACTTAAGCAGGAAGGCATTTCCTATATAGCGGGAGCCGAACTTCCATGCGTAATTGTCAACATGATGAGGGGCGGGCCCGGACTGGGCAGCATTCAATCATCCCAGTCGGACTACTTCCAAGCAACAAGGGGCGGCGGAAATGGAGACTACAGAACTCTTGTTTATGCTCCTGCAAATGTACAGGAATTGGTAGATTACACAATAAAGGCTTTTGATGTGGCCGACTATTACAGAAACCCAGTATTGGTTGTCGGAGATGGAATGATAGGTCAAATGATGGAGCCTATCGAGTTTAAGGAAACCGAAAAAACGGACTTGCCCGAAAAAGACTGGGCAACAACTGGAACAAAGGAAGAAAGAAAGCCTAACATAATAAATTCGCTGAGACTTCAAGCACCCGAACTTGAAGCATTGAATCAAAAGCTAGAAGCAAAGTACAATGAAATGGAAGAAAAAGAAGTTAGGTACGAATCGTATAAACTTGAAGATGCAGAAATAGTTTTCGTTGCCTATGGCACTGTTTCAAGAATCACAAAAAATGCTATAGATATTCTTGAAGAAGAAGGCATAAAAGCCGGCCTTATAAGACCGATAACGCTTTGGCCTTTCCCCAATAAGGCATTTGCAGAAATTCCCGCTACGGCTAAGGCTCTCATGAGCGTTGAAATGAGCCAGGGTGGACAAATGATTGATGATGTCAAGATTGCAAACGAAGGAAGATTGCCAATCGGATTCTATGGAAGAAGCGGTGGAATGGTGCCTGCACCACAGGCTATAGTTGAAGCCGCAAAAGAATTGCTAGGGGGTGTCAAATAATGGCTGTTGTTTTCAATAAGACTAAAGGACTTACAGATAAGGAATTCCATTACTGCCCCGGCTGTACCCATGGGATTATCCATCGAATAACGGCTGAAGTATTGGAAGAACTGGGTGTTCTGGGAGATACGATTGGAGTTGCTCCGGTAGGTTGCTCAGTTTTGGCTTACGATTATTTCAATTGCGACATGAATGAAGCTGCGCATGGACGTGCTCCTGCAGTTGCTACCGGAATAAAGAGAGCTCTTCCCGACAAAGTCGTATTCACTTATCAGGGAGATGGGGATTTGGCTTCCATAGGAGCGGCTGAAGTTGTTCATGCAGCCCACAGGGGAGAAAAAATAACCACAATATTTGTAAATAATGCAATATATGGAATGACCGGAGGACAGATGGCTCCTACCACTCTCGTAGGGCAAAAGGCTACAACTGCTCCCTACGGAAGAGATGAATCCCTTTGCGGACAACCGCTTAAGGTTTCCGAGATGCTTGCTACAATTCATGGCGCCGCTTTTGTCGAGCGGGTTGCTGTAGATACGCCTGCAAATGTAAAGAAAGCAAAAAAAGCCATAAAAAAAGCTTTCGAATGTCAACTCGAGGGAAAAGGATACGCAATCGTAGAGGTGCTTTCAACTTGTCCGACAAACTGGGGTATGACTCCTGTTGACGCAATTTCATGGCTCCAGGAAAATATGATGCCTTATTATCCAATGGGCAACTTGAAAAATCCGTGGGAGGTGAAATAGCATGATGAATGAAAAAGTCGTTTGCGCAGGATTCGGCGGACAAGGCGTAATGTCCATGGGCAAGCTATTGACTTATGCGGGAATGATTGAAGACAAGCAAGTTTCATGGTTGCCTTCATACGGTCCTGAAATGCGTGGTGGAACAGCAAACTGCGCCGTGATGGTATCGGATACCCTTATAGGTTCACCGATTATCGAAAAAGACGCAACTACAGTAATAGCAATGAACCTTCCGTCACTAATCAAATTCGAAGATGAATTGGTTCCGGGCGGAAAGCTTTTCATAAACAGTTCATTGATTGATAGAAAAGCGAAAAGGGACGATATAGACGTATATTATGTTCCCGCAAATGAAATAGCTGTCTCTCTGGGGACAGGCAAAGCCGCCAACATGGTAATGCTTGGAGCATATCTCGAAGTTACAAAAACTGTAAAGAGTGAAACGGTTATCGAAGCGTTCAAAAAGGTTTTCGGACCAACCAAAGCCCATTTGGTTCCACTTAATGAAAACGCGCTCATAAAGGGAGCCGAAGCTGTAAAATAATTTCGAAAACCCTGATTGCCCGAAGGGCAATCAGGGTTTTTTATTAAACAAATAAAACGCAATGCGTTTTGGTTCTCATATATGCAGTTTAGAAGCAATATCGGGCACTTTACAATTAATTCCTAAAATACTTATAAAAGAGTTATAAAATGATGGTGTGATAGAAATGATAATTGGGTATTAAAAGGACAAGGTGCGCAAATGGAATTCAAAGAATACATAGAGCTTATGAAAAGAAGATTGATGAACAATTTTGATTTGACCGTACCCTATGAGCATGAAGGATACAGCATAGACATGTTTGCCGAATCCCATATACGTACGGAACGTTATTTTGCCATGAAGAAAATGAAAGTTTACGGAATGGAAAATGACGAGTTTTGCTTTGTGAAATATTTTGACATGCTCACCGAGGATATAGTTGATGCATACATAGAAATGCTGACGGGATCCATAGATGATATGGTGAAATTGAGAGATGAGCATATGTCGACTACAATTACCGGTGTAATCGTAACTGATTCCATAGACGACAAAAATTTGGAAAACCGAATAAAAAGATTCAGATATCAAAAGAGCTATCTTTTTGGAATCAAGGGGTGGGTTGACGTGCGCATAATAATGGTTGACCTCAAAGACGAACGCGTTTTGGCATCCAAAAAAGCCGTTAAGGTCGAAAATTTCTATCGGCCTTAAAATATAATTCAAAAGGAGGATTTATATGAACTCATTAGTATTGGTGTTGGCCTCTATCGTAATTTTTGTTATTGCATATGTTACATATGGTAGATGGCTGGCAAAAGAATGGGGTGTTGACCCTTCAAGGGAAACACCGGCGCATTACATGGAAGACGGCGTGGACTACGTTCCGGCAAAAGCTCCGGTTCTTCTGGGCCATCACTTTGCGTCAATAGCAGGTGCTGGACCTATAGTAGGACCTATAGCGGCAGCGTCTTTCGGTTGGATTCCGGTAATGCTTTGGATCGTTATCGGAGGTATTTTCTTCGGTGGAGTCCATGACTTCGGAGCTCTTTTCTCATCCATAAGAAATGACGGTAAATCAGTTGGACAAGTTATCGAAGCCAATATCGGAAGAACAGAAAAAAGGCTGTTTGCTGTATTTTCCTGGTTGGCGCTTGTTCTCGTTATCGCAGCGTTTGTAAACATCGTAGCAAACACTTTCGTTGCATCGCCAGAAGCGGCAATGGCATCGATGCTCTTCATAGCATTGGCCATTGGGTTCGGATTCCTGGTTTACAGAAAAGGCGCTTCATTGGCAGTTGGAAGTGTAATCGGTGTTGGACTCCTGGTAGTTTGTATATGGCTTGGAATGAGCTTCCCGCTTGTTCTTTCAAAAACAACTTGGATTTTCTTCCTTCTCGTTTACATCTTCATCGCTTCAGTTACACCGGTTTGGATTCTCTTGCAACCGCGTGACTACCTGAACTCATTCTTGCTTTACGCTATGATAATCGGAGCCGTTCTAGGACTCATATTCTATGCGCCAAGCATGCAGCTTACACCTTTTGCAGGATTCAATGTAGGCGGAAACTATCTATTCCCGATGCTCTTTATCACAATCGCCTGCGGAGCTATTTCAGGATTCCACAGTTTGGTTGGCTCGGGAACCACTTCCAAGCAGATTTCAAATGAGAAAGACGCAATGCTCATCGGCTACGGCGGAATGCTCATAGAGTGTGTTTTGGCTGTAATAGCTCTCATAACAGCAGGATACATCTCAGGCGGCAAATTGGCTGAATTGTCAGGGGCAGGCGGACCTATCAACGTGTTCTCAGAGGGAATCGGAACCTTCATGACAAAAATTGGAATTCCCTTCTCTGTTGGTAAACCTTTCGCAGCGCTTGCAATTTCGGCGTTTGCGCTTACTTCACTTGACACTGCAACAAGACTTGGACGTTTCATACTCCAAGAGTTCTTCGAGGACGATACAAAGGAAGTCCAAAGCGTAATAGTTACAAACAGATTTGTTGCAACAACAATAACAGTTGCAGCCGGTGGAGCGTTGGCTCTCGTAGGTTGGACAAAAGTATGGCCTCTCTTCGGGTCTTCAAACCAATTGCTCGCAGGTCTTGCGCTTCTTGCACTTGCAGCTTATCTGAAGAACCAAGGCAAGAAAATTGGCATGATAGTTGCTCCAATGATATTCATGTTCGCGGCTACACTTTCTGCAATAGCACTATTGATACAAGCAAACCTGGCAGCAGGAAACATGCTTCTTGTTGGTTTTGCAATAGCTCTCTTCATATTGGCTATTGTGCTTGTTGCAAGATCTTACAAGGTCCTTACAGGCAACGGAAAAATCAAAGAATAGTAACTCTGACTGAAAGGATGCCGCAAAAGCGGCATCCTTTTTTTATTTGGTCCTTTGTTTCTGTTTTGTCATTGAGGGGAAGACGGCGGTATGATAAAATAAAACAGATGGATTTCAAATACGGGCCATCTTTTATTTTATAAATAAAGAACAACAAACATAGAATGCGGAGGACAATATGGGACGTTTTTTTGGTACTGACGGAGTCAGAGGAATAGCCAATGTAGAGCTTACAAATGATCTTGCATACAAGCTTGGCAGATATGGGGCCCATGTTTTGACTGATGGAAGAAAACATATAAAAATATTGATAGGAAAGGATACAAGGATATCCGGAGACATGCTCGAGGCCTCCCTTGCGGCAGGCATCATGTCGATGGGAGGGGATGTATTATCTGTTGGAGTAGTGCCGACGCCGGCCGTTGCGTTTTTGACAAAAAAACTTAAGGCGGATGCAGGGGTCGTCATTTCAGCATCTCACAATCCCGCAGAATATAATGGAATAAAATTTTTCAACAAAAGCGGATACAAGCTGGCGGATGAAATAGAAGACAAAATAGAAAAATACATACTTGGAGGACTCGAAGCGGAATCAATAATAGACGGAGACCATGTAGGGACATGGAAAACAATGCCTCAGGCCTATAAGCTTTATTGCAACCATTTGATAGAAAATATAGATACGGATTTTTTCGGGATGAAGGTGGCAATAGACTGTGCGAACGGAGCCGCGACAACCACTGCCGCCTATGCGCTTTCAAAATTGAATGCCGAGGTTTCGGCTCTTTGCTGCCAACCCGACGGCCACAACATAAACAAGGGCTGCGGGTCAACCCATGTCGGGCTTGTGCAGAATCTCGTTAAGTCCGGCGATTACGCGATTGGATTGGCATTTGACGGCGACGCCGACAGGCTTATTGCTGTCGATGAAACAGGCTGCGTAGTGGATGGAGACAAAATAATGGCGATTTGCGCCGATTATCTAAAAGAAATTGGAGAGCTGAAAAAAGACACTCTTGTAACTACAGTCATGAGCAATATGGGGCTTTTTGAATCGCTTGGCTCAAAAGGCATAAAAACCGAAAAAACAAGGGTTGGAGACCGGTATGTGCTGGAAAAAATGCTTGCAGAAGGATATAACTTTGGAGGCGAGCAATCGGGCCATCTCATATTCTTGGACCACAACACCACCGGCGACGGACTTTTGTCCGCCCTTATGCTGATGAAAGTGATGAAAAAGCGAGGCAAAAGGCTTTCCGAGCTAAAAGGCATAATGGAGACATTTCCGCAGGTTCTTTTAAATGCCAAAGTCGACAATGACAAAAAACACGATTATATGGAAGACGAAGAAATAAGGCAATCGATAAAAGAAATGGAGAAGTTTTTTAATGGCGAAGGAAGAGTGCTTGTAAGGGCATCGGGTACAGAGCCTCTTGTTCGCGTGATGATAGAAGGTAAAAATCAAAGCGTTTTAGAGGAAAAAGCCAAAGAACTGGCTGACCTGATAGAGAAACAGTTGGGATAGAAAAAAGTAGAAAGTAGAAACAAGGACTAAAAAGGGACAGACATTTTTGTGTCCATAATGACGATATAGTACATAAAGAATAGCAATTAACAAGTAGCAAGTAGTAAGTAGCAAGTGGAAACAAAAGATAAAACGGGAAAAGAAGTGTGAAGTGTAAGAAAGATGATGAGCATTTTGAAGTCGAATTTGGTTTGCTTTTATTGTTTAGATCTTTTGTCTTATTAGTATTAAGCCTTTTCTGATATCTGACAACTGTCTGCTGACAACTATTTGAAAGGTTGTGATAAATGGCATAACAAAATACAAACGGAACAAGCGCCTGAGCTCACTGAGCTGACGAGGACGGGGTTTATCGAAAATTCGGCGGATGCCCCGCGGCCGGTCCACGGCCGAAAAGACTGTACAAAGTCCGGAAGCGATTTCGGCAACAAAGCGGTCGGGTGGAACCATGACAGATGGTTTGAAAAAATAAAAAAATTGGAGGATTTCATCATGTGTGGAATCGTAGGATATATAGGTGATAAAAAGGCTGCGCCGATAATTGTCGAAGGGCTTGCCAAGCTTGAGTACAGAGGATACGACTCGTCGGGGATAGCAGTCTACAACAATGGAAGTCTCGAAGTTCGCAAGTTTGCCGGACGACTTTCAGTTTTACAGGAAAAAATCAAGGACGAGGATTTTTCGGGTTCAATAGGAATGGGACATACCAGGTGGGCTACCCACGGGGCTCCGAGCGATTTCAATGCACACCCGCATACAAGCACCAACGGAAACATAGCTGTAATACACAACGGCATAATAGAGAATTACATGAAACTCAAGGATTGGCTCATAAAAGAGGTTGGAGTAGTGTTCAAGTCCGAAACGGACACAGAGGTCATATCCCATCTCATCGAATATTTTTATGAAGGGGATTTGGTTGAAGCGGTATATAAGGCTGTAGGTAAAATGCAGGGGGCATACGCGATAGTGGTTGTCTGCAGAAACGAACCGGACAAGCTTGTGGCGGTCAGAAAAGACAGCCCCCTCATAGTCGGTAAGGGAGTAGGCGAGAACTTCCTTGCTTCTGACATACCCGCCCTCCTTAAGCACACACGAGACATGTACATCATAGAGAACAACGAATTTGTCGTGCTTACAAAAAATGAAGTCAAGATTTACAGCAGACTGTTGCAGGAGCAGGACAGGGACATATTCAAGGTTACTTGGGATGTCGAGTCTGCTGAAAAAGAAGGCTATCCGCATTTCATGCTCAAGGAGATTCACGAGCAGCCCAAAGGACTCTATGAAACGCTCCACAGGAGGCTCGAGAAGGATGATTCGATAACTCTCGACGGCATAAGCCTAACGAAAGAAGACCTTGAAAAGATTAATAAAATATACATCGTAGCATGCGGAACGGCATATCATGCGGGTCTTGTGGGAAGGTTCGCTATAGAAAAATTCGCGGGCATACCTGTGGAAGTGGACATAGCGTCGGAATTCAGATACAGGGATCCATTTGTCGACGAAAAGACGCTCTTCATTGCAGTAAGCCAGTCGGGAGAGACAATAGACACACTGGCCGCGCTTCGCGAAGCAAAGCGGAAGGGAGCAAGAATACTCTCCGTTGTAAATGTAGTAGGAAGCTCAGTTTCACGCGAATCCGACGATGTTTTCTATACATGGGCGGGGCCCGAGATTGCAGTGGCATCGACAAAGGCCTACACAACCCAGCTAATGAGCATGTATCTGATTGCCCTCCATATGGCGAGAGTCAAAGGCGTAATGGACGATGACAGATACAAGGAAGTAATGGGAGAGCTAAAAGCAATTCCCGAGAAGGTTCGTCAAGTGCTGAGAGATGATAAAAAATTCCAAAAGCTGGCTGATGAGCAATTCAACAACGAGAGCGTTTTCTTCATGGGGAGAAGCGTAGATGTCGATGTCGCATACGAGGGCTCGCTAAAGCTCAAGGAAATATCATACATCAACTCATTTGCTATTCCTGCAGGGGAGCTTAAGCATGGAACAATAGCCCTGATGCAGGAAGGAACCCTTGTATTTGCACTTGCAAATCAAGACAAGCTCTTTGAGAAGATGATATCGAACATAAAGGAAGTAAAGGCAAGAGGGGCATATGTCGTTGCAGTCGCAAAAGAGGGAAACAAGGAAATCGAAAAGGTGGCCGACAAGGTTGTCTTCATACCTGACGGAATGGATGAATTGACTCCTTTGCTTTCGGTCGTTCCGCTCCAGCTTTTCGCCTACTACGTTTCCGTAGCCCGTGGAAACGACGTGGACAAGCCCAGAAACCTTGCAAAATCAGTAACCGTAGAATAGTCGAATGAACCAAAAAAGTCATATGGCTTTTTTGGTTCATTTTTGCTGAAGGAGGGTGGAAATGTGATTTACAGAAAGGGCAATTTCTGCTTGAACAGTGATTTTGACATCAGAGTGGTAAGGCAGGAGGAAAACGACACGGATTTGTTCATTCCAATCGGGAATCGCACATTGAACCTGTGTGTTGGAAAACTTGTGAATCCTCCGGTTTCAAGGCTTCAATTCCCAAACGTGAGAAACCTATTGATTCGCTTTTGTGCGGACGAAGAAAGCCATGCATGCACTGTGCACCTGCTCAGAAGCATAGATCTCTATTCTTCCCTGATGAATTTTGAAATCGATTACAAGGACAGATGCATCGAATTGAATGAAACACAATACTATGCTGAAATGAGTATCGTTGCGAAATAGATTTTCATTTGCAAATACAATTTTATTGACAGTGTTTTTGATATGTTAAAAGCGATTATTTATAAATAGCGGCATGAAGATTTTCTCCATGCCGCTACTTAATGCTTTGATGGTGATTTGTTTGCTCCTAAAAATTTTTCGAATTAATATTCCAATTATTATATATGCTTATTCTCTATAAAAAGACTGTATAACGTACTTGTTATTGCTTTTCGTTATCGTCAATACCTCGCGAGTTTCATTTCTTGATATGCTATATAATTTAATAATCCCTTCTTTAACATTTCCTTCTGTACAATTAAAAATCCCTGCACCAAAATCACTGGTGAAATTATAATAAGCATCTGTACTTTCCAGATATAGGACTTTGTCAAAGCCAACACCCGTTAACTCATTTAAATTTATTTCTGTATACTCAGAGAACATATCTTGCACAACTTCACTATTGTATCGATGTATTGGAACAGGCATATCTTCAAAGGTAGCATCATCGCCAAAAGGCCAAAATTCATGACTTTTCAGTTCATAGAATTCAGGTAGTTCCTTAGGGATTTCTCCCTTAGGAAAATAACTTAGAAATTCAGGCAAATTAATATCTCTTACATCTTCATAGTAAGAAGTAAAAAAGCAACTTACTGGATTAACTTCAGTCAATTCACCATGAGTAAAAATTGGCTGTAACAAATAATTGATTTCTTCAATCTGTTCATCTGTCAATGCACCCTCATTCTTATAGATACCATCCCATATACCATACCAATGTTCAGATAAGTTATCATTGGTCATATCATACTCAAAAGCCGATACCTCATCTTCTGCTTCATCCTTCACTTCATTTTCACTATTCGTATTTGATGCATTGCAACCTACTATTAAAATCACAAAACATATGAAAAACATTATTGTTGTTACTTTTCTCATCATATTCACCCCTTTTGTCTGCCTTTTACAACAAGTGATCTTGATTTTATAATGGACGAAGAAAATTCGACACAAATTATTCGACAGATAATGAATCTGATATACTCAAACAAAGGAAAGAAAGGATGTCATTATCATGTCGAGGAAAAGAAGAAATTTTAGTCCAGAGTTTAAAGCCAAAATTGTCTTAGAAGCGATTCGTGGCGAAAAAGAGATCAACGAATTAGCTGCAGAACATCAAATTCAGCCTAATCTCATCCGTAATTGGAAAAAAGAATTTATTGCTAATGCTTCAAATGTCTTTGTTTCAAAATCTGATGAAAAAGCAAAAGAAGTCATGGAAGAACTCGAATCAGAAAATGATGAACTCGCAAAGAAACTGGGCCGATTAACTGTAGAAGTTGATTGGTTGAAAAAAAAATCTAAGGAAATTCTTGGGCCTGGCTACGAAAGTAAGTTTAGTAAGAAGCCTAAAGGGAAATAAAAAAGAGTGCATTTCCATAAAGGCAGCTGCCAATCTTCTTGGAATCAATCGAACAAGCATCTATTACAAAGGACGTCTTTTTTCTGACGAGGATCTTATGATTATGGATCATATGGACCACATGCATACCGACAATCCAACATGGGGATCTCGTCAATTGACATAGCAACTTAAAGAGCTTGGCTTTAAGATTGGCAGATATAAAGTAAAACGATTCATGAGAGAAATGAACATTGTTGCAATCTACCCAAAGCCGAATTTATCGAAGCAAGCAAAAGGTCACAAAATCTATCCGTATTTGCTCCGAAACAAGGAGATAACCGCGCCAAACCAAGCATGGAGCATAGATATCACGTATATTCGTTTGAAACATGGTTTCGTCTATCTGACAGCCATCATAGACTGGTACAGTCGACGTATCATTGCTTGGGACCTGGATGATACACTTGATACTGCTTCAGCTCTTCGGGCGGTTGAAAAAGGATTTAAAATTGCTAAACCAGAAATACTGAATTCGGATCAAGGGGCTCAATTCACAAGCAACGATTACACAAATTATTTAAAAGAGAACAATGTCAAAATCAGCATGGACGGCAAAAAACGATGGGCCGACAATATTATGGTTGAACGTTGGTTTCGCACCCTTAAATATGAAGAAGTCTATCTCGATGAGTATAAAAATATTAGGGATGCTAGAACCAAGATTGGTGCGTTTATTGATGTTTATAACAATGTAAGACATCACTCTGCTATTGGATACAGAACGCCTTCAAGTGTTTACTACAAGAATCTTCCCTTAGCAGCCTGATTAAATTACTTTATTGCATATATCGGATTCATTAAAGATTCTGAAATTCGTGTCTTGAAAATTAGACCACTATAATTCAATTTGAATCACTAACATTTATTTTGTACGCTTTTATCTAAAGTTCCGGCAGTTTACAATGTTATTTAACCTACCTATTTTTTGAAATTGCTCCCAATATAAATAATAACAGTATCAATCAGCGATATTAATACTATTGACCCCAAATAAATCATAATGCCTATTCCTTGACTAATACCGTCCGATTCAGTTGTGAACCACCAGATGCTTCCTAAACCTAAGATAACTACATTGACGATTATTGCATTTATAATTGCCGGAAATGGTTTTTGGCGTTTTTCGGATTATACCAAACAAATACAAGAGAACCGAAAAGAGATAATAATATCAGTCCCCAAAATACAACCAACTTTAAAACAGCCACGCCCTATATATACTAGAATACCATAATGTAACATATTTGTACGCTGGGACCCTTAAATCTCACACTGATCCCAGATAGTTTAGAAATAGGAGGATGACCTCAAGGCCAATTATTCAGAGAGGAAATTTGAAATAAAACTTTTGTTCTTTTTTCTGTAAAGCTTTTCGGATTTGAATGAAAAGAAGGATATGGTTATATATGGCACGAATACTATAATGAGCCATTGGTTTGACAGCAGCAGGAACTGCAATAAAAAACCTGGAGGCACAATTAATGAAAAACAAATCATTTGGACAATATATTTTAAAAATTATTTCAATAATGAGTTATAACCGATAACATGTTTGCTATTGGGCTATTTGCTGAGATTGATGAAATGCAATTTGAATTTAAAACGCAAAAAATCATAAATACAAGGCGGCGATGAAAATGTATGCAATTTTAAGTTGGACATTTCTAATTTTATCACCTGTTTCATTTGCAGGTATATTGTATATAACCTTCAAGAAGTCTAAAAGGAAGATAGTAACAAAATTATTTGAAGGTATATCTTTAGGAGCGATTGTTGCTTATGGGATGTGGTTTGTTAGTGCATATATTGGAATGAACTTTTATTGACAAAGATACTAAACTTGCATATCAAATATATTGTATTGAAAGATGAGGTGAAGTTAAAGTTGAGAAGCGCAAAAGTATTAAAATGGCTATTGGCAGTAGTCTTGGGAATTTGGTTTGTTGTATCAGTTTTCTTTTATTTTCAACATAGCATTCAAGTGGAATCTTACTCAATTGAAAAGTACATAGAATTCGAGAAATTCGGTGTTTTGGTTAAGAATATTGAGAAACGCAATTTTGAAGAAAATCGCATGCATTTTTCGGACAATTCTTATATTGCAAGACTTGATTTGCCATCAGGCATAATTAGTACAATATATAAAATCAATTATTTCTATAGCATCCCCTATCATATTGATAATGAAAAAATGAAATATGATATTAATTGTGAAGTTATATTTGACCAAAATGTTATTGACGCGGAAAGTGTAGGAGAGTTGGTTGGAGAAGAATTAAACATAGAACTTTTCAACAATACCTCAGGTTCATACATAAGACCTTCCGGACATTCACGAGAAATTTCTAGCGCCAAGAACATAATACATTGTTCGTATCGTGGAAACTGGTCGCAAAACAATATTGCAGGAGTTAAGATTATTAATGAAAATAACGGTGAAGAGCATGCGATTAAATTTGACAAACAGTTTTTGATTAATAAGTATAGTTTCTTTAATCCGGTGGTTCCTGAACGTAAAAAAAGATCCGATAATCTAATTTACGAATTTATATGGAATTACTACAAGCAAGACTCGCGGTTTAATATTGAAGGCAAATACGTTGAGGATTTTCCATGGGATAATCTAAAAAAGTACGAGGACTTTACTGTAGATAATTATGAATTTTCATATTTAGGACAGTATATGGGGGACGATCAAGTATTTGTTATGAAAGTTTTGGAAAACAATCCAGAAAATCTTCCGATGAAAGAACTTGAATTTCATATGGTATATAAAAATTTGAATTGGAAGATTATTGATGTGAAATAATTGGAGATAATGACATATGCATTTGTTGCAGTGATATGAAATATTGCGGAGAAATATAAGGAGTGAAGTCATGAAAAAATCTTATCAAAAAATTCTAGTGGCAATATCTGTTTTCCTTTTAGCAAGCACTATCATATTGGGAATATTATATATCGAAACAAAAAATAATCAGTCAACAATTAGAAATAAAATATATGACAGTGAATCGATAGAATCCAACTTATCGTATGTATTAAGGATGCAATTGCGTGTGGATTCATGGGCATTCGATAGAATCATTATGAATATTACTGATTCTCATCACAATATCAGTCAAGACGAAATTCATGGGTATATTGAAGGCTATAGGGAATTTATGGATCCCAATGCATTTGGAGTGATTGAAGGAATGATTTTGTGGGATGATACTTCATTAAGTGATCTGTTTTCTGAATTAAGGAAATCGATTATCTACGCAGAAGATATCTGGAACAATACGCCTGAATCCAGGAAGGGTGAAGTTGTTGAAGCATATATCAATCTTAGAGACCTTCTGGTCGAAAATAAAATGACTGATGCAGAAAATTCTTTGTGGTATTATATATTACGAGATGAAGACGAGTCAAAGAAAACACAAGTCATTAATGAAATTCAAACAAATATTGATATTCTTAAACAATTTGCAGATGAGTGGCATATCTTAACCGGTTCTGTAAATTAAATGTCAGTGATTCGAAATTAAATAGATACAAAGAACCGGCCCAAATAATTATTAAGATTGGTTCTTGAATGGAAAACAGTTATCAAAATCATATTATTTTCTTGTGAAACAGATTTCAAATTTCATTTTCAGATTATAAAAATACAATGTTCTTCATAATTATTATTCTAATCAATCAATAAAACTTAAAAATCCATAAGTTAATTTATGGT
>CAZAFW010000026.1:0-22987 GCA_964484935.1 uncultured Peptostreptococcaceae bacterium
ATTTCATTCCGGAATGATTCATGGCAATCCCGTCGCAAATTCCTATTGCCGGAAACTCCATTGGTGTTCCGCCTGCGGCATAAACACCTTTTTTGGCGGCTTCCGCAATCTCGTCCAAATGGAAATGGCCCGGTATAATCTCATTTTGCGCATTGACGATTGCAATCAACGGCCTTTCCAATTCTTCTTTTGTGTAACCCATTGCATACATAAGGGAACGGTGCGGCGCTCTTGCATCGCCTTTTTTCACTTCATCGCTTCGCATGATCCAAACCTCCTGTTTTCTATTGTCTTGACGGCTTCTTGATTTGGCACTTAAATAATTTAATTCATTTTTAAAAAAATAGATTACTGTATTATACCACAAAACAAAAAAAATGCACCCCGACAGGTGCATTTTTTTGTTTATATTTAAATTATTTGCTGTCCCCGTGTGTTTCGCTGCCGGCGATTTCCGAAATCTTATTTTCACTGTCTACAAATACTATCTTTGGCACAAGTCCCTTCGCCTCTTCTTCATCGATCCAGCAATAGGAAATTATTATGACTTCGTCTCCGGGCTGAACCCTTCTTGCCGCCGCACCGTTGAGGCAAATGACCCCGCTGCCGCGTTCTCCCTCAATGATGTAGGTTTCTATTCGTTCGCCGTTGAAGTTGTTGACGATTTGCACCCTCTCGCCCTCGATCATGCCCGCCGCATCCATCAAATCCCTGTCTATGGTTATGCTTCCAACATAATTGAGATTGGCTTCTGTGACCCTTGCCTTGTGGATTTTGCCCTTGTACATGTTGAGCATCATATCATTCAACCTCCAATCGAATGTTGTCGATGAGCCTTGCCTTCCCGAAACGGACCGCCAATGCCACAAGCACTCTGCCCTTAAGCTTTTCAATCGGCTTTATGTTTTCCGCATCGACAACTTCCACATAGTCTATCTCCGACAAAGGCTCTTGCCTTATCATTTTTTCAACCATCGCTTTGATTTCATTCCCGTTTCTTTCACCTGATGAAATACTTTCGGCGGCGGCCCTCAGAGACCTGTTCAATACAAGCGCCGCTTTTCTTTCAGCTTCGGAAAGATAGATGTTTCTGGAACTTTTTGCAAGACCGTCCGCCTCTCTCACAATGGGACAAACGACAATTTCAACATCAAAATTCAAATCCCGTACCATGCGTTTTATTACTGCAACCTGCTGAGCGTCCTTTTGTCCGAAATAGGCTCTGTCGGGATCGACTATATTGAAAAGCTTGCTTACGACAGATGTGACGCCCCTGAAATGTGTGGGCCTTGATTTTCCGCAAAGGCCTTTTGTCAAGTCTCCCGACACCTCCACATAAGTGCCATAGTCCTCGAAATACATTTCTTCAGCTTCAGGAGCAAACAATATGTCAGCGCCCTCTGCCGCGCATAAATCCGCATCCTTTTTCAAATCCCTGGGATAACTTTCGAGGTCCTCCCCAGGACCAAATTGTGTCGGGTTTACGAATAGGCTTACGACGACCAAATCGTTTTTCTCTCTGGCCCTTTTTATCAAAGAAAGGTGTCCTTGATGCAAAAATCCCATAGTAGGAACAAGTCCCACGCTTTTGCCTTTTTTATACGCTTCTTTCAAACGGCTGCGAAGCTCATCTATCTTTTTTACTGTATCCATTGAAAGCCTCCTTAATAAAGCTTTTCCAATATTGAAGCGTCTATCTTGAATGTATGCTTCTTCTCAGGAAATGCGCCGCTCCTTGTTTCATCGCCATAAGAAGCTACGGCTTCTTTTATTGACAAACCAACCTGTGCGTACTGCTTTGCGAATTTAGGAACAAAATCGCTGTACATTCCAAGCATGTCCTGCGTGACCAGAACCTGTCCGTCGCAATCCGCGCCCGCTCCGATGCCAATGGTTGGAATTGTCAATTTTCCAGAAATTATCTTTGCCAATTCAGCCGGCACGCATTCAAGGACTATTGCAAACACCCCTATTTCTTCCAAAAGCAGCGCGTCTTCTATGATTTTTTTGGCTGCATCCTCGGACTTGCCTTGGACCTTGAACCCTCCAAACATGTTGACCGATTGAGGCGTCAGCCCCAAATGGCCCACTACAGGAATCTGCGCTCCTATGACAGCGCGAATTTTGTCCGCTATCTCGCTTCCGCCTTCAAGCTTCACAGATTGAGCCAAACCTTCTTTTATCAGTCTTCCGGCATTTCTTACGGTTTCCTCGATGCTGACATGATAGCTCATGAAAGGCATGTCCCCTATGACCATAGCCCCTTTCACTCCTCTTGCAACAGCACGGCAGTGATGGATCATGTCCTCCATCGTGACTTGCAGCGTGTCCTCGTATCCAAGCACAACCATACCGAGAGAATCCCCCACCAGAAGGCTGTCCACACCCGATTCGTCCAGCAGTTTCGCCATTGAGTAATCATAAGCCGTTAGCATTGAAATCTTTCTTCCATTCTTTTTTGATTCGATAAAATCATTGACCGTAAACCTTTTAGCCATTCAGCTCACCCCTGTTCAGTATTTTTTTCATTTCTTCTATTTTCTCCTCCGGTTGGAGGCCGTAACGGCTTACATAATCAACCGTCTGCAACCCCATTAACCGGTAAAAATCTTCTTTTTCTTTAGCCGATTTGTCGAATGCTTCCATGTGCAACCTTATGACCCCCGCATCGCCTCTGGAAATGGGCCCCGTAAGTGTCTTTTCAGGTCCCCCGTCTTCGGCATTTTGAACCGTGCCCTTGGAAAGCGGCAGCAGGGCTTTAGCGGCATCCTGCCTTGAAAGCCCCATGTCCAGATACAAGGAAAAGGCATAATCCAAAAGAACTGTAACGTAGTTCGATGCCACACATGCCGCGGCATGATAGAGAGCTTTTTTATCTGTTTCTATTTCAAAAAATGAACAACCCGTGTCTTTTAGCATCCGCTTTACCGTCTGCATTTTTTCGCCGTCGCCTTCCACGGAAAAGACAGCGTCTCCCACTCTCTTCCACGCCTTTACGGGTTCTGCAAACGACAGGAGGGGATGCAGGGAATATGTGTGGCAGCCTCTCTTTTTTAGGACCTCAAGCTCTCCCGACGACAAGGCCCCACTCATATGTACAACAATTTTTCCATCCAATGCAGCATCCGCATCGGACATTTTTTTTGCAGTCAAGGGAATCTGGTCGTCATTCACAGTAAGAAAAATCATGTCTGAAGCTTCCGCCAATTCTTCCATGCTGCCGTACCAGGATGTTCCGGCAAAAGAAGCCGCTTCTATAGCTGAAGACTGCGTTCTGCTAAAGTATCCGCAAACATCATATCCACGGCTTTTCAAAAACTTTCCATAAGCTTTTCCTACTCTTCCTCCGCCTACAAATCCTATTCTCATTTCAGGATCCCCCTTTCACAACAAATGCCCGCCGTTTATAACCGGCGGGCATACAAAAACAAAACAATAAAAGCCTTCCTAAGCGGTTGCATAGAAAGGCGAATTTATCAAAATAATCTTGTCACCTCTGTCTCGGTCCATTGGCTCAGAGCAGAATTTCATTTCTTATTAAATTGTAAAAACAAACTTTACAGTGCGGCTCAAAATAGATACCGCCTATGGTAATTCTAACACAAAATATTGAAAGTATCAAGCTATAGCTTATTGACCAAGCATGGTCACATCCATATGCGGATATGGTATTTCTATTCCGTTTTTGTCGAACTCTTCCTTGACCATCTCCTGCATATCGTAAAAAACAGTCCAATAGTCTTCCTTTTCAACCCACGGTCTCACAACAAAATCCACGGAACTGTCCCCATGAGATATGACCCTTATAAAAGGCTCCGGTTCCTTCAATACAAGTTCGTGGTTTTCGCAAATTTGATTAATGACCTCTTTAACTTTTGTTATGTCCGAATCGTAGGAAACTCCGAATTTCAAGTCCACCCTTCTGATTTCCTCCGTTGAATAATTTATCACGCTGTTGTTGGAAAGATTTCCATTTGGAATTACTATCCTTTTATTGTCAGGAGTCAAAAGTACGGTATATAGTATCTGTATGGCTTGAACCGTTCCTCCAAATCCTCCAGCCTCGATATAATCTCCAATGTTGAAAGGCCTGAAAATTAGTATCAGCACTCCCCCCGCAAAATTTGACAGACTGCCCTGAAGAGCCAAACCTACAGCAAGTCCTGCGGCTCCCAGAATAGCTATAAAGCTCGTGCTTGGAACTCCAAGGATTATTACGATAGTTACTAATAGCAATATTTTAAGCGCTATCTTTACAAATGAATTCACAAACTTGACCAGAGTTATATCCGAATCGCTTTTCTTCAAAATCCTATTTAGTATTTTCATAAGCCATTTGATTGCATAAGCTCCTACAAACCATACGACAAGCGCCCCCAACATTCTTAGCGCGACCGTCGCCATAAAAGTTTTTATCACCAACCAAGTCTCGTAATTCATATATTGCCTCCTTTTTTTGTTTTTCTGCCCCAGTTCTTCGCATTTATTCTTTTTTCAATTCCAAAACCTTGCTTCCTTCCTCCAATTCATTTCCCGGGGAAAGGACTACAAGCTCACCCTCCGATATTCCGTTTTCTATAGCAAAATAGTCATTGCCCTCAAAAATGACGCTTACAGGTCTTAAAATCGTCTTTTCCCCGTCAACTACAAACACATGCGGCTTTTCGCCAATTTCAAAGACTGCATTATCCGGAACCCTCAGCACATCATTCATTTCCCTTGTTATTATCCTTACTTCCACTTCATAACCCAGCCGAATTTTGTCAGAGAGTGTTTCGGAAAGCATCTCCACCTTCACTCTTTTCTGTTCTATGCCCAATTCTGAAATTTTGCTGAAAGCTTTTGGGGATATTCTCTCGACCATGCCTTCTATTTCTTCGAGCCCTATATCCTCATTCTCTATTATGACAGTCTGTCCCTTTTCAACATCGCCCACATCGCTTACGAGGACATCCGCCTCAATAAACAATTCTTCAAGGCTTCCAAGCTCGAAAAGCGGCATGCCCGGACTTATATACTCGCCTTCCTTTACGTGAAAGAGCGTGACCTGTGTATCCTCTGTAGATGTGATTGTCAATTTGTCGCGGTTATTCTCCAAAAGGTCTATCTCATAGCCTATTGTCCGGCTTTGCGCTTTTGCGCTATTGTATTGGCTTAGAGCCTGCCCGTAGGTCTGCTGTGCAACTTCATAAGCAGTTTTCGCCTTCAAATAGTCGTCATTGCTTACTGCTCCCTCTTCAAAAAGTTTCTCCATATTGCCTAAGGTGCGGAAAGCTTCATCCCTTGCCAGGCGAGCCGATTCGACATATGCATATGAAGCTGCGGCGTCAGCTCCGCTCATTTGGGCCGTCAAGCTCTTGATTTGAAGCTCTATATCATCTCCCTCAACCGTTGCGAGGATGTCTCCCTTTTGTATCGACTCTCCTTCCTTTACATATATATCCTTCAACACTCCGCTTATGTCCGAATAAATGACATGCTCGTTGTCGGATTTCGCATAAGCAGTCTCTTCGACATATTCAAGCACCTGCCCTTTCTCAACGGAGCTGACCTCCACAGGGATACCTTTGTCTTGAGAGGAAATGTAATAAAACACCCCTGCGGAAACTATAGCCAAGGCTATTGAAATCGTTGCCCATTTCTTTATTTTCTTCTTTTTTTGATTGTTGCTGTTTCTAAGCAATCCATTGAATTTTTTCGCTATTTTCATAAGGGCCTCTCTTTAAGTTATTCTATTCTTTAGAGCTTCTATGAAATCCAGCCTTTTTATCTTTTGAGAACTGAAATACTGGGCAATCAACACATAAAAAACTGTCAAAGCGGCGGCATATATATACGAATTCTTTTCAATAGGCGCGGTCATTGTATAAAATTCCGTTTGAAACGATGTCTCCATAAGCCTCATAAGCCACCTTCCCAACGGAATCCCAAGCGCAATGCCAAATGCCGTCATGATTAGGTTTTCCTTCAAAACGATTCTATTGATTTCTTTTTTTGAAAATCCCATGATGCGCAAGGATGAAAATTCGAGTCTTCGCTCATTTATGCTCATCATAGTCGAATTGTAAACTATCGCAAAACCAATTATTCCCGCAAACAATGCATAGACGGAAAGTCCTGCATAGGTGAGCTTTGTGAACTCCTTAAAAATATTTTTCAGGTCTTCAAGCGATTTTACGGATGATACATTTTTGACATCTTCCATTTTTTCTTTGACCCTGTCTGTAGAGTCGATCATCACCCCGGTTATCATCCCTTCATCGAGAAGCCTCTCTTGCATTAAGCCTATGTCCATGTATGCATTAAGGCCAAGGCTCTGCTTGACTACCCCCTCGACCTTAATTCTGACATCGTCCTTAAACGGAATGAAGTTCTTGACATTGACCACGTCGCCTTTTTCAATGTCAAGTATGTAAGCCATGGGTTCGCTTATGAGCATTCCTTCTTGAGAAAGACTGAGAATTCCTCCATCAGAACCGGCCAGATTATAAAATTCCGTATCCGGTTTAAGGCCTATTACGCTTACGACTTTGCTCTTCCATCCATTTTCAATCTCAAACGGAAATTCAATCTTTCCTTCTATGCCTGTTACATCAACCAATTCACTTATTTCCATCACAGAACGTTCCGAAAGCGGCTTGGTGTAGGCTATTTCATAATCCATCCGCATGAACTCTCCATACTGGTCATAGAACATTGCCTCGAAAACATTAAGCATGTGCGCAGGCATAAGCGCTATAGCGAATGTTACTGCAATGCCCACAGACAGAAACACAAACCTCTTTCTGCTTCTGAAAACATTCCTCCATACGACCTTCCAGCTGAAGCTTATGTGTTTCCAAATGAAAGTGATTCTTTGAATGTATGTCTTTCCAATCTTCTTGGGAGGCTCCGGCCTCATTGATTCTGCAGGTGTTATCCCGAGTATGCTTCTAGCTCCCCAAAGCCCTGCTCCTATGCAATAGATTGCGCTTAAAAAGAAACCCATCCCAAGATAATTCCATGAAAATATCCTGACCTTGAAAGGTATTCTGTAAAATTCCTGATACAGATTTGCCATGGGACCCGAAAACAAGTATCCTGAAAAAACTCCTATCACAGATCCAATCGTTCCAATTATGAATGCGTATTTTGCGTAATGGAAGAGAATATCCTTGTTTCTATAGCCTATAGCCTTTAGAACGCCTATTGAAGTCCGGTCGTTCTTGACTAGTCGCATAATCATTATGGCTATTATTGCAGCCGCCACGCCAAGAAAAACCATGGGTATTACATTGGCCATTTGTTTGGCTCCCCTTATTTCCTCGGCCACTATGCGGTCGCTCATGTGGTCTTCCCTTCTTATTATGCGCTGCACGCCGTATCTTTCAATCACCTTTTCAAGCTCGTCCTTGAATATGCCGTCCTCGTCCGGATTCTTTAGTTTTATAAGCACTTCATTATATGATTTTGAATATCCGAAGACCTGTTGCGCGAATTCTTCTGAAACAAACAGAATTCCATATTTAGATGGTTGAGGAAGAAGATTCTGCTCATCCTCCATAAGGTATATATGCTCAGGGCTACCAACAAGCCCCCTTACATCGAGTTCGTAATCCTTGCCGCCTATTTGGGGATGGACCACGTCTCCAACTTCTATTCCTCTTGCTTCGGCAAACTGCTCCAGAACCAATACGTCTCTTCGACCGTCCTGGATCCATCCCCCTTCCAATATGTATAAATCATTTATTCTGTTTTCCGCCTCCGGTATGGACGATATGCCCACATTCACCTTTTCGTCTTTGTCCTCGACCTCAAGAGGCGTCTTGAAAAAAACTCTTCCCTGGGCGGATTCAACCCGCGGCATTCGTCTTATGCGTTCAATGCCCGATTCGTTTATCTTCATGAGCTCTACGCTTACATCCTGAAAATTGTTGAGTTCATAATATTTTTGCGTTCCAACTTCCAGATCCGTGACAGCCAGGGAAATGGCCACATATGTCATTATTCCTACAGCCACCACCATTGAAACTGCTATAAACTGCCCTTTTGCCTCCCTAATATGGCGATATAGGCGGAGATTGAATTTTTTCATCACCATACAATCCTTTCGGGAGGGATAGGCTCATCATTGTATTTGTCTGAAATTATCCGCCCGCTCCTCATTTTGACAACGCGGTCGGCCATGTCCGCAATCGCGGCATTATGGGTTATTATCATAACCGTCTTGCCGTGCTTCTTGTTGACCTTGCTTAGCAACGACAAAATTGAAAGACCTGTCTTGAAATCCAAAGCTCCTGTAGGCTCGTCACAAAGCAATATGTCTGGATTTTTCGCAACAGCTCTCGCTATCGCCACCCGTTGCTGCTCCCCTCCGCTCATTTGCGAAGGAAAGTGGTCCATGCGCTCGTCTAGATTGACTTCCTCCATCACCGAATCCACTTCCAAGGGATTTTCGCATATTTCCGAAGCAAGCTCAACATTTTCCCGAGCGGTCAGATTCGCCATCAAATTATAGAACTGAAATACAAATCCCACTCTGTTTCTTCTGTACATTGTAAGCTTGTTGTCGTCATACAAAGTTATTTCATCACCCCTGAAAAACACATTGCCTCCCGAAGGAACATCCATGCCTCCGATAATGTTAAGCAATGTGCTTTTCCCCGAACCGCTCGGTCCCAGTATGACAACAAACTCGCCTTCATAAATTTCAAAGGAAGCGTCTTCAAGAGCTCTAACCTCGACTTCTCCCATCTGATAGTATTTGCTTATTTTTTCAGCTTTCATCAGTATTCTACCCGTCATGCGGTTACGCTCCCTTTATATGTTTAGGACATAAAGAAAAACCAATGATTCGATACAATGCGTCTGAATGTGTTTGACTTAATCACAATGTTTGTTATTGAAAAGCCGAATTTTTTGTTGATTCCGCTTATAATTCACTTTACTGGTTTATAGTATATTCCATCTGCCAGGGTTTTTCCTTCGAATTCTTCATAACGGATTCCCGCAAGCATATGTTTCTGCTTTTTGCGGAATGAAAGCGATGCAAAATTAGGTGTTGGATATATTATTGTCTCCGAAAATATGCCTTTCACGCCCGATGCCTTCAAATCCTTTATGAAACGTCTGTACATAGCGCTTCCGACACCCTTGCCGCTGCAATTTTTCATTATCGCTATCTTGTCAACCAACACAAAATTTTCCGTTTTGCTCAAATCGAACTCAGGCGACCAATACACCTTTGAAATCCAATCCGGATTCTCCGAAAGCCACTCTTCCTTAGTGTAAGCCATTAAAAATCCTACCGTTTCGCGTCCCTTGGCGACATAGAAATAATCAAGTTTGTCCACCATTTCGCTAAAAAATTTCATAAAATAATCCGGGTCGGATTTATAGTCATCCATCAAGAATCCGCTGTAAGAATCCTTTTCGCTCGTACCTACGCTTTTGGCAACCCTGTAAATGCCTGCAACATCTTTCTTTTCAGCTTTTCTTACGCTGACCTTCTCTACGTCAATTCTTTTGAAGCTATTAATCGGTGCTTCTTCGTCTCTTGATTCCATAATATCCCTCCATTTGATTTTTATAAACAACTCCATTGTTGTTTATACCCTTATCATATATCAAACGAACACCAATAAACAAATTTAGAACTGCATATTTGTATAGTTCAGACCCTCTAATCATATGTTTAACAAGCAATTTCAAACTCGAAATATTTTCTCTCAACTCAAAAGATTTTCAGGATTCAAAGGATAAAGCTCCTCCAATACAAACACCCCGTCCTTTCTTACAAGCACATCGTCAAAATAAATTTCTCCACCCCCGTATTCCGGTCTCTGTATGCAAACCAAATCCCAATGTATTGACGAATCATTTCCGTTCGAAGCTTCCTCATAGCACCTTCCGGGAGTGAAATGAAAGCTCCCTTTGATTTTTTCATCAAACAGTGTATCCTTCATCGCTTTTTCTATATGAGGGTTGACCCCTATGGCAAATTCACCTACATATCTTGCCCCTTCATCCGTATCAAACACATCGTTTATTCGCTCTGTGTCATTGGCTTTAACTTCAACTATCTTGCCGTTCTCGAAATCGAGCACAATATTTTCATATGTGACGCCTTGGTATACAGCCGGGCAATTATATGAAATCCTTCCATTAACAGAGTCCTTTACAGGGGCCGTAAAAACCTCGCCGTCCGGTATGTTCATTTCTCCGGCGCATTTAATGGCGGGAATACCCTTTATAGAAAAACTTATGTCCGTACCCTCACCTTTTATGAGGACTCTGTCCGTCTTTTCCATAAGGTCAACGAGGCTTTCCATTGCATGGGACATCTTTCCATAGTCAAGATTGCAGACCTTAAAATAGAAGTCCTCGAAAGCTTCAAGACTCATGTCGGCCAATTGCGCCATCGAATAATTTGGATATCTCAGTATGACCCATTTGGTATTGTTGACCCTCTCCTCACTGTGTACGGGATTCTGATACCTGTCTATATATCTCTTTATTTTTTCCGCGCCCAAGTCCCCAAGCTCGCTTATATTTTCAGATCCTCTTATGCCTATGTATGCATCCATCTTTTTCATCATGGCAAGGTCGACTTCAGCCATCAAATCAATTTGCGCATCGTCGGAATGCTTCAATATCTCCCTTAACAAAGAGTCGTCCCTTTGCCACAAAAATGGGAGCCCTCCAACTTTATATACCTCCCTCACCAATGCCTGAACCAGCGGTTTGGTAGCCTCCCCCTTGTACTCAATCAAGACTTTCTCGTTTTTCTTAAGCCTGCAGGAATATCCTATTAGATTTTCTGCTAATTTTGCAATTCTAGGGTCCATATTATCTCTCCTCGATTCTTATTTATTCTCAATAATTATACCATTTTTCATCAATCGTTCAATTCATGAGGAATTATTGCCTTTGTGTTTAAACTGTCTTATAATTGGTATATATAATTATGTAAATAAATTTAAGGAGGCTTTATATGAAAAAATTCAGATGCATACCATGCGGCTACGTATACGACCCGGAAATCGGAGACCCTGACGGTGGAATTGAGCCGGGAACAGCTTTTGCAGACATCCCCGATGACTGGACCTGCCCCATGTGCGGCGTAACAAAAGACATGTTCGAGCCTGTAGAATAATGATTTTAAAAAAGCCCCCTTGTTCTTCAAGGGGGCTTCTTACTGTAGAAAAACCCATGATTTATTCTTTGATTTGCCTTTCCCGTCAACCGTTCTTGTCTTTTATTTTTTTCCCGACATCTGTTATCTGATATCCGCTCTTATATTTTTTCGTCAGCAGTCAGCGTGCAAATTGCAGTAAAATAAAAACATTACCTTTTTTTGATTTTTTGTTCTTCTGTCTTTAGTCCTTGATTTTCTGTTTTCCCTTTCTACTTTCCTCTTTCTACTTTCCACTTTCCACTTTCTACTTTCTACTTTCTACTTTCTACTTTCTACTTTCTACTTTCTACTTTCTACTGTTCTTCCTGTTTGACTATTTCTTTTAGTTTCAATATAATGGTTTAGATGCACGATGCATCAACTGGAGGTACATAGAAATGAAAAAACAATACAAAGCCGACGCCGCCCTTGTCTTCGTGGCAATGACATGGGGGGTTTCTTTCATATTGACCAAATTGTTGATTGAAGAAATAGGAGTTTTTAATTTTCTTTCTCAAAGATTTTTGATTGCAGCCTTTATTGCAGGCTTATTCTTTAGAAAAAAATTCAAATACATAACTCCAAAAATGTTTTTCACCGGAATGTTCATCGGTTTCATACTTTTTGCAGGATACGCATTCCAGACAATGGGACTTCTTTACACTAGCATATCAAACTCGGCTTTCATAACGGGTTTTTCGGTAGTTCTCGTACCAATAATAAGTACCGTCTTCTTCAAGAGCAAGCCCTCTGTTTCAGCACTTGTGGGAGCTTTTATGGCCATTGTAGGACTTGCATTTCTCACTTTGGGGAACGGATGCGGTTTTTCCAGTATAAACTTGGGAGACTTTCTCACATTCCTTGCCGCAATCAGTTTTGCAATGCATATAATTTCCGTCGGAATCTTCGCAAAAAAAGGGAATGCAGTAATTTTGGCAATAACACAAATTTTCGGAGTCGGCTTTTTCAGCGGAATCACAGCCCTTATTTTTGAAGAACCCGCCATTCCGTCAACTGCTGCCGATTGGGCGTCAATGCTTTTTCTTAGCATAGCCTGCACGGCACTGGCTTTTATAGCACAAAACGAAGCTCAAAAATACACTACTGCATCCCATACCGCACTCATTTATTCAGGAGAACCTGTTTTCGCCTCGATTTTCGAATTCCTTATTTACGGGACCATTCTTTCAGGTCAAAGCCTTTTGGGCGCATGCCTGATTCTGTCGGGTGTAATTATTTCGGAACTCAATCCATTCAGGAAAAGACGAAGCGGACATGTTTCTGCTTGAATAAAGGCTCCGCCTGCAGAGTCAAACATATTGACTTCTCTGCAGGCGGAGCCTTTTTCTATTGGTCAGTCTTCAAATATTCCGTACTCCGCCATCTTATCCTCAATCGTCTTCCAAAGTTCGTCGTATCCTTCTTTGGTTTTGACCGAAATAGGTATAACCAAATCCCCTTCGCCCATTTCAAGCGTTTCTCTGATGACTTTTAGATGGGCTTCCTTTCTGCTTCTTGGAATCTTGTCCGTCTTGGTTGCAAGAACAATCCCCCTGTATCCTTGGCCACGTATCCAATCAAACATCGTTTTGTCCAATTTTGAAGGTTCGTGCCTTATATCGGCTAAAAGGAACACGCTCATAAGCATCTGTCTTTCGTGCAGATATCTTTCTATGCTCTTTCCCCATGATTCCCTGCTTTTTTTGGAAACCTTGGCATATCCGTAACCTTGCAGGTCGACAAAATAAATCAACTCATTTATTCTGTAAAAATTTATAGTCTGCGTCTTTCCCGGCGTGGAACTGGTTCTGGCCATTTTTTTCCTGTTAACCAACATATTTATAATAGAAGATTTTCCGACATTGGAACGACCGGCAAAAGCAATTTCCGGCAAATTGTCCCCTGGATACTGCGCCGGACTGACTGCACTGATTACAAAATCGGCGCTTTTAATTTTCATTTACGCTCCCCTTCCACAAGAGCGTGTTCGAGCACCTCGTCCATGCTTTCAACTGGAACGAACTTGACCTTTCGCCTGACTATGGCAGGTATGTTTTCCAAATCTTTTTCATTTCCCTTTGGTATCAATATCTTCGTAATCCCGGCTCTTTCAGCGGCAAGAGATTTTTCCTTGAGGCCTCCTATGGGAAGCACCCTTCCCCTCAGAGTGATTTCTCCCGTCATAGCAACTTCTCTGTTTATGGGTTTTCCGGTCAACGCGGAAATTACGGCTGTGGCCATTGTTATTCCTGCCGAAGGACCGTCTTTTGGTATGGCGCCTTCCGGTATATGAATGTGCACATCCGTTTTCTCATGAAAAGCCTTGTCTATCCCAAGAAATTCCGCCTTGCTGCGTATATAGCTTATTCCTGCCTGTGCTGACTCCTTCATGACATCGCCCAATTGCCCGGTTAGGGTTATTTCCCCTTTTCCGCTCATAAGCGTTGCCTCGATGGTCAATGTCTCTCCGCCTACAGTCGTCCATGCCAATCCGGTTGCAAGCCCCAATTCGCTTTTCTGATTCAATACATCATACCTGTATTTTTTGTTGCCCAAATATTTGTCGAGATTTGATTTTGTGATGCGAACCGTATCGATTTTTTCCTCGACGATCTTGACAGCGGCTTTCCTGCAAATTTTGGCAAGCTGTCTTTCAAGTTCCCTTACGCCCGATTCCCTGGTATAGAAATTTATTATATCCTTTATCGTGCTGTCAGAAATCGAAAGATTTTCAGGCTTCAAGCCATGCTCCTTGAGTTGCTTGGGCAAGAGATAACGTAGCGCTATCTTCGTCTTTTCCGGTTCGGTGTATCCCGAAACCTGAATGATTTCCATTCTGTCCATAAGTGGACTGGGTATATCGTTCAATGAGTTCGCAGTAGTTATGAACATCACCTTTGAAAGGTCAAAGGGCACCTCAAGATAGTTATCCGTAAACTCCTTGTTCTGTTCGGGATCTAGAACCTCAAGCAGGGCCGAAGCCGGATCTCCTCTGAAATCACTGCTGATCTTGTCTATCTCGTCAAAGAGGAAAACAGGGTTTTTGCTGTTCGCATCCTTGACCGCAGTTATTATTCTCCCCGGTATTGCTCCGATGTAAGTTCTCCTGTGTCCGCGAATTTCAGCCTCGTCCCTTACTCCGCCTAATGACATTCGAACGAATTTTCGGTTAAGAGACCTGGCAATGGATTTGGCTATTGATGTTTTTCCAACTCCCGGAGGCCCAACAAGACAGATGATCGGACCTTTCATGCTTTTAACAAGCTTGCGTATGGCAAGATATTCCAGTATTCTTTCCTTTACATCCTTTAGTCCATAGTGGTCTTCTTCCAGAATTCTCTTGGCCTTCTTGATATCTATGCTGTCCTTGGTCTGCTTGTTCCAGGGCAGTTCCAAAAGCCATGTGACATACGTCCTTATAACGTTTCCCTCCGCAGAACCCGGCGACATCATCCTCAAGCGCTTTATTTCCTTTTCTGCTTTTTCTCTTACGCTTTTTGGTATTTTGACATTGTCCAGCTTTTGATACAGCTCTTCTATGTCGTCATCAAAACCCGGCCCTTCTCCCAGTTCGTCTTGAATAGCCTTCATCTGCTCTTTGAGATAATAATCCTTTTGAATCTTGTTTAGGCGTTTTCTGACCTTCTTGTCTATTTCGTTTTCAATCTCCAGTATTTCTATTTCCTTTAAAAGTATTTGGTGAAGTACTTCCAAACGTTCCTTGGGATTGAGCGCCTCGAGTATCTCCTGTTTCTGACTCGTTTTCAGAATCATGTGTGAAGCCGCCGCATCCGCAAGTCGTCCAGGTTCCTCTATTGAAGAAACTGTTATCAGCACTTCCGGCGAAATCTTGGTGCTGGCACTAATGTATTCCTCGAATGCGTTTATTACCGTACGCATCAATGCCTCGCATTCCTTGGTCACTTCTATTTTGTCCTCATCGATGTATTCTTCAATTTCAACCCTGAAAAAAGGTGTTTCCTCTATGATTTCAATGATTTTTCCACGATCCACACCTTCCACAAGCACGCGGATTGCATCTCCCGGCAATTTAAGCATTTGTTTTATTTTAGATACAGTTCCCACTTTATAAAAATCAGAACCTGTCGGCAAATCAACTTCCACTTCCATTTGCGATGACAAAAATATCTTTTGATCCATCATCATGGCTTCTTCCAAGGCCTTGATTGATTTTTCCCTGCCTATGTCAAAATGAAGCACCATATTCGGGAAAACCGTTAGCCCTCTCAGAGGAATCATAGGAAGTTCTATCAGATTCTTCTTGATTTCATCCATATTGTCACTCTCCTTTTAGCCGGTCCGCATTTGCGGCACGGTTTCTTAAAATCAGCTTTTTATTTATAAACCTTTGAATTAAATAAGAAAGCGAGAAACCCGCTTTCTTATCAAGTCATTTCTAAGACGCATTTTCTTCCTTCTTGATGCGTTTGCGTTTGCTTTCTCCGAAAACCAGTTTAGGCTGAACGCCTTCACTGATTGTTTCTCTTGTTACTATGCATTTCTTGATGTCGTCCCTTGAAGGAATCTCAAACATTATATCCCTCATGACGCTTTCAATTATGCTTCGTAGACCCCTCGCCCCAGTGTTGCGCTTTACAGCTTCTGTGACAATTTCATCAATAGCCTCGTCTTCAAACTCGAGTTCAACGCCGTCAAGTTCAAAAAGTTTCTTGTATTGCTTAACCAAAGCATTTTTAGGTTCGAGAAGTATCCGTTTGAGCGCATCCTCTTTCAATTCGTGCAGACCCGCATAAACCGGCACTCTACCAACAAATTCCGGAATCAATCCGTACCTGAGCAAATCCATTGGAAGAATCTTTTCAAGCAGTACGCCTATTTCCATCTCTTCTTTGCCTATTACATCGGCAACAAACCCTATATTCTTCTCTCCGATTCTTCTCTGTATGATTTTATCTATGCCGTCAAAAGCTCCCCCGCATATGAACAATATGTCGCTAGTGTCTATCTGTATGAATTCCTGCTGAGGATGCTTTCTTCCGCCCTGCGGCGGAACGCTTGCAACTGTTCCTTCGATTATTTTCAGAAGAGCCTGCTGCACTCCCTCTCCGCTAACATCCCTTGTAATTGAAGGATTGTCGGATTTTCTTGATATCTTATCGATTTCATCAATGTAGATTATTCCCTTTTGAGCTCTTTCTACATCATAATCGGCAGCCTGTATAAGCCTTAGAAGTATGTTTTCAACATCCTCCCCGACATAACCGGCCTCCGTAAGAGACGTGGCGTCGGCAATCGCAAAAGGAACCTTCAAAAGCTTTGCCAGGGTCTGGGCCAGAAGCGTCTTTCCGCAACCGGTTGGACCTATAAGCAAAATATTGCTTTTCTGCAATTCAACATCATCTTCCTTTTTTTCCTTGTTGATTCTCTTGTAGTGATTGTAAACTGCAACCGCCAATGTTTTTTTGGCGCTTTCCTGCCCTATTACATATTGATCGAGAATTTCCTTTATCTTTGCAGGCTTGAGTATGCCCGACATTTCAACATCAAAAGTCTCATTCAATTCCTCTTTGATGATTTCCATGCAAAGTTCAACGCATTCGTCACAGATATAGACATTGGGTCCGGCAATCAACCGCCTTACCTGATCTTGCGTTTTCCCGCAAAATGAACATCTGAGTTGCTTTCTATCATCGGTTTTCGCCATTAGAACACCTCTTTCGTCCTTTATCTTGAACTGATAACCTTGTCAATTATCCCATATTCCACAGCGGCCTCGGAACTCATAAAATTGTCCCTGTCCGTGTCTATGGATATTTTTTCGAGACTTTGCCCGGTTCTTTCACTTAAAATAACATTCAGCTTCTCTCTTATTTTAATGATTCTCTCTGCGTGGATTCTTATGTCCTCCGCCTGTCCCTGGGTTCCTCCAAGTGGCTGATGAATCATTATTTCAGAATTTGGAAGCGCATATCTTTTTCCTTTTTCTCCCGCAGCCAGCAAAAATGCACCCATCGATGCGGCCATGCCCACGCATATAGTGGAAACATCCGGTTTTATGAACTGCATGGTGTCGTAAATTGCCATTCCCGAAGTGATTGAACCCCCCGGACTGTTTATATAAAGCGATATGTCCTTATCCGGATCTTCTGATTCCAAAAACAGCATTTGAGCCACTATAAGACTCGCCGTTACATCATTGACTTCTTCTCCGAGAAAAATTATGCGGTCTTTAAGCAGTCTGGAAAATATGTCATAAGATCTTTCGCCTCTGTTTGTCTGTTCAACAACTATGGGCACCAGCGCCATAAAAAACACCTCCTATTTCAATTATACCTTTTCTAGTTTGATTTCTAAACAAGTTTTGTATTTTCAACCAAAAGATCGATCGTTTTTCTGGTTACGATGGATTCCTTAAGATATTCCATATTTTGACCGCCGTAAGTCATCTTGACCTTGTCTAATTCCATTTTGTATTGCTCGGCGATTTTTTCCATTTCTGTTTCAATCTCCTCTTCTGAAGCTTCAACAGCTTCCTTTTGGGAAATCGCTTCTATAGTAAGGGCTGTTCTGACCTTTTTCTCAGCATCCTCTTTCATTTGCTCTCTGAGGTCTTTTTCCCCGGACTTGGTTATTTCATAGTACTTGTCCAAATCCAATCCTTGGTATCTCAATTGATATTCAAAGTCCTTTATCATCGAATCTATCTCATTTTCTATCATAATTTCCGGAATATCGATTTCAGAAATTGAAACGGCTTCTTCGACAACCTTGTTCCTTATCTCTGATTCCGCGCGTTTTTTGGCTTCCTCTTCCAGTTTGGCTTTAGTGTCGGCCCTAAGTTCTTCGAGTGTGTCGAATTCACTTATATCTTTTGCCAACTCATCATCCATTTCAGGCAATTCCTTGCGCTTGATTTCTTTTACATGAACCTTGAAAACAGCTTCCGCTCCTGCAAGCTCTTCGGAATGGTATTCTTCTGGAAAAACAATCTTGACTTCTTTTTCTTCACCGGCCTTGCATCCCACCAATTGCTCCTCAAATCCCGGTATGAACTGGTTGGAGCCCAATTCCAAAGAATGGTTCTCGTCTTTCCCACCTTCGAAAGCTTCATCTCCAACAAAACCTTCATAATCGATTATTGCAGTATCGCCTTCTTTGGCTTCTTCTTCAACGCTTATCAAACGGGCATTCATTTCTCTTGATTTTTCCATCTCTGCGTCTAAATCCTCGTCTTTGACCTCTGATGAAACATTTTCTACTTCAATTGAATTGTAGTCTCCGAGAACAACTTCCGGTTTCACTGTGACATCTACGGTGAAGACTACAGGCTCGCCCGGCTCCAAAGTCTCAATGTCAACGTCGGGTCTTTCTACAGGATCCAATCCAAGTTCCTCAATAGCCTTTTCGTATTCGACAGGAAAAGCCTCATTTATTGCGTCGTCATAAAACACTCCAACGCCGTATTGCAGCTCTATCACCTTTTGCGGCGCTTTGCCTTTTCTAAAACCCGGTATATTGAATCGGCCTCTGTTTTTCAAGTATGCCTTTTGTATGGCCTTCTTGAAAGCCTCGTCTGAAACTGTGACCTTCAAACTGACCTTGTTGTTTTCTTTTTTTACTAATTCTGAACTCATGATAGTGTGCCTCCTCTAATTATATGTTAGCTTTTTCCCCGCTTCCAGGGTTGTAATCCGAAGATTTAATCAAAAAAAGTTTATACTGTTACAATAACACATTATACCATAGATGATGTATCAAGGTAACATATAAACCGCTCTTCTATGAATATCCCCGTAAATTATACCACTCGTCAAGTCTTTGTAAACCCTTTTTTGCCATTTGGAGGCGGTTTCATGTTTTTTCAAAGACTTTAATTGCATTTCAATGCATTTCGTACCTTTTGTGGTTTAAAATCAACCGTTTTCAAAGTAAATATAAGCAAATATTTTGAAAACGAAAAGGCAAGGTCATCTGCCTATCGGCAAAGTCGCAATGAAAAACCCAGAAGCCAACAAAATTATTGCAGCCCCCGACGGCAAGGCGTATTTGTATGCAAACACCATTCCGGCAATCGAAAAAAACAAACCCAAAACAGATGCAAGAGCCATTGTCGATTCGATATTTTTGGTAAAGCGGCCCGCTATCATGGGAGGGATTGTCAAAAGAGCTATTGCCAGTATAATCCCTACCAATCTGAGAAGAACCACAACCGAAACCCCTACAAACACATATATCAAATAGTCGAAAAAGCCGTTTGCGCTGCCCGTAGCATCTGCAAACAACTCGTCGAAAAGATATGACTTCAGGTGATTAATGTAAGCCCATGTCAGGACAATCGTCACTAAAGTCAGCAAAGCCATCGGATAGAGGTCGAAAAGTCTTACAGCTTCAATGTCCCCAAAAAGATAGACATGTATATCCGGCGGCTCACCAGGTTTCAAATAAATGAATATGCTGCCAAGTGCCATTCCAAGCGCCCACAAGACCCCTATCGTTCCATCCATGTGCTTGGAGTCCCTTTTTTTCATTGCGGCAATTATCATTGCTCCGGCCAATGCAAAGACAAAGGCCCCCCATATGGGTTCAAAACCCATAAGAAAGCCAAGACCGACACCTCCGAAAACCATATGGGCAATTCCGCCGCTCATCATGACAATATTCTTTTCCACTATCACAGTTCCTACAATTCCGCATAGTATGCTGGCAAACAAAGCGCTGAGAAGGACACGGTAGGAAAAAGCAATCCCAAACATATCTTCAGTCATTTCCGCCGCCCCCTTTTTCGTGTTTTTTCAAAACCCTGTGGGGCACACCGTGTGCAAGAAGGTCCACAGGACATCCAAAAGTATGCTCTATTATATTTTCATTAATTTCAGATTTTCCATGATAGAACAGTTCTGCATTTAGGCATGCTATACTTTCCACATATGACGATATGACTCCCAAATCGTGTGTTATCAGTATGATTGTCATCTCGCTGTTGAGTTGCTTGAGCAAATCATAAATTGCTTCTTTGGACTTTGTGTCAATGCTTGCAGTCGGCTCATCCAAAATAAGTATTTTGGGCTCTATTGCCAAAGCCCTCGCAATCAGCATTTTCTGTGTTTCTCCGCCCGAAAGCATCTTGACTCTTTTTCCCTTGAGGTGCATTATTCCCACCCTTTCCATTATGGAGTCAGCTTTCAAAAGCGCTTCTTTGCCGTACCTCCTGAAGGGCTTGACTTTCCCCAAAAGCCCCGTAAGAACAACTTCACCCACGCTGATAGGAAAGTCTTTTTCAAACGTTGTAAATTGGGGCACGTATCCAACCAATCCGCGAGCCTTTTCAGGCGTCATTCCATAAACAAGCACATTTCCTTCACTTGCTTCCTTTATACCCAAAATAACCTTGGCAAGGGTTGTCTTTCCTCCCCCATTCGGTCCGATTATGCCCAGAAACTCTCCTTTCGCAATCTTCATGTTCACATTGTTAAGCACACAATTGTCTCTATAGCATACTTTCAAGTTTTCTATTTCAACAGCTGAAGCCATAAATACACTCCTCATCCGGTTCGCCTTCCTCATTATTCCAATATCATTCTTTTTTATTTCGCTTTACAGGTTTGCACAAGTCTTTTTTTTTATCAGACATGCGACCGCATTTTTCGCATTCGTATTTTCTTTTGCTTATGGACTTTAAAAGCTTTTTATAATCTTCTTTGCTCATCTTGCAGGCTTTCATGTAAAACACCCCTTTTACTTTCAGGCATCAAAACCATGTCACTTGCGCCTCCTGCCCTCTCTAAACATTACAGGAGATGCTCCGAAAATGAAACCTTCCTTGAAAGCCGCAAGCTCCATGGTCGAAAGCTCTTTTACCACTTCTGTCATATTCCGCAATGCCTTCGGCTCATTTATGCTTTCGATTTCTCTTTTATAATTCTTTTTGTAATAAGTATAGCTTTTCCAAAGCATCTGCTTTATTTTAGCCGGCGTCGAAGGTTTCCTAAGCATTTCTAGTATTTCATCCCTCAATGCCTCCGCATATTCAATATCAAGGTCTTTTTCAAGAGCTGCAATCCTTCTTCCTATTTCCCTCGACTTTTCGTTGTCAATCTCCTGGCATATGAATTTCAGCGCATGCCACATCGAGTACATGTCCTTCTTGTTTTCAATCGGAACCGATTTCAGCCATGTAAAGGCGAAAAGTCTGCGTATCCAGTCCCATCTCTTTATCGGGCTCTGAAGATCAGCCGCAGGAATCAGAAAAATCCTTTTTTCCAACAAAAGCGCTCCGAAGATCCCCGGGGGATTTCCAAGCCTCCTGCCTTTAAGCGATGTCCTGTACACCCCGCAAGACGGGCTTCCTTCCATGAATACGAACGCGTCAACCTTTGCTTTCTCCAGTGTATTCATACAGCAGATGCATCCGTCCTTGACTGCCTCTGTCACATCTTCCCCTCCCCTGTTCTTGACCTTGGCCTCGCCTTTCCATACATCACTCCCGCAGCCGCCGCGAAGGCTGATAGGGTTCCTGGGGATTCCCATTCCCGACTGGACCTCTGGACATACTGGGGTGAAAACGAAACTTTCCTTTTCCCTTCCGAATAAACCTAGAACATCTATCCCTTTTCCGTTGTATCTTGTCTTGCATCCATATACACAAGCACTTATTCCTATTGAGATTCTTCTTTCTTCAACTATACTCATTCCAACACATCCTTTCTGTGAATGGCAAACTGTACAATCATATATCAAATCCCGCGGTATACACCTTTTCAACACACAGTTAATCTATACCCTTCTTTTTACATAAAAAAACCGCCCTTTAAGGCGGTTTGGATTTATTGATGCAGAGTATTCTTTATTTTTCGTTCAGAGCATCCTCAAAGCAGGCTGCCATGTCATCTATATTGTGAGCTCTCATGTCTTTCGGCAAAAGAGGCAATTTTATTATGCTCTTGTCGCTGAAAAATTCTTCTATTTCAGCAACATACTTAACTTCATCCTCTTTTTTCGATTTCCAGAAGTCATCCGTCATCTTATCCGGCAAAATCCTGTTGATTACAAGGTCTCTGACCGGCATGTCGTATTTCTTCAATATGTCGATCGCCTTTTTCGTTTCTTCTATTGCAAGTTTTTCTGCGTTAAGCACAAAAATGAAATCCAATTTTTTGTCGTCAATCATAATTTCGCGAGCCTTCTCCATATTTGTCTTTCTTCTGTTAAGTATCTTGAGTATCGGATCATGGTCAAGATAATCTTTCGATCCCCTGTCAACAGACTTTGTCATCTGGGACACCTCCAGCGCTCTCTCCCTCTTAGCTAAAAGGGAATCCATCCAAACTCCCAAAAGCTCCGGGAGCGAGAACAAACGGATTGTATGGCCTGTCGGTGCCGTGTCAAAAACTATTTGGTCATAGTCACCTGACTTCTCGACAATTATTTCTATCATTTTATCAAACACTGCGGCCTCATGAGTCCCTGGCGAGATTGACGATGCATCAAGCTGGCGGTTTATCTCTTCCATTATAACCGGGCTTATGACTTTCCCCAGACTTCTCTTTACTCCTGAAATGTATTTTTCGCTCTCATGCTCAGCATCAATTTCAATGCCGTCCAAATTTTCACGAATTCGAGTTGTATCCATTCCAATTGGCATCTCAAAAATATCCGATATTGAATGTGCCGGATCTGTTGATACAATCAGCGTATTCTTGCCCTGTTTGGCCGTATACGCTGCAAATGCCGCCGAGCAGCTTGTTTTCCCTACTCCGCCCTTTCCTCCGAAAAAAACAATTTTATTCATTAATACACTCCTCGTATACTATGTTTAAGCACATATATTTGATGCTTGCACATAGTTATTTT
>CAZAFW010000027.1:0-20854 GCA_964484935.1 uncultured Peptostreptococcaceae bacterium
TGAATTTCCCGTCATTAATCAAGTCGGAAATTGTAGCAGTTCCGCAATATCCCATGCCGGCCTTGAGTCCGCCCATGAGTTGGAATACTATTTCTCCCAGGGACCCTTTGAATTGAACTCTTCCTTCTATTCCCTCGGGTACAAATTTTTTTGCGTTTTCCTGGAAATACCTGTCCTTGCTCCCAGCCTTCATCGCCGCGAGGGAACCCATTCCCCTGTATGCCTTGAATCGTCTTCCCCTGTAGAGGACTGTCTCTCCTGGGCTTTCCTCGGTTCCCGCAAAAAGCGACCCTAGCATGCACACCTTAGCGCCTGCCGCAATCGCCTTGACTATGTCGCCCGAAAACTTGATTCCCCCATCTGCAATTATAGGGATTCCACGCTTGGCGGCAACCTCGGCGCAATCGCAGATTGCAGTAATCTGGGGTACTCCTATTCCCGCTATTACCCTTGTGGTGCAGATGGAACCGGGCCCTATTCCTACTTTTACAGCATCTGCTCCGGCTTCTATAAGATCCTCGGTTGCTTCCGCCGTTGCAACATTTCCAACGACAATCTGCAAATCAGGAAAAGATCTTTTTATTGTTTTTGTCGCATCTAAAACGCCTATGGAATGTCCGTGGGCGGTGTCTACCACAACAACGTCGACGCCGGCCTTTACAAGAGCTTCCACTCTGTCCATGACATTTCCCGTAACGCCAACAGCCGCTCCGCAAAGAAGTCTTCCGCCTTCGTCTGTAGCCCTGTTTGGATATTTGATTGCCTTTTCAATGTCCTTTATGGTTATTAGGCCCTTGAGGTGGCCCGTCTCGTCTACAATCGGAAGTTTCTCGACCTTCCACTGCTTGAGTATGTTTTCAGCCTCTTTCATGGAAGTTCCTTCCTTGGCTGTTATAAGTCTGTCCTTTGTCATTACGTCTTTTATCGGAAGCTCGGGGTCATTTTCGAAACGTACGTCTCTATTGGTGAGAATTCCTACCAGAATGTTATTTTCATCAGTGATGGGGACTCCTGAGATGTGGTATCTGCTCATAAGCTCAAAAGCGTCTTCCAGTTTGTGTTCGGGGGAAAGAAAGAAAGGATCTGTTATTACTCCGTGCTCGCTTCTTTTTACCTTGTCCACCTCCATGGCCTGCTCTTCGATGGACATATTCTTATGAATTATTCCGATGCCGCCCTCTCTGGCCATTGAAATTGCCATCTTGGCTTCTGTGACCGTATCCATTCCGGCGCTCATGAGGGGAATGTTAAGCTTGATTCGCTTTGTCAATTGAGTTTTCAAGTCAACCTGTCCCGGCAGAATTTCCGACTTCTGCGGCACCAATAGTACATCGTCAAATGTGAGACCTTCTTTTAAAAATTTTTCTTCCATTTCAACCATCCTTTCTATTATTTGGGAATACAAAAAAATCCAGAACAAATTCCTAGTGAAATTATTCTGGATTCATACATCAAATAACTTCACCTGTAGTCGGGCAATTTACGGTTGACCGGTAGAAACTTTTGGACCATATCTCCAATACTATACAAGTGCGTATATCTTGCTTTATCTATTATATTGATAATAAAAATATCAGATATATTTTTGTTTGTCAACCGCAAACTGTTCTAGATGCCGATATGAATTTGCAAGGCAATGCAAAACAGCAGATTAACCCATGATCATTGTCCATTGCGCAAAGAATGTTTTACAATCTTGACTCGATTGACTTAATGACTTCATCCAGAACCTTTATTCTGGCATAGTACTTGTCAACCGATTCGATTATGGTCCACGGAGCGTACGTTGTGCTTGTACGAAAAAGCATCTCGTCAACTGCCTCTGAATAGGCCTCCCATTTATCTCTGTTCCTCCAGTCGTCCTCGGTGATTTTCCATGCCTTCAGCGGATCATTTTGTCTCTTTTCGAAACGCCTGAGTTGCTCGTCCTTGTCTATCTCCAGCCAGAATTTTCGTATCACGGTTCCGAAGTTTGCCAGGTGCTTTTCCATTTCGTTTATTTCCTTGAAGGCACGTTTCCACTCCTCGTTCGAACACAGTCCCTCGACCCTCTCCACAAGAACCCTCCCGTACCAGCTCCGGTCGAAGATTGCAATATGCCCTGTTTTGGGCATCTCTTTCCAAAATCGCCAAAGGTAGTGGTGTCCCATTTCGTATTCGTTTGGAGCCGATACTGGAATCACTTCATAGCCCCTTGGGTCGAGCTTTTCTGTAAGCCTCTTTATGTTTCCGCCCTTGCCAGCTGCATCCCATCCCTCGTATGCAATAACAACTGGGATTTTCCGTCTATATATCTCAAAACCCAATTCGCCTATCCTCTTCTGATTTTTTTCGAGCCGCTTTTTGTACTCATTCTTCTCAAGCGATACGCTCAAATCAACAGACTTCAATATTGAAGCATTCATGTCCCACATCGTATAGACATCTGCTTCTTCATGAGAATCTTTTTCGCACTTTTCCTTCTCAGCTTTCAAAAGGCGCTCTTCAAGAGCCTTGAGCACAGCCCAGTACATCTTGGCCGCGGCAAATCGACGGTTTGTCCCTTCAATAACAGTCCATGGGGCATACTGGTTGTCAGTCTCTCTGATTGTCTCTTCCACGGCCTTTAAGTATTGGTCATATTTCTCGTTCTGGAGCCAGTCTTTTTCTGTCACCCTCCAGCTTGTGGACTCTTTCGACTCCAATTTTTCAAACCTCTTCTTCTGTTCCTTTCTCGATATGTGTATAAACAATTTAATTATTACATATCCGTCATCTGTCAACTGCCTCTCGAAATCACATATTTCTTCACAGGCTTCGCCCGATTTGGCTCTATTCATTTTTCCATTGGCTATTCCCTCAAAAGTTCTGTGATACCAGCTCCTGTCAAAAACGGCCAAACGTCCTCGTTTGGGTATGCTTGTCCAAAACCGCCACAAATGTGGCCTTCTCAGCTCGTCGCCCCTCGGTTCATCTATTGTATGCACCTTGAATCCCCGGGGGTCCATAGGCAAAATCAGCTGGTTTATAAGAGAACCCTTTCCTGCCGCATCCCAACCTTCGAAAACAATTATTATGGGTATGTTTTCTTCCTTTAACTTTCTCTGCAGTTTTCCTATTTGGGACTCGAAAGTCTTTTTTGCCTTCTTGTATTCGGCTTTTGGCATGTGCTTGTCAAGTTCGATTTTTTCAAACATTGGTCTCTCCTTCCATTCCTATATCATAACTTTGTATTACCCATTCATTCAATTTCTTAAACCGGCCTAATCTGCAAATGGGTGAATGAAACGCTAGAGTATGGATATAATAGGAATGACAATATTTTATGATTGGAGGTGTGAGAATGATAGAATCCAACTTGAAATTCAATTACAATTCCGTTGGCATCATAATAAAAAAAGGGGACATTACTTTGGAGAACACACAGGCGATAGTAAACGCGGCCAATTCATCCCTTCTTGGAGGGGGTGGAGTCGACGGTGCAATCCACAGGGCGGGCGGACCCGAAATACTGTCCGAATGCAAGGAAATCCGTAAACAAAAGGGGACTTGCCCTCCGGGAGAAGCTGTTATCACAAGAGCCGGAAATTTGAAGGCGGAATTCGTAATACATACAGTAGGCCCGGTTTGGAAGGGCGGAATGCAAAACGAGGAGTCAATACTCAAAAACGCATATGTAAATTCTCTTCGAATTGCGGCGGAAAACCACATAAGGTCTGTTTCCTTTCCCGCAATAAGCACCGGTGTATACCACTTTCCCAAAGAAACGGCCGCTAAGATAGCTATGGAAACCACTCGGGATTTCCTCGATGAAACCCAGCTTGAAGAAATTCGCTTTATACTTTACGGCGAACAGGATTTCAAAATCTATGAAAACAATTACAGAAACATATTCAGCCTCTATTGATTTTTCGCCCATATTTATCTGAATTTTCTGCATACTTGTTTGACTTCTTCTTGAAGGGGTAATTATAAGTATATAAATGGGTAGTTAATGTCAATCAATCAAAGAGAGGTGATGAAAATGGCTAACTACATTGTCCGATTCAAGAATATCACAGATTTAAGGAAGTTCACTAAAGTTTTGCGCAAGGACCAAGGAGTAAAGGGACACATACAGATTGTTTCCGACAAAAAAGAGTACGACAACAAAGAGGAGAATTTTGTTTCAGGCGTCATGTTGGGAAAATACGGCGAGGTTTCAAAACTTCACATTGCATATGCAAAAAGAGGCATGATACTCGGAGCAATCGTCGGAGGCGTTTCATCCCTCATGGCGGTATATCTGGGGATCAATTCCGCCTCGGTTACAACCGTGCCTGTGATTGTTGCAATGGTTATCGTTTTCTACGGCGCAACCGTAGGCTCCCTGATAGGCCTAATGATAGGCAACATGTTCCGGCGACGCGACGAAAACTCCTACAACGGAGAGTACACGCTTTTCATCAGTGATGTCGAAGACGACAAGAGAGAAATAATAATCAAGAATGCTGAAGCAAACAATTCAAACGAGATAAAAGAATACGGTTTGTTTATGTAATTTCTACAAGTAGCAAATGCCCGGAGACTCAATCTCCGGGCATTTTTACTTTTGCAAAGCTGCCAGTCTTTAATCTTTATCTGACAACTGACACCTGATATCTGGCATCTGCTTTTATCTTTTTCTTTCCACTTTCCACTGCTTTTACTGACATCTGGCATCCGCTCAGTCTTTAATCTTTTCCTGACATCTGACACCTGATATCTGACAACTGTACTTGCTACATCATTCCCGGCATTCCGCCCATTCCGCCAGGCATTCCGCCCATTGGAGCTTCAGTCTCGGGAAGGTCTACAACAGCGGATTCGGTTGTCAGGAACAAAGCTGAAATCGAGGCCGCATTTTGAAGAGCCGAACGTGCAACCTTTGTAGGATCAACGATTCCGGCTTCGAGCATATCCACATACTCACCCCTTAGTGCGTCAAATCCCATTCCGGGTTCGCTTGCTTTAAGCTTTTCAACAACTACGGAACCTTCAAGTCCTGCATTTTCAACGATTTGCCTTACTGGTTCCTCAAGGGAACGCTTTACTATTACAGCGCCGGTTTTTTCATCGCCTTCAAGCCCTTCTATGAGACTCTCGATGGTCGGAATTATATTGATCAGGGCAGTTCCTCCGCCTGGCACAATTCCTTCCTCTACTGCAGCCCTTGTAGCATTCAAGGCATCTTCTATCCTAAGCTTTCTTTCTTTCATCTCAGATTCTGTAGCTGCTCCAACTTGGATTACCGCAACTCCGCCGGATAGCTTGGCAAGTCTTTCCTGAAGCTTCTCGATGTCAAAATCCGAAGTGCTTTCATCTATTTGAGCCTTAATCTGGCTGATTCTGTCCTTGATTTCCTTTTCCGATCCAGCTCCGTCAACTATGGTTGTGTTCTCTTTGGAAACCTTGATTGTGTTTGCTGTTCCAAGCATGTCCAGTGTGGCTTCCTTAAGGTCCAAGCCAACTTCTTCGGAAATCACTGTTCCACCTGTAAGCGTTGCGATATCGCTGAGCATGGCCTTTCTTCTGTCTCCGAATCCGGGAGCCTTAACAGCAACCGCTTCGAAGGTTCCTCTGAGCTTGTTGACTACCAAAGTCGCAAGAGCCTCGCCTTCAATATCCTCGGCGATAATAAGAAGCTTCTTGCCCTGCTGTACAATCTTTTCAAGAATCGGAAGAATTTCCTGAATGTTGCTTATTTTCTTGTCCGTTATGAGAATGTAGGGATTGCTTAGCACAGCTTCCATTTTTTCTGTATCTGTAACCATGTATGGAGAAAGGTATCCTCTGTCGAATTGCATTCCTTCAACAACTTCAAGATGTGTTCCCATTGTCTTGCCCTCTTCAACGGTTATAACTCCGTCTTTGCCGACTTTGTCCATTGCATCGGCGATGAGGCTTCCTATGTTTTCATCGGATGCCGAGATTGAAGCAACCTGTGCGATGGCCTCCTTGCTCTCTATCATCTTGGAATTGCCTTTTATCTCTTCAACTGCCAATTCAACAGCCTTCTCGATTCCTTTTTTCAGAATCATCGGGTTTGCTCCTGCCGCAACGTTTCTGAGGCCTTCCCTTATAATTGCTTGAGCAAGAAGTGTTGCAGTAGTTGTTCCGTCACCTGCAACGTCGTTGGTTTTTGTCGCTACCTCTTTTACAAGCTGGGCTCCCATGTTTTCATAAGCGTCTTCCAGTTCAATTTCTCTTGCGATTGTCACACCGTCGTTTGTGATAAGCGGCGAACCGAATTTCTTGTCGAGAATTACATTTCTGCCCTTTGGTCCAAGTGTAACCTTGACCGTGTTTGCCAATTTGTTTACGCCTTCCTCAAGCTTCCTTCTGGCGTCTTCTCCGAATTTAATTTCTTTAGCCATTTTATTCCCTCCGTCTATTTTTAATCTATTCCACTATTGCAAGGATATCGTTCTGTTTTACTATTGTGTACTCTTCACCGTCGTATTTCACCTCGGTGCCTGAATATTTTGAGAAGATAACAGTATCTCCCACAGAAACCTGCATTTCCACTTTTTTGTCGTCAACCATGCCTCCGGGTCCTACTGCCACTACTTCCGCCATCTGCGGCTGCTCCTTTGCCTGACCAGGAAGCACAATGCCGCTCTTTGTCTTTTCAACGGCATCCACCTTCTTAATCACGACTCTGTCTCCCAATGGTTTGATGTTCAATTGAAAACCCTCCTTTTTATATAATTATTTTGTTTGTAGTATTATTAGCACTCTCTCTCGCTGAGTGCTAACCCAATTACTACTTTAATACAAATAACAAAAAATTTCAACTCATTTAACAATTTTTTTTATTGTTTGCAGTCAAACTCCTAATTGGATCTTGCCTGCAAATAATAATTTGAAAACCCATCCTTCTGCTTAGGCGCCTGCTCCATGCACTTTTTATCTTTGATTATTAATGAAGAGAAAATTGTGTTAAAATAAATTTAGATACAAAATATTACAAATAAAACCGGAGGAAAAATCCTTGGATTATTTTTTGGCAAGACAGCCCATTTTCAAAAGAGACCTTACGGTATACGCATACGAGCTGCTTTTCAGGAGCAACCCCAATGAAAATAGCTATACCGTGGAATCAAACACGCCCATTCCAAACTTTGATGACTATGATTCGGACGACAAGTCAACTTCAACAGTTCTGATAAACAGCTACTTGGCGTCGGATTTTGAATCATTTTCAAAGGGAAAGAAGGTTTTCATCAATTTCACCGAACATTTGATCATGGATGAAACCCCTCTGATTTTCCCCAACCAAACCTTGGTTGTCGAGCTTCTCGAAACCATAAGACCCAATCCGGTTTTAATAAAAAAATGCATGGACTTAAAGAAAAATGGATACACATTGGCTTTGGACGACTATGTTCATGAAAGAGACAAGATAAACCCCCTCCTTGACCTTGTGGATATTCTAAAAGTTGATTTCCTTGACAATTCGAAGCAGGAAATCTCCCGCATCGCGCAACTGTATAAAAACAGTCCCATTAAATTGCTGGCCGAAAAAGTCGAATCATATGAAATGTTCGAATTTGCAAAAAACGAAGGCTTCCATTATTTCCAAGGATATTTTTTCAGCAAACCTAAAATGCTAAGCGGTAAATCGCTCCATAGTGACAATAAAAGTTTTATTCTCATACTTAACGAATTGTTCAAAGTCGACCCTGATTTTGATAAAATATCAAATATAATCCAAAGTGATGTTTCCCTATCCTACAAACTCTTGAGATTGGTCAATTCAGCGGCTTACTATAAGACATTTGAAATCAAATCGATAAAACAAGCCACACTTATGCTTGGCATAAAAAAGCTCAAGAATTGGACGCTTCTGCTCATGTTGGTCGATGCTGGGAAAAACAAGCCGGCGGAGCTTGTCCGTGAATCAATAATACGAGGTTGCCTTTTAGAATCGCTTTCAAAACATACTCCATATCGAAATATGTCCTCTGAATTCTTTTTGATGGGCCTGTTTTCGATGATCGGGCTTATAATGGATTCCCCAATAGGGGAATTACTCAAGGATTTGCCTTTATCCGATTTTGTCAAAGATGCTTTGATGGGAAAAGACAACCCCTACAAGAAAATATACGACATTGCGCTTCTGTACGAAAAAGCCGATTTTGAAAAGGTATACCGCTTGGCTTCAGAAATGAACATACCTTCAAATGTCATCACTAAATACTATAGGGACTCCATAGCCTTTGCACACGAGGCATTTGATTCTCAATCCTGAAAAAAAATTAAAATCGACCCCAGTTGAAAACAGTTCAACAGGGGTCGATTCATTGGCCTTTTACAATTGCAATAATAAGCAATCTTCCTATTTGCAGCATTCCCACTCTTTAATTTTCTGATTCTAATTCAGATAGCCCGATCGCTTTCAGGCTCGGGCACCTTCCTGAGAACCAGCCCTCCCAATACGAAAAGAACTATAACACTGAATACTCCCAAGCGCGAATTACCCGAAAACTGTGAAACCACAGCCATAAGCAAGGGTCCCATGAATGTAGCAAACTTTCCAAAAATATTATATATGCCGAAAAACTCGTTGGCCTTTTCCTTTGGCACCAGTTTTGCGAAGTATGAACGGCTAAGAGCCTGGATACCTCCTTGGGACGAGGCAACGAGCATGGCAAGAACCCAAAACTGCCTAGTCGTTTCAATGAAATACGCATAGCTGCATATTCCTATGTATATGCAGATTCCTACGTAAAGCATTCTCTTGCCTTTAAATTTCTTTGAAAGTTTGCCGTAAAGAAGAGCGAATGGAAAAGCGACGAATTGTGTCGCCAAAAGCACCACAAGCAGGTCGTTGCCTGAAATCCCCACATCCGAACCGTATACGGCCGCCATTTTAATTATTGTATCCACACCGTCTATATAGAAAAAATAAGCCAGCAGAAAAGTGAAAATCTGTTTGTGCTTCGAGATGTCGACTATGGTTCCGTAAAGCCTTTTGAAAGAATTTTGCACAGGCTTTGGTTCGCGCTCGATATAATTTACCTGTTTTACGTTCCTGAGCATTGGAACTGTGAAAATACCCCACCAAAGAGCCGTTATTATGAAAGAAAGCCTTGTGGCCGAGGCAACGCTCATTCCAAGCAGCTCGGCCTTCATTATGATTCCGATACTTGCGATAAACGGTATTGTGCTCCCTATGTATCCAAATGCAAATCCGCTTGACGAAACCCAGTCCATTCTTTCAGTAACAGCCACATCCACGAGAAAGGCATCATAGAAAATGTTTGCGCCCGCAAAGCCGATTACCGTGATAATGTACAAAACCAGGCACTTTACCCACTCACCCTCTCCAACCGTAGAAAGAGCTGCTGTAAAAATAACACCAATAAAGAAAAAGAACATGAAGAACTTCTTCTTGTATCCCCTATAGTCTGCAATGGTCCCAAGAATGGGAGCAAGCACTGAGACAAGTATTGTCGCAAGGGAATTCGCATAACCCCAGTAAGCAGTCGAAAGGCTTGTTGAAACTCCCGTGGCGATATTCTTGTAGTACAAAGGCAGAATGGCCGTGGTTATTGCAATCGAGTATGCCGAATTTGCCCAATCATATAAAATCCAGCTGCCTTCCTCTCTTTTCATTAAGGGCTCCTTTTTTGAAACAATCAGCTTATTAAAGACACTTTCTATTTATTATATAATATTAGCAGTAGATAGAAAAGAATATGGGTATTATATAGACAAATAAGAGAAGAGGTGTTTTTATGCCTGACATAATGTCCCACATATTCATGGGCTATGATGTGCTTAACGCATTGCCCGAAAAAAACAAATTCAAGCTATCTGCGGCCAAACATCCCGGCCTGTTCAACGACGGCCTGCAAGGTCCGGATCCTTTCCTATACCGGGAACTATTCCCCTGGACCCGCAGCTCAGCCTCAGACATTGGGAATATTATGCACAAGGAAAAAACAGGCGCCTTCCTTATGGGACTTTTAAAAGATCTCCGAGTTTCCGAAAACTGCTTTGAAATGAAATCCGCATGCCTTTTCGGATTGATATGCCACTATAGCCTTGACACCGTATGCCACCCATATATATTTTATTTTTCCGGATTCGACTACTCCGGAAAACACCCGAACTACTTAATCTGCCACAAAAAACTCGAAACAATACTCGACATGCTTATAGTAAAAAAAATGATAAAGGAGCCTCCAAGGCTTATTGACAGATCGGCTTTTCTAGAAACCTCAAACGATGTGCTTTGCGCATATGAGGATTTTGCAAAATGGATTTCACAAATATACGGGGAGTCGATTGCTCCGGAAGAAATTCTCAAATCGCTCAAAACGATGAAGCGTTCACTAAGGCTTCTTTATGACCCGTACGGATTGAAGAAACCTCTTTTTTCGCTCTCCGATTTATTGCTTGGAACAAAGGGTCTTTGCCGCGCATCCGTTTACGACCCCGCAAATATCAAATCAATCGATTATGCCAACGTCTCCAGGGAAAGCTGGCGTCATCCGGTTACCGGGGAGTATTCAAACAAGAGTTTTTTCGACCTTTATGAAGAAGCTGTTTCCGATGCCCTTGTAAGGATTTCGGCGGCTGACGAATATATTAAAGGACGTTTGGATAAAGGAGAACTGGAAAATTTTTTCCCCGATTTGGATTACGACACAGGACTTCTTGGAAATACGAAGATGGTTTTTCAAAAGTGCCTTTTCGACTAGTGCACTACAAAGAAAACCCCGCATCCATAAGGAATGCGGGGTTTTATGCTTTTCAAGATTGAAATCGGTTCGGCTTAGTACCAGCCTCTCCACTTCATAGCAGTTGCAACTATTCTTACTGACTTCATGAAAGCGGCAGTTCTCATGTCAGTGTTGAATTCGTCTTTGATAGCCCAAATTTCGTCGAAAGCCTTGTTCATGAGATCTTCTTGTTTTCCTTGAACATCTTCGAAAGTCCAATAGAAGTTTTGAAGGTTCTGTACCCACTCGAAGTAAGAAACTGTTACACCGCCCGAGTTTGCAAGAATGTCCGGAACGAGGATGATTCCTCTTTCATTGAGCACTTTGTCGCCTTCGGTAGTTGTAGGTCCGTTTGCACCTTCGCAAACAATTTTGGCATCTATATTCTTGGCAACTTCGCCGGTGATTTGTCCCTCAAGAGCTGCAGGAAGAAGAACGTCTACAGGAACACTGAAGATATCTTTTCCGTCTGTTGTTTCTTTTCCTTGGAAGCCCTTGATTACCTTGTTTCCATCTTTGTATACATAGTCGATTAGGGCAGGTATGTCAATACCGTTTTCGTCAGTCATAGTTCCGCTGATGTCAGCGATTGCCACAACTTTTGCTCCCAACTGATGCAGGAAGAGGGCAGTGAAGGAACCAACATTTCCAAATCCCTGCACAGACACTCTAGCGCCTTTCCATTCCAAGCCGATTTTTTCTGCGGCTCTTCTTGCCATGAGGGCAACACCATATCCTGTAGCTTCAGTTCTTGCCAATGAACCATTGAAAGAAACCGGTTTTCCAGTGATTACGCCAGGCTCTTTGTGTCTTTTGATAGTTTCATACTCGTCAATCATCCAAGACATTATTTGTCCGTTTGTATTTACGTCCGGAGCAGGAACATCCACATTGTCGCCAATGACGTCTGCAACAGCTCTTATGTAACCTCTTGACAATCTTTGAAGTTCGCCTTCGGAAAGTTCTCTGGGATCTACTATGATTCCGCCTTTTCCGCCACCGTAAGGAATTCCTGTAACTGAGCACTTGAAAGTCATCCAAGTGGAAAGAGCCTTAACTTCTTCTAATGATACGTTTTGGTGGAACCTGATTCCGCCTTTTCCAGGTCCTACAGCATCACTATGCATGGATCTGAAACCTTTGAAGCATTTTACTTCTCCATTGTCCATTCTTACAGGTATGGATACCTCCATACATCTTTTCGGCTCTTTCAGCAATTCGTAGACGGCCGGATCCGCGCCAAGAAGATCGCAAGCCTTTTTGAGTTGTCTTTGTGCCATTTCATGTGGGTTCAACGCTTTTTCTGCCATTTGATAGGCCTCCTCATAATAGTTTTTATATAAATTAAAGTGCAAACAGCTTAAAAATACTTTGTGAAACTTTTAACTTTTTTGCCATTCATAAAAACTCATACCTCACACAACTGTATAATAACACAGCATTTTTTTATTGTAAATATTTCCTATTGCTTTTTTTATTTAAAAATACTTAAAGTCCGGAATACAAAAAAACAATCGTCATATTCTCACGTTGACCCTAGAAACACTTATTCCCAGCCATTTTCTTATTTGAATTTTCAAACTATTCTGCATATCGCTGATTACATTTTTCACAAACGCATTCTTTTCGCAGATTATTAATAAATTAACAATCATTTCGTCTTTATATATAAATATATTGATATTTCTTACTTTTTTAACGCCTTCAACCAAATTAACTGCCGATTGCACAACATCTTTTACAACTTCTTCGGATACGCAAACCTTTCCATTCGGACTTTCCGAAATCACCACACTCATATGCCCACCTCCCATATTTGGCTAATAAGTACTATCATATTCATTATATCCCTTTATGTCTTTTGTAAAAAGGCGAATAAATATTTAAACCGCTCAATTAACCGAACAAATTAAATTTTTAATGGTTTTTTTCTCTTTTTCCCATTGTTTCAGCCGTATTTTGTTGTATAATCACCTTGAATGATATTTTTATTAAAGGAGGCGGAATTCAATGGCTTATAAAATCAATGATGCTTGCATCAATTGCGGTGCTTGTGAAGCAGAATGTCCTGTAGACGCTATTAGCGCAGGAGACGACAAGTATGTAATCGATGCCGATTCATGCATTGACTGCGGCGCTTGCGCCAATGTTTGCCCGGTAGATGCTCCTCAACCGGAATAATCACTAAAAAAGAAAAACCAAGGGGGTTTCCCTTGGTTTTTTTTATTTGTGTTTTCAATCTTTTATTCTGTAGGACACAGTAAGAAGGCTGTCTATGAGATGAACATTCTCGACTACAATCCCCTCAGGTGTCACTATGTCAGTTGGAGCGAAATTCCATATGGCGCTGATTTTGCCAGTGTTCGAAATTCTTGAGGCAACATCCTGCGCGCTTTCCTTGTTTGTACACACAAAAGCTATATCCACATCGTGGGCTTGAAGATACTCTTCAATTTCATCAAAATCGTAAACTTTTATATCCCTTATTTTCATTCCGACCAAACGCGGATTGACATCGAACATGGCTTTGCAGCTGAATCCTGTTTTTTCAAAATTCGTATAGTTGGAAAGTGCCTGACCGAGGTTCCCAGCCCCTATTATTATTACTTCGTAGCCCTTGTCGAGACCTAGAATCTTACCTACTTCACCATGGAGCTCCTTGACATTGTATCCATAGCCCTGCTGTCCGAAACCTCCGAAATTGTTCAAATCCTGCCTGATCTGCGAAGCAGTAAAACCCATTATTTCTCCAAGCTCCTTGGATGAGATCTTCTCCACATCCCTGTCAATCAAATCTTTCAGGTATCTGTAGTATTTGGGAAGCCTTCTTATGGCCGCCATCGAAATTTTATCCTTTTTTTCCATATTAAAAACCCCTATAATTAAAATAGTGCTTCAACAAAGCAAGTATAGCATTTCGCGAAAAACTTGTCAATTATTTATCAATTTATTGTGTCTAAAAAAAAGCAATCGTGCACAAAAGAAAAGGACTTGACATATGATTACTATTACAGCAAACAATTTAAGCAAAAGCTTCGGTGTGGAATCCATATTGGAGGAAATCAGCTTTACAATAGACAAAGGCGACAAGGTAGGTCTCATAGGCAAAAACGGGTGCGGCAAGAGCACACTCTTCAAAATGATTTCCGGCCTTCTTCCAGCAGACAGCGGAACTCTTTTCATACCCAAAGGAATGAGCCTGGGTTACTTGGAACAGACACCGAATTTTGATAATGTTTTAACAATAGAATCTGCATGTGCCGAGGTTTTTAAGCACCTGATCGATATGGAAAATAAACTCCATGACCTGGAACATTCCATATCTTCCTTCAAGGACAGGCACAATCCGTCCTACGAAAAAGTATTGGACCAGTACTCTCATCTCCGCGAAACTTTCGAAAAAATGAACGGCTACGGATACAGAAGCGAAATCCGGGGCGTTCTAAACGGATTGGGTTTTGTTGAAGAAGATTTTAACAAATCCGTAAACTCACTGAGCGGCGGGCAAAGGTCAAGGCTCAACATAGCAAGGCTGCTTCTTGGAAATCCGGACATACTTCTCCTTGACGAGCCCACAAACCACTTGGACATAGCCGCCATAAACTGGCTCGAAGGCTACTTGAAGAATTACGAGAACAGCATTTTGCTGATTTCACATGACCGCTACTTCATAGACCAGGTTTCCAACCGCATATTCGAAATAGAAAACAAACATTTGCTTTCACACAAAGGAAAGTATTCCGACTTCGTCAAGTACAAAAAAAGCCTGCAGGAAGTCCAGCTTAAAAAATATCTGCAAGCACAAAAGGAAATAGAAAAACAGCAGGAAATAGTCCGTCGCTTCAAACAGCACGGAACCGAAAAGCTGGCCAAAAGGGCGGCAAGCAGAGAAAAGAAACTCGAAAAGATAGATGCAGCCGAAAAACCCGAGTCCATGAAAGATAAAGCCAAAATAAAGTTCAAACCTCAAATTAAAAGCGGCAAAGATGTCCTCTTTGTAAAAGATCTTTCTAAAAGCTTTTCAGGCCGCACCATCTTCAATAATATTGAATTCGACATCTACCGAAACGACAAAGTGGGAATAATCGGTCCGAACGGAATAGGAAAAACAACTCTTTTCAAAATACTTCTTGGCCGCATTGAGCCAGATACAGGAGAAATCAAGGTTGGACACAATGTGCATTTCGGATACTACGACCAGGAGCTTGTAGGCCTTTGCGAAGAAAACGACATATTCGATGAAATAGCCTCGCAAAACCCGCATCTTACAAACACCGAAATAAGGACACTTCTGGGCAGCTTCCTTTTCTACGGAGATGATGTATTCAAAAAAATCGACACCTTGAGCGGAGGCGAAAAAAGCCGTATTTCACTTCTTAAACTGATGCAGTCTAAATCCAACATGCTTCTGCTTGACGAACCAACAAACCATTTGGATATACCATCAAAAGAGGCCCTTGAAGATGCCCTGACCTCGTACGAAGGAACTTTCTTGACGATTTCCCACGACAGATACTTCCTAAACAGCGTATGCGACCGAATATTCGATATGTCCGAAGACAAGATGGAAACATATCTGGGCAATTATGACGATTTCCTCGAGAAGAAGTTGCTACTCGAGGAACTCAATGAGGACGCAGTTGTCAAAACTAAAACAAAAACTCAGTTGAAAGAGGAACGAAAACGCCGTAAAGAAGAAGAAAAACTTATCCGCGAAGAAAAGCGTCGTCTGCAGAATATCGAATCTGAAATAGCCGATGCAGAAAAAGAAAAGGCCAGGCTTGAAAACATGATGTGCCTGGATGAAATCGCAAAAGACTTCGAAAAAATGAATACACTGTCGCAAAACTATGAGATAATTGAAAAAACGCTGAAAAATCTGTATCTGGAGTGGGAATCTTTAATTTGATATTGACAATGTGGCAAAATCAAATTAGAATATAGAATTGATAATTCAAATCACATTTCAAGGAGGTAAACTAATGGTATTTGATAAAATCAAGGAAATCGTTGTTGAGCAACTCGTTTTAGATAACGCAGACGATATCAAAATGGGAACATCCATGATCGACGACTTGGATGCGGACTCTTTGGACGCAGTCGAAGTAATCATGGCAATCGAAGATGAATTCGATATCGAAATTGATGACGAAGATGCTGAAGGTTTTAAGAGCATCGGCGACATAGTCAACTACGTCAATTCAAAAATATCAAAATAATTTAAGCAGCAATTAAAGACCTGATAGATGTCAGGTCTTTAATTTATGCGAATTTTGTCGAAACTTTCACGCTTTTCTGTAAAGTTATATTTTTATGGGATAATTATTTTTAATCAATTATTCTTTAAAAAAAATACCATCTGCGTTTTTGTGGATAACTTTGCGCTTTTCCACAAGTTTTTATACAAAACACACATTCTCTTTTGCCATTTTAGAGTATTTTAACCCTTTCGTAATAAAGTTACCCACATAGTCCACACTCTTATCCACACGCAAGTGTTGAATTCTTATCGCCAAAATGGTTTACATAATCCCATTTTTAGCCTTTATACCGGGAACCCAACACCAGATTTGGCACAGCATTTGCATATAAGTCCGCTATATTTCCGGACTTGAAATCATAGTAAGCGGCCGATGCCACCATTGCCGCATTGTCAGTGCAAAGAGACATGGAAGGAAAATAATATTCGAACCCCAAGATTTCCGATTTTTCTTTAATAAGCTCCCTGAGCCTCGAGTTTGCGGCAACTCCGCCAGAGACCACGAGCCTGTTGGAATTCTGCTTCCTGAGCGCCATTATGGATTTTTCCACTAAAACCTCAACCACAGATTCTTGGAAACTTGCAGCCACATCTGCCTTGTTTATTTCAATTTTTTTCATCTTGCAATCGTTTATATAATTAAGTACAGCCGATTTGAGTCCGCTGAAACTAAAATCCAGACTGCCCTTTTCAAGATACGCCCTCGGGAAATCAATCGCCTCCGGATTTCCCTTCCTCGCCTCGCAGTCTATCAAAGGCCCTCCCGGGTATCCGAATCCAAGAGCTCTCGAAATCTTGTCGAAGGCCTCGCCGGCTGCGTCATCCCTTGTTTTCCCAAGAATCTCGTATTCACCGTAATCGACAACTTTCACCAGATGGGTATGGCCTCCCGAAACCACCAGCCCTACAAAAGGCGGTTCAAGGTTTTTGTGTTCAATGAAATTTGCGCAGATATGCCCCTCTATGTGATTGACAGCCACAAAAGGCTTTCCTATGCCGTAGGCGAGACCCTTTGCAGTCGAAAGACCTATCAGAAGCGCTCCAACAAGTCCCGGTCCGTATGTCGAACCTATGGCGTCAAGATTCTCAAGACTTGTCTTTGAAACTCTTAGAGCTTCCTCTATGACCTGTGAAATAGCCTCTACATGCTTTCTCGAAGCCACCTCGGGAACCACCCCTCCATACCTCTTGTGTATGTCAATCTGAGAAAGTACAACATTTGAAAGCACATCCCTTCCGTTTCTCACAACAGAAGCGGCAGTTTCGTCGCAGCTTGTCTCTATTCCAAGTATCAATATGTCGTTTTCCTTCTTCTTAATCATCCCTGCACCTCTTCAAATTTATCATTTAAGCAGTTGTCAGTTTTCAGATTTCAGTTGTCAGCAAGGACAAAAGATAAAAAAGCATTTCAATAATCTCTTGTCTTTTGCCTTTATCTTTATTCTTTTTCTTTCTACTTTCTACTTATTACTTGCTTCTTTCCACTGTTTTTTACTCATATCTCAACGCCTCTATAGGATCGAGCTTGGCTGCCTTGTTGGCGGGGTATATTCCAAAGAAAATGCCAACTCCCGCCGAAAAAAGCCAAGCTATCATTATAGTGCTTATGGATATTCCCGGCGGTATTTTTATGAAAGCCGATATGGCAAACGATATGCCTATGCCGAAAGCGGTCCCTATTATGCCGCCCATTCCTGAAATTATAACTGCCTCGACAAGAAACTGAAGCAATATGTCCCTGCGTCTGGCTCCGATTGCCTTTCTTATCCCTATTTCCCGCGTTCTTTCAGTTACCGAGACAAGCATTATGTTCATGACGCCAATTCCCCCGACTACAAGGGAAATGGCGGCTATTGAGCTCACCACGGCTGAAATTATGCCTGTGATCCTTCCTACCGTCTCCATTTCGCTTTCCGCGCTGTATCCTCTGTATTTTTCCTCTCCGCTGTTTCTGTGCCTTCTCTCAACCATGCTCTTCATTCTGTCGAGAACAGACTGCACATCAACATCGGGCTGCAGATTCATGTCGATTCCGTAAATCTGGTCGCCTATCCCGAATATTCTCTCTGCTGCGCTTATAGGTATGTAAACATACCTCGGGGGATCGTCGATCCCAAGATTGCTAACAAGTCCCTTCTTCTCCTCGAAAACGCCCACAACAAGCAGCGATATGTTTCGGTTTCGCGTCCTGACTGTTATTCTTTCTCCCAATACATCCAAACGCCCGAATAGCTCCATTGCCATGGAAGAGTCTATGAGAGCCACTTCCCTTGCCGCATTTATGTCGCTTTCTATCAGGTAGCGGCCTTTTATTATTTCGTTTCTTTCAATCTTGTTGTATTGCTCATTTACACCCGAAACATATACATTCTCGTTCTTCCGGTTCATCGAAATTTCACCGCTTGTAGTGTAGCGGGGCGAAATGGCAAATATTTCGTCTGAAAAAGTTCTTTCCAAAGCGTCAATGTCCGCATGGTTCATTATATCGCCGCTTTGGGGATTTTCACTCCAGTTCATGCCGAGAAAAACCCTTGCGACTCCGAAGCTTTCAAATTCCTGTCCTATGGCGGTTCTGCCGCCCTTTCCGAGAGTAAATACCGTTATGACGGAAGATATGCCTATTATTATGCCAAGCATGGTCAATACCGATCTCATTTTGTTGCTCCAGATTGCTCTTATTGCAACCCTTGCGCTTTCAAGTATATTCACTCGGCAAGCCCCCCTTCCTCATCTGTCAGGGGTTCTTTCAAGCAGTCTTCAATAATTCTTCCATCCCTGAAAATAACTATGCGCTTTGAATACTCCGCTATGTTTTTCTCATGGGTTACAAGCAGTATTGTGACTCCCTCTTCGTTCAAAAGCTTGAATATTTCCATAATCTCCTCGCCGGATTTCGTATCTAGATTGCCTGTGGGTTCGTCGGCCAGTATTATTGAAGGATTGTTCACAAGAGTCCTGGCTATTGCCACCCTTTGCCTTTGCCCGCCTGAAAGCTCGTTGGGCTGATGGTAGATACGGTCGGAAAGATTGACCTTTTCCAGTGCCTTCATTGCCATTTTTATGCGTTTTTCACGCCTTATTCCGGAATAAATCATCGGAAGCTCAACATTGTGCAATGCCGTCATGCGGGGCAACAGATTGAATGATTGAAACACAAACCCTATTTTCTTGTTTCGTATTCCTGCCAAAGCGTCGTCATCCAGACCGGAGACATCCTCCCCGTCCAGAAAGAATTTTCCTCTTGTCGGTTTGTCAAGGCACCCCAAAATGTTCATGAGCGTCGACTTGCCGGAGCCGGAAGGCCCCATGACAGAAACAAACTCTCCCTTGCCTATTCTAAGGTTTATGTCAATAAGGGCATTTACTTCTATGTCTCCCATCGAATACACCTTGCTGAGGTCCTGAATTCTTATCATTGTTTTTCTTCCTCTTCAGTTTCCTTTGCCCTTACAAGCATGCCGTTCTTCAGATTTTCCGTAGGATTAAGGACAACTTTACCGTCTTCCGGGTCCGAACGGTCAAGAGGTATAAGCTCCATCAGAAGGTCCCCTTCAAGACCCGGCTTTATCGGCATTTCAATTATGGTGCTTTCATCAGAAATCATGAATACAACCTTTTCTCCGCCTTTTTTCGTATAGACCGCCTCATAAGGAACAAGCAAAACATCGTCAAGGCTACCCGTCAGAATTTGAAGTTCAGCCGAAAAATTGGGCTTGAATGCATCCGTTGGCTCAATTATTTCAACAACAACTTCAACCACCGTTTCGCTGCCCTGGCCGTTGCTTACCACCTTTGCATCAGGAGCAATGGATGCAACCCTGCCGTCAAAGGCTTCTTCTCTCCCCTGGCTCCTTACCAGAACCTTTTGGCCTGTTTTCAGGCTTGATATGTCGTACTCGCTTATTTGAGTCAAAACCTCCAGTTCATCGAAATCCTGTATGGTGAAAAGCGGTTGATTCAATGTAACGAATCCGCCCGCCTCCATTTGCATGTTTGTAATCGTTCCTCCGGCCGGAGAAATTATCTTTGATTTTTCAAGGTCTGCACGAAGCTTTTCAAGACGCAGCGTTTCAAGCTCTATTTGCTTGCCCGATACCTCTTCAACCTTTTCAACCTCGTCCCTTAGATCAAGAAAAAGCCTTCTGGACTCGTCATATTGCGACTTGCTTACGGCTCCCTCGCTGTAAAGAACAGAATTCCTTTCGAAGGACTCTTCCGCCTCTTCATAGGCTCTTTTTGCAGAAGCCAATTCGGCTGATTCCCTTCTTTTTGTCAAGTCCAGATTTAGTTCCGCCTCTTTCACAGCATAATAGAGTTCATCCGTCTCCAACGAGGCAACCACATCCCCCTCCGAAAGAATGTCTCCATCCTTGAAATTCACTTCCGATATCCGTCCCGATATGTCCGATAATACCGAAATGCTGTTTTTGGCCCTTATTGTTCCGGATGTATATATGTTTGATGAAAGGGTTCCCCTTTCTATCACCGATGTTTCCACAAGCGGTATGCCCGCCACCCTCTGTTTGGCGGATTGGCTCAAAATAAAGCCGATAAATGGTATTAGAATCAATATGCCCACAACAGCCCAGAATTTCTTGCCTCTCTTTTTTTTCACCGAGTCCACCACCCCTGTCCAAATAGCAATTGCGAATATGCATCTTAATCTTTTATTTATACTTCAATTATTTGCTTTCCTTTTTTGCACTTGTCCCTAATCTTTTGCTGCAAACTGCAAGCTAATAACTGTATTTATATCTGTTTCTTTGCCCTTGTTTTTCCTGATATCTGACATCTGATATCTGTTCTTCAATCTGTTTCTTTGCCCTTGTTTTTCCTGATATCTGACATCTGATATCTGTTCTTC
>CAZAFW010000027.1:20954-22915 GCA_964484935.1 uncultured Peptostreptococcaceae bacterium
AATCTGTTTCTTTGCCCTTTTTTTCCTGATATCTGATATCTGACATCTATCTTTTCCTTTCCACTTTCTACTTTCCACTTTCTACTGTTCTTTTCCCCTCTTCCACATTATTATGGCATCCTCATGGTTGTCCGGATAGTATCCCGGTCTTATGCCCTCTTCCGAAAAGCCCATTTTTTCATACAATTTCCTTGCGGCTATATTGCTGTCACGAACCTCGAGAGTCAGGTTTCTTATGCCTTTTTTCAAGGCCTCTTCCAAAAGGCACCCGACAAGCATTGCTCCGATTCCTTTGCCTCTAAACGATTTTTGCACAGCAATGTTTGTTATGTGCGCCTCATCGAGAATAAACCACATACCGCAATAGCCAATTATACAGCCTTGGGCTTCCGCCACAAAATATGCAGAAAGCATGTTTGTCGATATTTCCGATTCATAAGAATCGCGCGACCAGGGAACTGAAAATGTTTCCTCTTCTATCTCCATTACCCTGTCCAAATCTTCAATTGTCATTTTACGAATATTAAGCTTCATGCTTCATCATTTCTTTCTCATTCGTTCCTGGTACTGCCTCTCCGCCTCTGCCTGCCTCAAATAAACCGGTCTCAACGTGAAAGCGTTTTCCATTTCATTTTCCTCTATTTTTTTTATGGCCAGTCCCGCCACCGATGCCGCCCTTGGAAAATTTGCCTGCGGCATTGCAATTATTCCCTTGTCGTACAAGGCTTCCTCAATTTGCTCTTTGAACCTGTCTGCATCCTGACCTATAAAAAGTACAGGGCAGTCCTTGTTTTTCAGCACGAAAAGAAGCTCCTTTAAGTCATAGGTGTCTTCCTTTAGCACTTCTACAAGCTCAGTTCCTTCCCATCTGAAAATTCCGCTGTAGACCTGGTTGCGCCTTGCATCCATTATAGGGCAGACAAGCATGTCGGAATACATGCCGTTGCATGCCAAAACCTTCAGGCTCGAAACCGCAGCAATGGGTATGTTAAGCGCATGAGCCAGTCCCTTTGCAGTTGAAACGCCGATTCTTATCCCCGTGAAAGACCCCGGGCCCACGCCTACCGCCAAAGCGTCTATGTCCTTTATCGATGTTTCGGTCTCTTCAAGCAGTTCATCTATCATTGGCATCAGCTTTTCCGAGTGGTTTAGCCTGGTGCTTACCGTCATCTCGCCGACAATTCTGTTTTCCTTCATGACGGCAACCGAAGCTGCCATACCCGATGTTTCAAAAGATAATAAGTTCATGAGAACAACTCCTTTAAAATCTCCTCATGGCGTTTGCCCGATGTCGAAAAAACAAACTTCCTGCTGTTTTCATCCAAGCGGGTAATCTCTATCCAGATGTGTTCATCCGGCAAAAGTTCCCGTACTCTGTCTGCCCATTCAACCAAACAGATCCCATCCCCGAAAAAATATTCCTCATATCCTATGTCGTACATCTCCTCTATGTCAAGAATTCTGTACACATCGAAATGATAGACCTTTGATTTTCCGTCGTATTCGTTGATTATGTTGTATGTCGGACTAGTGACATCTTCCGCAACTCCCAAAGCGGATGCGACGGACTTTGAAAAAAAAGTCTTTCCTGCCCCAAGATCCCCGTTCATGCACACCATGTCCCCGGGAGAGAGCAAAGCGCCAAGGCGTCTGCCCAATTCCTCAGTCTCTTTTAAATTGTTCGATATATATGTCTTCAAAAAGTCACCCCATTGCAGATATCAGTTTTCAGATATCAGTTTTCAGTAAATGCAAAAGAAAAAACAAAGGCTTTTATCTGTAAACTGTTATCTGACACCTGGCATTTATCTTTTCATCTTTCCAATGCTTTCTATCCTTGTCTTAACGCTTTTGTATCCGTTTTATCTGATATCTGTTATCTGACACCTGGCATCTTTATTCTTTTATAAACCACTTTTCCGTCTATCATTGTCCAAATAACTTCGCTGTGTGCGTCGAAG
>CAZAFW010000028.1:0-21485 GCA_964484935.1 uncultured Peptostreptococcaceae bacterium
CTTTTAAGGTTTTGTCTTCTACCTTTGCTTTGTCTTTCCACTTTCCACTTTCTACGTTCCACTGTACTTTACTCTTTCCACTTTCTACGTTCCACTGTACTTTACTCTTTCTACTTTCTACTTTCCACTTGTTATCCTGGAAAGAATCTCTTCGTATGCGTCCTCGACATCACCAAGGTTCCTTCTGAAACGGTCCTTGTCAAGCTTCTTGTCGGTTTCCCAGTCCCAAAGCCTGCATGTGTCGGGAGAAATCTCGTCGGCCAAAATTATTTCGCCCTTGTAGGTTCCCAGTTCAATTTTAAAATCAACTAGTCTGATTTTTCTTTCCTTGAAGAAATCCATCAAAAGCTCGTTGATTTTATATGCGTATTTCCTGATTGTTTTAAGTTGGTCTTCTGTGGCCAATTCCACCGCAAGAATGTGGTCTTCATTTATGATGGGGTCGCCAAGCTCGTCATTCTTGTAGCAGAACTCCAGAACCGGACGCTTCATGGGTGTTCCTTCCTCAAGTCCAAGCCTCTTTGCAAGGGATCCGGCTGCTATGTTTCTCATTATAACCTCAAGGGGAACTATCTCTACAGCCTTAACAAGCATTTCTCCGTCGCTTAAAAGTCCCTCGAAGTGGGTCGGTATGCCTTCCTTTTCGAGCATGTCGAAAAGGACTGCGCTCATCTTGTTGTTTATGACTCCCTTGCCTGTGATAGTGCCTTTTTTCACTCCATTGAAAGCAGTCGCATCGTCCTTGTATTCAACGATGTATCTATCAGCGTCATCAGTCTTGAACACTTTCTTGGCCTTTCCTTCGTAAAGCATTTCGAGTTTTTTCATTTTTTCCTCCTATTTTTCGAGTCCCATTATTCTGCTGTCCTTGCGCTTGACTTCCTCCGCCATTTCAATCCTGTGTTCCTTCAATTTTTCCCTCAACGATTCATCCTTGATCGAAAGCATTTGAACCGCCAAGAGAGCCGCATTCTCAGCTCCGTTTATTGCCACCGTTGCCACCGGAATTCCCTTTGGCATCTGAACTATGGACAAAAGCGAATCAAGCCCGTCCATTGTGGACGACTTTATCGGCAGGCCTATCACAGGCAGCACAGTCATTGCCGCCAATACTCCAGGCAGATGCGCCGCCTTTCCGGCAGCTCCGATAATTACATCGAAACCGTTCCCAGCAGCTCCTCTGGCAAATTCCAATGCCCTATCCGGAGTCCTGTGGGCCGAAATGACTCTGGCTTCGTATTCAACGTCAAAATCCTTTAAAATATCAAGCCCTTTTTTAACAACTTCATAATCCGAATCGCTTCCCATTACCACTGCAATTTTCATAGAATCTCCCTCTCAATTTTATTTGTTCCGCTATATTCACTGATACCAACAATCCTTTCAAAAAAAACAAAAACGGCTCACAAAGCGAAGCCGTTTCAATCGATATTTTTGCTTCGCTCATAGTCAGACATTTTTTCGGCTGTCTGGTAGAAACTCTCGGACCTCATACCCGACATTATACAAGCGTAATATTCTATTGGACTACATTTTCATATTAGCAAAGGCTAACTTTCAAGTCAATACGTTTAACGAAATTTAAATATAAATATTTGCATTAATGTTCGTATTATTGCGAACTTTAAACTGGCATTTTTATCCTATTCTAAACTTGTTCGGCATAAACGTATCTATGTACCTAATCAGCAAAGAGGAAATGCAATCTGAAGAGGCTCCCAAATGGGAGCCTCTTCAGAGTTAGCAATTCTATATTTTAAAGAGGAGTTAGCTTTTAATGAATGAGCAAATGTCCTTGTTTTCGAAAATCATACTCTCTTGCAGAGGAAGTTCTATGCCCATTCCCTTCTCGGATGCTCTGTCGAACATAGCCACCGCTATGGCTATATCGACATAAGACAATCCAACTGCATTGAAATATATGTTTTCGGTTTCGTTTTCCCTTCCTTTTTTTCTTCCCGCAATCAGTTCTACAAGGTTGCAATATATGTCATCGTCGGACAATATATTTTCCTTATACATGCGGCTTAGGGTCTGTGTTCTGTGCTTTACAGTCTCCCAGTCGTCGCAAACGATTTTATCGCAGCCAAGAGCAACCGCATACTCGTCCTCCCAACCTCCAATGTGGCTGTAGAAAACACCCTTCTTTATCCAGTCGGCTTTCAGAAGTGGAGCTTGGGCGCTTGTTCCGGTGACGATTATGTCCGATCCTTCTATCGAATTTTTACCATTCGTTTCAGCGCTTACATATTCCATATCTGGGAATATCGCTTTCATTTCTTCTATGAATCTGAGCTCTTCGCCATGCGTCTTTGCAGAAACTTTACATACCTTTAGACCCGGGAATACCGTCTTCATTCCAATGAAATGCATTTTGGACTGTTCTCCAGCACCGATGAAGCCGATGATTTCCGAGTTCTTTCTTGCAAGATAACTGGCGGCTAATGACCCCATTGCCGCAACACGCATGTTTGAGCAAAGTGTGCCGTCCATTACAGCTATAGGAAAACCTTTCTCTATTTCTGAAAGAATTATTGTTGCCGACAAATTCTGAACCCCGTATTTGGAGGGGTTGGGAGGAAAGACGGAAACCCATTTGGCTCCGCATATCTTCCTCTCCAAAAATGTCGCAGGTAGGCAATTGATTCTCTCCTGCGTTTCCTGGTTGAAAATCTGCACTATCTTTTCAGGAAAGAGAACCTTTCCCTCATCAAATGCCATCAGCCCTTTACCGGCAGCATCCATAACCATTTTCATATCCAGGCATCCTGCCTTCAGCAGGTCTGTCTGAGACAAATATTTAAACTCGATTTTTGTTTCCATTTCGATTCCTCCCTAAGCGATTTCATCAAGCAATTGCTCAAAACTCATATTGTCTATTCCCAGCGATTTCAGATTTCTGCCAGTTTCTCGATAGTCCCTTCCATGCATGGTTGAAGCTATGTCAATGAGCATGTTCATATAAGGTGTTTTTACGCCGACCATCCTGCCCATTTCCGCAAGAGGGGTAAGGCTCATAGGTATGTCCTCGGATATATATCTCGTTCCAGGATCCTTAGGCGCACTTATACCAGCGTAAACCTCGTTGTTTCTTATCATTTCCTGCAGGGTCTCTTTAGGCTCAACGCCGTAGACTTCCCCCAGCCATGTCTTCGCGGATATGGTTTCAATATTCATTTTCTTTGCTATATTTACTCTTTCCCCGTCTACTTTTTCAAGTATTCTTCCGACGCAGGGTGTTATTCCCTCATGGTAGTGCTCGTACTCGCTCTTGCATTCAATTCTCGCTATGTTAAAAATTGCAGGACCGGGATGAAAAATGGCTCCTATATTGAGCAAGCTTGTCTCTAAAATATTCTTGGCTGGGACAAAAGCCTCGTAAAATCTGTTTATCTTTTCAACCACAAATCCAGTACGGCTTGTCGGAATTGCCGCAAGAGTAACCTTGTTTTTAACTCCGTGAATGGTGGCTGAGTTTTCACCATGCCTGCGGGCCGCATATATGAGGGTCTGTGCCTCGGCAACGGTTACATCCACCCCTGAGTTTATCTTTGTTATCATTTGCCTGACTTCTAAAGCTCCGCATGTTCTTCCCGGATGCAGAACGATTATCTGTCCATCTTCAAGGTATGGAGCCATGTTCTCCGCAAGTTCCCTGTGCGCGAAAGCGGGCGTCACAACCATGAGCATCTCGCAGCCTTTCATTGCTTTCTTCAAGTCTGTTGTTACCGCATTCATCTTTGCAAAACCCTTTAGCGAAACTCCATCAAGCTCTATTCCTCCGAGCTTTGCTATCCCTTCTATCGTCTTCTCGAATTTATCGTATAGATTCACTTCATAACCCATAAGTGAAAGGTATGCCGCCATGGCCATGCCGCCGTTGCCAGCTCCCAAAACCGCAATTTTATTTTCTTTAATCATGATTTTCACTCCATTCTATATTTGCCATTTTTGTCTTATTATGTATTCACAGGGCAAAACTCACCCCGGAATTCCCCATGCATTCCCAATTCAGTTCTTGTTTATGAAATCAATATCCTTGAAATCTCATATTTTCGTAGTACATCCTCGTACACTTCAATTCCCAATCCGGGTCGTCCCGATATCTTCACTGTGCCTCCGTCTATTTGTTCGCTGAAAGAGGTTATGTCCTCCGCCAGACGCAATGGCGAGAAATACGCATGGCCGCTTCCCACAAGAAGTCCTCCCGACATTCCGAGCTGAAGGCTAGCCGCCTGAGCTATTCCTTCCTCAAGCATTGAATTCATGAGGCACGGCAGACCGAATCCCTCCGCCATCTCCATTATCTTTTTGGCTTTGGTTATTCCCCCATGCTTGTTCACCTTAATTGAAAAAGCGTCGACTGCACCGCTTTCAATAAGCCTTCTTGCATCCGGAATCGAAAAAAGCGACTCATCTGCAGAAACGGAAAGGCTTGTTTCGTTCTTTATCCTTTTCAGTCCCTCCACGTCCCATGAAGCGACAGGCTGCTCAAAATATGCTATGTTGCAGTCCTTGACTCCCCTGGCAAAGGCAAGCGCCTCTCCTACGGTCCAGCCTTGGTTGGCATCAGGTATCAGTCTGAATTTGCCTTTCAATGCCTGATTAATTGAGCAAACACGCCCTATGTCTTCCTCGACAGTTTTAGAGCCGACTTTTACCATTACGGATGAATACCCTTTGTGTATCATTTCTTCTATATCGATAAGATTATTCTCTACAGTGTCCCTTCCTACAGCTCCCATTATTTCGATTTCTTTCCTCATGGCCCCTCCCAGCAAACTGTAAGCCGGAATATCCAAGGCTTTGCCCCAAATGTCATAGCAAGCTATGTCGATTGGCGCCTTGGAAAGAGGCATCCCGTTGACAAGTGCGTCCATGATTCTGTTGATTTCAGGCAGGTCCGAAGGATCCTTGCCAATCAGGTTTGGAGCGTAGTATGTCTCAATCATGCTCAGGACGCTTCCTGCGCTCTCGCCGGTGAAGAGGGGTTGGGGATCGCACTCCCCATACCCTTCTATGCCGCCTTCAGTCGTTATTTTGACTATTATGGGAGTAGTGGTTCTTTGGATTCCGTTAAAATCCGACAAATGATACGGTTTTTTAAGAGGAATTTCCATTGCTGTTGCTTCAATTGATTTTATTTTCATAACGAATCTCCTATGAGATTTTTTCAGTACCCATTGCAAGCTGTTTTCCTTTTTTTATTGTGATGTATTGCTTGACAACTATAAGAGTCAATATTGCGATTCCCGCAATATCTGTTATTGTGCTTGGCACAAGCAGCAAAAGAGCAGCTGCAAACATTGGGATTCTCTCATATGTATTCAAATAGCCAAGCGCATAGTTTTCAAGCGAGGCAGCCAACGCGTATATGCCCGCCAATGATGTCAAAACAACCACAACAGTCTTCATCACAGTCGAATTCAGCATCAACAGTTCAGGCGAAAGAGCAAAGATGAACGGAAGTATGAATGCCGCCGATGCCAGTTTCAATCCGTTCAAAGCTGTTTTGACTGCATTTCCTTTGGCTATAGCCGCAGCGAGGTATGAACTTAGCGCAACAGGCGGAGTCACCGAAGCCATGCAGCCGTAATAGAATATGAACAAATGGGCCGCAACTATAGGAACATTAAGCTTGACCAAAGATGGCGCAACCATCGAACCGAGAATTATATAAAGCGCCGTGGTAGGCATTCCCATTCCCATGATTATCGATGCAAGCATGGTAAGGAAGAGTGCAGCATACAAGTTTCCATGGGAAAGTGTGACTATCAAGTCTGAAAACTTGAGTCCCAGTCCTGTTAAAGTAACCGTTCCAACTATGATTCCAGCAACAGCGCAGGCTGCTATTACGCTAAGGGACGCCTTAGCTCCTTTTTCAAGCGCTATCATGAATCCCTTGAGTGAAAGTCTGGTTTCTTTTTTTAAAAAGCTTGCTATTATTACAATCATTACCGCCGTAAAGGACGCCTTTATTGGAGAATATCCCGTGAGCAGCATGTAGAATATACTAAGCGGTGCAAGGAGCAGGAATCCGCCTCTCTTGAGAACCTCTCTCGCCTTTGGCAAATCTTTCCTTTCCATGCCTTTAAGTCCCAATTTTGCCGCCCTGAGGTCGACCATTAGAAAGACCGAAACATAATACAAAGTGGCAGGAATCATTGCGTAAAGTATGAGTTTGGAATATGGAACACCGGTCATTTCCGCCATTATAAAGGCCGCAGCTCCCATTATCGGAGGCATTATCTGCCCTCCTGAAGAAGCGGCCGCTTCTACTCCCCCTGCAAATTCGGGTTCATATCCGACGCTTTTCATGAGCGGTATGGTAAACGTTCCTGTTCCCGCGACGTTGGCGAAGGAGCTTCCTGAAATCGTGCCCATAAGTCCGCTGCCTATTACTGCAGCCTTAGCGGGTCCTCCACGATATTTGCCAGTAGCTGAGAAGGCCAGGTCTATAAATGCTTGGGCTCCTCCCGTTTCGCCAAGAAACGACCCCATAAGTATAAAAATGAAGACAAATGATGCCGTTACGTATATGGCAACTCCGTATATTCCTTCACCTGTCATGAACATATGCTCCACTACTCTCGATAACGTAAACTGCCTGTGTCCAAGCTGTCCCGGTATGAGATGTCCGTAAAACGCATATGCCAGTGCAGTTAGCCCGACTATTACCAAAGGCCATCCCATAGTCCTTCTGGTAGCCTCGAATATTAGAAATATAAGTATCGCGCCCAAAATTATATCCATTCTTTCAGGAGCTCCCAACCTGTAAACCAGTTCCATATAATTTGAAACCAAATAATACCCAATATACAAACTTAAACCTGCACAAACCCAATCGTAAAAAGGCATCTTGTCCTTATGCTTTTTCGTTGCCGGATAAAGCATGAAAGTAAGTGCAAGGGCAAGCGCCAAATGGATAGCCTTGTGCTGCATCTGCGGGAGCATCTTAATTCCCGAAGAATACAGATGATAAAGTGACATTACGATAGCTATGAATGCGGAAATCTTAAGTGCGTATCCGGAAAGTTCGCGTTTTTTGTCCATTTGCTCTTCAATCTTTTTTTTCAACTTGTTTTTCTTTTTCTCTTCATCCGTCTTTTTTTTATTGAAAATCATCTGTTTCACCTCTAATCCAATATTTTAATTTGGACATTCTTTCAACGCTTATGTCCATTCTTTCATTGTTGTCAAAATAGTCGTTCAGTTCAATAGTACGTTCGCCGTTTAAAATTAATTTCGAGTTGTTGATCACGGACACCCTGAAAGGCAGCCAATCAATTGCTATGTCCATGTCTCTCAGCTCGAGCATATTGTCGTCAAATATTGTTTCGTAATCGTAAGTTGAAGGAACGCCCCAACCGAGATCAACAAATTTTGTGCCTGTCAAAATGATATTTCCATCGGAATCTATTTTGTAATATTCGTAAACCGGTGTAAGGTGGACGGAATGGGTTATCAGCGTTGTGAATGTGAAGCCGGGTTCAACACGTTTCTTTAGCATGACTTCGTCATCATTAAAATTGCTAACTTCAAGCACATTGACCGGAATCAGAGCTCCGATGAGAACCATGAAAACGCAGATTGCTATTATAAAATTTCTTTTCACGCCGTCACCTCGATTCAAAAATAGTTCATTTCATATTAATTTATCATGCAGGACCGCCATTGCGGCCCTGCATGATTCTTGGATTTTAGTCTATATGCTACTCGATTACTCCCATTTCTTTATAGTATCTTTCAGCTCCTTGATGGAGCGGAATCGACATCGCACTGTTGGCATTCTCTAGTTTGATGTTCTTTCCCTGTGCATGCACCGCTTCGAGGTCTTCAATGTTTTCATAGAGAGTCTTTGTTATCTGATATGCGAGTTCTTCGTCCATCTCTTCGCTTGCGACCATAAGAGCCGGAGAAGCTACCGTCAAGGTATCATGATCTACTCCATTGTATGTTCCTTCAGGAATTGTTTCGTATCTGAAGTAGATTGCATCACTCATCAGCTTGTCTGTTTTTTCTTTGTTTACGGTAAGAAGGTTGATGTCCAGTGTCGCGGATGCATCGACAACTGAAGATGTCGGTATTCCGGAACCTACTATCGCGCAATCGATGAGTCTGTCCTTAAGAGCCGTGATTGCTTCTCCGAATCCCAGGAATTGGGCGTCGATGTCGTCATAGGTTATACCGTGAGCTTCAAGCACCATCTTTGCGGTTCTCTCCGTTCCGCTTCCAGGAGCTCCCACTGCTACTCGCTTGCCCTTTAGCTCATCGATTGTTTTTAAACCAGAAGCATCCAAAACTACAAACTGGAAAGTCTCGGGGTAAAGGGCAGTTATTCCTCTTATGTTGTCGATCGGAGCATCAAAAGGCTCGGCACCCGTGTACCCTCCAAGAGATGTGTTTGATGCCGCCAAAATCATTTCAACTTGCCCGTCGGCAATCATCTTCAGGTTTGCTACCGATGCGCCTGTCGATTCTGCAGTGACTTCGAGTCCTTCAACATTCTTTGTGAGAAGAGACGCGATTCCTGATCCCACAGGGTAATAAGTTCCGCCTGTTCCGCCTGTTGCAAGAGAAATCCTTACAATTTCTTTGACAGGCTCCGCAGATGCCTCTTCATTCTCTTTTGTTCCGCATCCAGTAAAAACCGATGCAACCATAACAATTGACAAAACGATTAGTCCAATCTTTTTCATTTTCAATTCATTCACTCCTCTTATGATTTATTTTCGCTTATATCATTTTGCAAATACCATGCCATAAAATCCGAATTCTGAAAAAGCCATTTGTTAATCCGTAAAATTTACAGCAATTGCAATGAAAAGCAAGGATTCTTATTTTTTCGAAATAGAATCCTTGCCTCATTTTCCACCTTATGTTTAATCGATTACACCGGAACTTTTTTCCGCTTGTATGAAAAGTTTCCGGAAGTTTTTTCCTCACCTGTCCAGGCTATAAGCCTTTAGTTTGTTTCTGAGAGTTCTTTCGGTTATTCCCAAAGCTTCGGCGGTTTTTCTTCTGCTTCCTTCAAAGTATTCAATCGCCTCCGCAATAATCTTCCTTTCCACGGTCTTGAGGTCCTCGCCTGAAAAATATGAAGTCTTTTCCGGATGCTCAATGGAGTCGACAACATCTTTGCTGAAATCGCTTGTGGAAAGCCTTTCCCTGTTTGTCAAAACCATAGCCCTTTCTATCATGTTTTCAAGTTCCCTTATGTTACCTTTAAAATCGTGATTCTCCAGATAAGCTAAAGCCTCCGGCTCTATTCCCGATATGTTTTTTTTGAATTTACCGTTCAATCTTTCTATGAAGAAATCCACAAGAAGGGGTATGTCTGTCTTTCTTTCCCTTAGAGAGGGCATTTCGATTTTAATGACGTTTAGCCTGTAATAAAGGTCACGTCTGAAAGTTCCATCGGCAATCTTCTGCTCAAGATCGCAATTCGTCGCCGCAATAACCCTTACATCCACCTTCTCGCTGTTTTCGGCTCCCAGTGGAGTGATTTCCCTTTCCTGAAGCACCCTGAGAAGCTTTGCCTGCATTTTTATGTCCATGTCCCCTATTTCGTCCAGAAAAACAGTTCCTCCGTCGGCTAGGGGAAATTTGCCCTTTTTGCTTCTTGCCGCTCCAGAAAAAGCTCCTTTTTCAAAACCGAACAACTCGCTCTCCAAAAGCGTATCCGGTATGGCAGAACAATTTATGGCCTCAAATCTCTTTTTTCTTCTGGCTCCCTGAAAATGGATGGCTTTTGCAGCCAGCTCTTTCCCTGTGCCGCTTTCTCCCAAAATCAGCACATTTGAATCAATGTCTTTCACCTTGTCAATAATCTCGAAAACATTCATCATCGCCGTTGACCTGCCGACTATACCATTTACCCCGTACTGTTCATCAAGCTGCTTGCTCAGCCTGTCCACTTCTTTGCTGAGCGAGTTGTAGCTTAAGGCTTTCTCTATCAGTATCTCAAGCTCCACTGAATCCACCGGCTTTGTGATGTAATAGAAGGCACCGGCCTTCATTGCGTTAACAGACGATTCAATGCTTCCGTAGGCTGTCATCATGATCACCGTCATATCGGGGTCAATGCTCTTTACATCTCCAAGAACGTCTATTCCGTTGACATCCCCTATCCTGAGATCCAAAAGCATTATATCTGCGTCTTCCCTTTTGATGTAGTCGAGAGCCTTTTCGGGTTCCTGAAAAGAAACAACTTCATATTTCTCCTCTAGAAGAAATTCGAGGGAAGTACATAAATTCAATTCGTCATCAAGTATAATTATCCTATTCATAGCGCCTCCCTTTCATTATCTGCATAGGCAACGACAAGACAGCGACAGTGCCTTTTCCATACTCACTTTCGAAATGTATGTCCCCATTGCATTCCTTGACGATTTGGTAGCTTACGAACAGCCCGAGCCCGGTTCCTTTGGCCTTTGCGGAGTAGAAGGGATCAAAAACATGCTCCATGATTTCTTCACTCATCCCCAAACCATCGTCCGAAATGCGCACTACTGCCATTTCTGAGTCAATCTCCCCATTTATTATTATGGTTCCTTTTTTCTTTATTGCTTCGATGCTGTTCATCATAAGATTTATCAAAACCTGCTTGATCCTTTCCTCGTCCCCGTATGCTGCAAGCTCAGCAGGAACTTCATTGAAGATTTCTATTTCCTTTCCCGAAATTGCATTCTCAAGCAATTGACTGCTTTCATCAACAAGTTTACATAGTCTGATTCCGCCCACTTTTGGCACTTTTATCCTCGAAAAATCCAGAATCTCCTGAATCATATTGTTCAGCCTGTTGATTTCCTTGGGCACGATTTCTAGAAATTTTTCCTTGAACCGGTCCTCTTCAATTCTTCTCGGCATTATGTCAGTAAAAGTCTTTATAGTAGTCAGTGGATTTCTTATTTCATGGGCAAACCCCGCAGCCATAAGCCCTAAGGAATTGAGCCTGTCCTGCCTTTTCAGCTCGCCCGATAATTCCTTGTCGGCGGAGATGTCCCTTATGCTTATTATGGAGCCCTTTATTTCTCCGTCACTTTCAACAAGCGGATATATGTGGTAAAGAAAAGTTATTTTCCTGTCCTTTACCTCAATCTCAAGTTCCTTGTCTCTAAAGCTCATTCCCTCTAAGAAGACCCTATCAAAATCATTGGACGTGAAAATGCCTGAAATTACAGTATCTTGAATCTTTTGGCCAATTTTGGCCTCTCCAATCCCTCCGAGCACATATTTCATTCTCCTGTTAAGAAGGGTTATGCGTCCGTCTGTGTCCAATGCAATGATTCCTGCCAGAACATTGTCCAGCACATCTTTTCTGAATTTATTGCTGTTCTCAAGTTCCATACTTTTTTTGCTTATTTCCTGAGTCCTCTTTTCCACCTGCTTCTTTAGCTGGTAGTTCCAGTAAATTATCAGAAGAAATGCAAACGACAAGACAAGCAGTCCTATTTTCAATGCGGCAAAAAGTCTTTCGTTAAATTGAAAATCGGCACTTACGGTTTCTCCAAACCATTTCTTGTATATCTTGTCATACGAACCATCCAGGGTTATTTCCCTCATCCCCTCGTTCATTATCTTAATATGTTTGTTTTTTTTATCTTTTGAAACAAAATAGTATCCCGTTCCTTTAATGTCTCCACCAATCACCTTGATGAAATCATCCTGTTTCCATTTCTGTATCGTATAGAGCCCGGTCAGTTTGTCGCCTATAAAAGCCCCTGTATTGCCATTCATTATCTGCAATATCCCCTGTTGCTGGTTGTCCACATAGTCAATGTGATCCATATCGATAAATCTAAGATATCGCGTGTTTATACTCCCCTTTTGGATAGTCACATTAGCCAGTTTCAAATCTTCCGGCTCAATAATATACTTATTGTCCATCCTAACGAATATGACTTCAGTACTTTCTATTATTACATCGGAGAACACATAATTGTCATCAACGACCCCATGGTCAGCCCCGATAATCAGGTCCAGTTTTGAATTTGCAAGCTCCTTGCGGGCATCATAAATAGGCATTGGCCTGATTTCAATATCGATTCCTCTTTCAATGGCAATGGCATGTATCAGGTCAATGTAGAATCCCTTTAGTATTCCATTGTCATTGATGTAGGAATATGGAGGCATGTGGCTGTCGACACCGATTCTAATCGAAGTGTCTATTTCAAGGTTTTCATCGACCTCTTCAGCCGAAACCGGAACAAGCAAAATAATTGAAATCGCAGCAACCAGCAAAATATACTTAAAAACATTCTTCATGTCAGGCTCCTTTTATAATCTATGCCTTTCATTATACACATTTTTTCGAAATATGCGAAAATAAAACGGCTCCCCTTTCAGGAAACCGCCCGCTTGTTTAGCTTTTATCTTTTGCTTTTGTATTTACTGATATCTGATATCTGACATCTGATATCTGATCTTTCCACTTTCTACTGCTCTTGTCTTTTGCTTTTGCTCTTACTGACATCTGACAACTGATATCTGCTCTTTCCACTGTTCTTTACTGCAAGCTGCAGGCTGCTTTTTTCTTCCCTCTTTTGCTCTTACTGATATCTGAAATCTGATATCTGTACTTTACGCTTTTTCTTTCCACTTTCCACTTTCCACTTGCTGCTTCCTACTTGAAATACCCCACTCCGGCCTCGAATATCTTCTGGTCCTTGTTTCCCGGAATGTTCTTGGCGACGTTTGTCCCCATTCTTTCCGAGTGCCCCATTTTGCCAAGGATCCTTCCGTCGGGGCTTGTTATGGCCTCTACTGCGTGCAGCGAACCGTTGGGGTTGAAGTAGCCGTCGTAGGACGCTTTTCCATCCAGGTCCACATATTGTGCGGCAACCTGTCCCGCCCTTGCCAGTGCCTCGAATTCCTCATCGCTTGCCACGAAACGGCCTTCACCGTGGGAAAGCGGAATAAGGTGCACATCGCCGACATCCACATTGGAGAACCAAGGCGAGAGATTCGAGCTTATTTTTGTTCTGGCCATCATTGCGACATGGCGGTTTATTTTGTTGAATGTGAGGGTTGGGGCATTTTCATCCATTTCCCGTATTTCTCCATAGGGCACGAGTCCAATTTTTATGAAGGCCTGGAATCCGTTGCATATGCCAAGCATGAGTCCGTCCCGGTTGTTGATCAGGTCCATGACCGCTTCCTTTATTGCCGGATTTCTGAATACGGTGGCAATGAATTTGCCGGAACCGTCCGGTTCGTCTCCCGCGCTGAATCCGCCGGGAACTGCTATTATCTGCGAAGCTTTGATGGATTTGACCATTGCCTCGATGGATTCCTCTACCGCCCCGGAGCTTAAATTGCGGAACACAAGGGTCTCCGCTTTTCCTCCCGCTTTTTGGAAAGCCCTTGCGGTGTCGTACTCGCTGTTTGTTCCCGGGAAAACCGGTATAAGGATTCTTGGCTTGGGTAGGCTTATGAGCGTTTTCTTTGGAGAGGCCTTCTTGTGCTCTATCTGCATGGGCTCTCCCGACAGGTCTTCCTTGACCGGGAAAATTCCACTAAGCGGCTCCAGCCAATTCTTTTGCAGCTCTTCGAGCGCAAGCTTCATTTCTCCTATTGCTATATGCTTGTCCTCAACCGTCTTTCCAAGCATTTCCCAGGACATGCCTTCAAAGTCTTTTATGTCAAATTTTTCGGCATCGATTTCAAGAATTATGGAACCGAAATCAGGCATGAACCATTCTTCCTTGTTTTCGGGGCTTTGAAATTCAAAGCCTATCCTGTTTCCGAAAGCCATTTTGGCTATGGCGGGGGCAAGTCCCCCTCCGTCAAGTGCGTATGCGGAAAGCACCTTTTTCGCTTTTATGAGCTCAAACACCTTGGCGTTCATCTGCTTCAGCCTTTCAAGATTAACAAGTACTTGGGAATCCCTTTCCACAAACACCCTTATAATTGGGTTGTCAGCTCTTTTAAATTCGGGAGAAATAGCGTTTTGGGCCTTTCCTACAGATACTGCAAAAGAAATGAGGGAAGGCGGCACATTTAGGTCGTTGAATGTTCCGCTCATAGAATCCTTGCCGCCTATTGCGGGAACTCCCATCTCCTGCTGAACCTTGAATGCTCCAAGAAGGGCGGAAAACGGTTTGCCCCACTTTTCGGGATTTGTGCCAAGCTTTTCAAAGTACTCCTGAAGCGAAAGCCTTGCCTTGCTTGAGTCTCCTCCCATTGCGGTTATTTTTGCAAGCGAGTTAACCACAGCGTAGAATGCTCCGTGGAAAGGGCTCCAAGAGGCAAGCGCCGGATCGAATCCGTATGCCATGAATGTGCAGTCGCCTGTTTCCCCGTCAAGCACAGGAAGCTTTGCCGCCATTCCCTGGGCCGGAGTCATGGCGTAAATCCCCCCGTATGGCATAAGCACAGTGGCCGCTCCGACCGAAGCGTCGAACCTCTCCGCCAGGCCTTTCTTGGATGCCTGGTTGAGGTCTGAAAGCGCTCCGAGCCAAAGCTTCTTTCCTTCAAGCCCCGACAAGTGGTCCGGCATTTTGCCAAAATATTCTTTTTCCTGCGGAGCCTTCACCCTTACATCCGTAGTCTGCTTGACTCCGTTTGTATCGAGAAAAGCTCTCGATATGTCCAGTATGTTCTTGCCGCGCCATTTCATGACGAGCCGTCCTGTATCGGTGACACGGGCGACCAGTGTGGCCTCCAGGTTTTCCCCGTCGGCAAATGCCTTGAACTTTTCAAGGTTTTCCGCTTCTATGACAACCGCCATGCGTTCCTGCGATTCGGAAATTGCAAGCTCCGTTCCGTCAAGTCCTTCGTACTTCTTGGGAACAGCGTCAAGGTCTATGTCCAGACTGGGCGCAAGCTCTCCTATTGCAACCGAAACGCCTCCGGCTCCAAAGTCGTTGCATTTCTTTATCATTTGAGAAAGCTCGGCGTTTCTGAAAAGCCTTTGTATTTTTCTCTCTGTCGGGGCATTTCCCTTCTGGACCTCGGCCCCGCAAGTGAGAAGAGATTCCTCGGTATGTTCCTTGGATGAGCCCGTCGCCCCTCCGCATCCGTCGCGGCCCGTCTTTCCTCCAACGAGAACTATAAGGTCCCCTGGGTCGGCAGTCTCCCTGACCACATTTGCCCTGGGGGCTCCCGCAATTACCGCTCCCACTTCCATGCGCTTGGCTACGTATCCTGGATTATAGACCTCCGAAACTTGGCCGGTTGCAAGGCCTATCTGGTTGCCGTAGGAACTGTATCCGGCCGCCGCCTCGGAAGTTATCTTCCTTTGCGGCAATTTACCCGCAAGCGTTTCAGAAAGAGGAGTCCTCGGGTCTCCGCTGCCAGTTACCCTCATGGCCTGGTATACGTAGCTTCTACCCGAGAGGGGATCCCTTATTGCTCCGCCCAAACATGTTGCTGCTCCTCCGAAAGGCTCGATTTCGGTAGGATGGTTGTGGGTCTCGTTCTTGAACATAACGAGCCATTCCTCCGGTTTTCCATCCACTTCTATCTCTGCTTTTATTGAGCAAGCGTTTATTTCTTCGGTTTCCTCAAGATCTTCAAGAAGTCCCTTCTTTTTCATTAGACGCATACCCATAGTAGCTATGTCCATGAGGCATCGGTCTTTCTTGCTGTCTCCATAAACTTCGTCTCTTGCCTTCTCGTATGCCTCGAATGCGTCTGCGACAGGCCTTCCCAACTTTTCATCCTCAATTTCCACCGAAACGATTTCTGTGGCAAAAGTGGTATGCCTGCAGTGATCGGACCAGTAGGTATCTATTACCCTGAGCTCGGTTATTGTCGGATTCCTTTTTTCCTCGTCCCTGAAATATTTTTGACAAAAAAGAAGATCCTCGTAGCTCATTGCGAAGCCTACGCTGTTCATGAAATCCTTCATTTCGTCTTGGTCGAATTCTGTGAAACGGGTAACCTCTGCAACCTCTTCCGGATCGATTGTTTCCATTTCAAGGCTCTCAGGCTTTTCAAGCGACGCCTCCCTTGAATCGACCGGATTGATAAGATACTTTTTTACAGCCTTTACATCCTCATCACTCAATGCGCCTTCCAGTATGTAAACCTTGGCGGCTGACACTGCGGGCTTTTCCTTGCGCGTAAGAATCTGCACGCATTGCGCCGCCGAATCCGCCCTTTGGTCGTATTGGCCGGGCAAATACTCTACTGCAAAATAATTTTCGTCCCCGCCGGTTTCAATCGTCTCCAAGTGAACCTTGTCCACATTCGGCTCCGAAAAAATTGTAGAAGCGGATTGATCGAAGGCGTCCTTGTCCATTCCCGAAACGTCGTATCTGTTTATTATCCTTACGCCCTGCAAATTTTTCAAATCCAGGCTTCTTTTTAAATCCGAAGCAAGATGCATAGCATCCACATCAAAGCCTTTTTTCTTTTCCACAAAAATTCTTCTGACCGTGTTTTTCATATAACCACCTTTATCCATTGTTTTCCGGTTATTTTCACCGCTTAAAATCCAGAAGCTCTTTGACTTGAATTAAATAAAAAGAAGGATAGCCCATTTTAACGCTGCGGGCTATCCAATAATGAGTAGCACCTTTAAAAAAACAAGACCCAGAACCGGTTTCACACGCGTAGTGAAAAACCAGTCTGAGTCATGACTGCATTCTTCACTTCTAGTCGGGCAATTTACGGCAGCCCGGTAGAGACTTCTGAACCATATCATCAGAATATACAAGTGAAACCCAACATAATAATAACAAAGGACTCCCTTTGATTCAATAGCTATTACGAATTTTTTTACCCTGATTTCCAATTATAATTCGTATAAATCGTCTTAAAAAAAAGCGCCTTGAGCACCCCTTCATCCGGGGAGCTCAGACACCCTTCACACCACTTCTTTTTTGTCTGGAAAAACAATCCATGCGGCGATGTATATAAGCACTCCAATTCCGTAGAACAATGAAAAAACAACCCAGACAAGCCTTACAAGGGTCGGGTCAATCGCGAAATAGTCCGCCAAGCCAGCGCACACGCCTCCAAGTTTTTCGTTTTCCGTATCCTTGTACAGCTTCTTCTTTACGGCCACGAGATACACCTCCCTTAATCAAAATCTATTCCTGATATACCCAAAAGTATTCCAAAATAATGCACTAAAGAATATTTTTCGTTTCTATGCAACCCGGACGCGGCAAGGTTTATTTCAAAACAGCCTCTTTTATTCTCTTTAGTCCCTCTTTCAAAACGGAACGGGGACAAGCCAGATTGAGCCTGATGTATCCGTCGGAGTTTCCGACGAACATATTCCCCCCCTCCAGAAGGACTCCGGCATTGTTCGCGAAGAAAAGAGACAAATTTTCTTCATTCGGAAGATAAGGATCTATGTTGACCCAAGCCAAATATGTTGCTTCGGAAATTACAAACTTGGTTTCGGGCAAGTTTTCATCAAGAAAGCGCTTTGCGAATTCAAAGTTTCCATCCAGATACATCTTGAGTTCGCCGAGCCATTCACTGCCGTGTTCGTATGCCGCCTGGGTCGCCGCAATGCTGAGCGGATTCTCAAAGGGATAGTGGCGGTCCAGCCAGGTCTTTCGGAGGGTCTCGTTTGGAATGATTATGTTAGAGAGCATCAGTCCGGCCATATTAAAAGTTTTGCTAGGTGCCATTGCAGTGATTATTCTGTCCGAATCGGGAAAAATCTTTGAAAGCGGAATGTGCTTTTTGTCCGACCTCAGCAAATCGCAATGTATTTCGTCCGATATCACCCACAGGTTGTTTTTCAGGCATATGTCTCCCACGCGCCTAAGTTCGTCCTCTGTCCATACCCTTCCCGTTGGATTGTGGGGGTTGCAAAATATGCAAAGCACAGTTTTCGGGTCCTGGGCCTTTGCCTCGAAGTCGTCAAAATCCATCTTGTACACTCCGTTGTCGTTTTTCAAGTCCGATGTGACAAGTTCCACATTGTTGTAGTCCGCGGCATGCTTGAAAAAGGCATAAGACGGAGTGAAAATAAGCACCTTTTCGTCTGGCTTGCAAAGATGCCCGACAAGTTCGTAGAGAGCCGGAATAACTCCGGGCGAAGTGACCAGATGCTCTTTTGGAAAAGTCCAGCCGTACATTTTTTTAGTCCATTCCGAAAAGACCTTGTAATAATTCTTGTCAAATATTTGGGTGTAGCCAAAAATACGCCTGTCCAGCCTTTCCTTGACCGCATCGATTATAACCTTTGGCGTGGCAAATTCCATGTCGGCAACCCACATGCGTATGAACTCGTCGTCGGCATATGGAAACTCCATTGTCTCCGGGGCGTTGAATATATAGTCCCGAAATCCGTCCGTGTTCATTGCGTTTGTGCCTCTGCGGTCGATGATTTCATCAAAATCGTATCTCATTATGCTCCTCCCTCATTCTTTAATTGATTTCAGCATTTAACAAATCAGTTATAAAATCACATTTGACTATCAACAGATATCGCCATGATATTTATTTTCGATTTCTATTTTGCTGTGCTGAAATTTTCATTTTAGGTCTTTCCACAATTTCCCAGCCGATCAATTCTCAGCGAAGATTCCCCCTGCCTCTTTTGAAGAATACACGTATTTTGAATTAGGGGTTTTAGCTTTTTATGCCTATATCAATATGCCCAAAAGCTGCCCGTAATCATGCACTTCGTACTTTGGAAAGATATTTTTTTCGTTTGTTTTCTTCCCTGCATTGTACCAGCATGTGTCGAGCCCGTAATTGAGCCCTCCCAGAATGTCGGATGTGAGGCTGTCTCCAATCATTAGAGTCTTTTCCTTGTCTGCGCATCCAATTTTTTCAAAAGTGTGCTCAAAAATCCCGGGATCGGGCTTTGAAACTCCAACGCTTTCCGAAATGACAAGTTCCTCGAAATAGGGTCTTATGGGAGATGTCCCGAGCCGCCTCTCCTGGACCGAAGTGAGGCCGTTTGTAAGCAGGACCATTCTGAAACGCCCCTTCAGTCTTTCAAGCAAATCATCCGCTCCATCTATTAAAAAACCCGCAGTAGAAAGATTGTAGAGATATCCTTTGGCGAATTTATCTTCATCCTCATTGATTTTAAGCTTGTCGAAAAAACGCCTGAACCTCTCCGCCTTGAGCGTATTCTGGTCTATGAGCCCAAGCTCCATCTCCTGCCATATGGCCTTGTTGACCCTTGTATAAACCTCGTAATCTTGCATGGAAAACTTTCTGCCGGCATCCTCAGCCGTCTTGAAAAAGGCATACTCCTCAGATCTCTCGAAATCAAAAAGCGTTCCGTCAGCGTCGAAAATTAAAAGTTCGTATTTCAAAGTCATCGTCCCCTCTAATATATTCTTTTTTCAATCATAACACTCAATACGCCTTTAGAAAACCCTGCAGTTCTATGCCTGCGAGAATAAAATGCCTTGCCTATGTATTTGCGACAAAAGAATACCGGTCGAATAATATTTACTGCTGTTAATGCTTATGGACCCTTCTGTTATTTTCCATATGGTTTTCATCCATTATTCCTTTTCATGAAATATGGTACAATAATCAGGAAACAGACTTGCAAGGAAAGCACGCAAACACATAAAAAAAGGAGGAAATCAAATGAATTATGAACTCAAGGGCGGGGAACTCCCGGTACTTGTCATGAAGCTTGACAGGGGAGACTCGGTCTTCACGGAATCCGGCGGAATGGGCTGGATGACTGATGGAATCGACATGAGCACCAACATGGAGGGCGGTCTGTTCGGCGGACTGGCCCGCAAGCTTTCAGGCGAATCCCTGTTCATGACCACCTATACATCCGAAACAGATTCGGCCATGATTGCATTCCCGTCATCTTTCCCCGGGGAAATCCACCCATTCGAGCTTGGCTCGGGACAAAGCATAATTTGCCAGAAGAAGTCCTTCCTATGCGCGGAAAAAGCCGTTAAGCTTGAAATGCACTTCCGCAAGAAGCTGGGAACCGGCTTGTTCGGAGGAGAGGGTTTCATACTGCAAAAGATAACAGGCCCCGGGACTGCCTTTATGGAATTCGACGGAAGCCTCATGTCCTATGATCTTAAGCCCGGGGAAATACTTAAGGTCGACACGGGCCACGTGGCCATGTTCGAGCCGAGCGTTTCCTACGACATACAAATGCTTAAAGGGTTCAAGAATGTCCTCTTCGGCGGCGAAGGTCTTTTCCTTGCCATAATGAAAGGACCGGGAAAAGTATGGCTGCAAACAATGCCCATGGAAAACCTGGCAAAAAACATAATTCCCTTCATGCCCCAACCAAAAAAATAGACTCTTTGTCAAATTCGAACATACAAAATGCGACGATAATTATCGTCGCATTTTTACATTTTCATAAATTCAATCTTGCCAACAGGAAATGAAGTTCTCTTGTGCAGTTCCACTCCAGGTAAATATCCCGCGCATATGATTTGATACTCCGGAGCATCTTCATTGAAGCACTTTGAGGCCGTCAATGCCTTTGGAACTTCTTGAACTTCGTCAAAAATCAACAAGTGCCAACCAGTGATTATTAACGATAAAAATATTCTCCATCGATAATACGAATCAAATCCTCGGATTTTGATACAAATGGATTGTTGTTGAAAAATAAACTGTCACCAATATTATTGACTCCCTCAAGAGCCTTTTTTGCCGCAGCTATGCTGGTATGCTTTGGCTCAAGATTTTCAAAGGTTTCCTTATGCGCAGGCGGAAACTGAACATGCCCGTCCACTTGATAAATCACGCCTTCAATTGTATCGGGAAACCTTTCGTCTTCAACACGGTTTAGTATTGTATTGGCAATGGCCAGGGCCATATCCAGGGAATAGTCGCCCGACTCTACCGTTACGATCTTTGCGAGCAGATACAGGTCTTCATCTGTGTAGTTTCTTTCATAAGTATACTTTTCCGGTATTTCAGCCCTTGAATTTACGATATCTACGGTATATGTGCTTTGATTCCAAGATACTTGGCAGCCAAAATTTTCGGATACAAACCTTAATGGGATCATAGTCCTCCCATCCTTGATAAACGGGGCTTTGTACAGCTCAAGCCCGGCACCGTCGACTTTGGCGTCGATGCTCCCTATGGCAATCTCCATGCTTTTATCGCCTAGTGTCATCCTGACCGTGCCCGTTTCTCCAAACCACTCTATTGTTCCTCCAAGGGCCTCTATAAGATACCGGCCGACAACAAACACCGTGTCGCCAGCCAATATGTGGGGCGTGTCCGAATAAAGATAAGAATCGTTTATCCTTACAGATACCTCAACACCATAATCATAATAGGCCCCATAAGAATACGAGGTTGTACTCATTATCATTAAAACCAAAACCATGCATACCATCTTTTTCATAAAAATCTCCTATTTTTTTTGAATTACAAGTCTATTATACCCTCCATATCACAGAATTTATATACCGTATAATCAAAATGAACAGCACAAAAGCCTTTTTTTAAAAAACAAACCCCGAAAGCCCTGTATTTACAAGGCTTTCAGGGTTTGTTTTTTCTATTCCCACTCAATTGACATAAATTGAATCCTAATAATTTTAGGTGCTTTTTCA
>CAZAFW010000029.1:0-20316 GCA_964484935.1 uncultured Peptostreptococcaceae bacterium
CCGGACAATGTGCTTACCGTCCATTCTCTGGGAGACGTCAATTCCGGCGTTTACGGACCCGCAAAGCCAAGATATATGAGAAACCTCATGCTGGCAATGGACCGCAACAGGCAGGAATTGGGCCTCGAGGAATATCATGTCGCCACCGAGGCGACCCATTGGTCTGGCGCATACGGAGAAGGAAACAGTCCTTCGCTGCTTCTCGAATATCCTGTGGCAATGATGGACATAGAAGTGGGCAGCGACCTGAAAAGCTGGAACGACCTTGACGCCTGCCGGGCTCTGGCCCGATCCTTGACAAGCATTTTCAAAGACGACGGCAAAAAGGTTCACAATCTTCTATGCATGGGCGGAGTCCATTTCGACCCCAATTTCAGAAACGCCGTTTTCACTGACTGGGAAGGCGAAGCCTTCGGTATAACGCATATAATCGCCAACCAGTGGCTGGTTTCCGGGGAATACGACAATGAATCCGGGCTCGAGAGAGCCGTAAAATGCATAGATGCCATTGACGAAGGAATTGAAGCCATAGCCTTCCATGACAAGATGAAGGGCTGCTACAAGGATTTGGCAAGGGCTTTGGGCGAAAAGTACCAGGTTCCCATCTACAAGCACCAAAGGCTAAGAAAACCGCAGGGACTTGATTTTAAGTAAAGAGAAGAGCCGGGCTTAATGGCCCGGCTCTTGCTTTGCGTTTCAAACATTTCTTTCTGCTTGCTCTACAGCTTCTTTACATATTGGGACTTGAGATACATGCCACCGAAGCCGGGAATCTTGCAGTCGATGTCGTGGCCCCCGTCGGCGTCCTCTACAAGGCGTATATTCTTGACCTTCGTTCCCATCTTGAGGCTCGAAGAACTCCCCTTGACCTTCAAATCCTTTATTACCGTTACGGTGTCGCCGTCGCTGAGTATGTTTCCGTTGACATCCCTGACGACTTTCTTGTCCTCTGAATTTTTTTCGTCAAGTTCCTCGCTCCATTCGTGTCCGCATTCCGGGCACACAAAAAGAACCCCGTCCTTGTAAGTGTATTCCGAATTGCATTTCGGGCAGTTTGGCATTTCTCTCATCGTTTTCTCCTCCGTTTATGTTTTATTGAAATATCAGCAAGAACACTCCCACCTCTAAATAAAACGTAGGTGGGGGATGAATTGTCTAAAAGAACGTGTGTTCGACATATTCACCTAATCATGGTATAATATGGATATATCGAGGTGATTGTATTGTTGAAACATAAAGCATATAAATTCAGAATATATCCAAATAAAGCCCAGCAGATCTTAATTGCCAAAACAATCGGGTGCAGCCGCTTTGCCTTCAACAAGTCTTTAAACGATTGGAACAAATCATACAAAGAAACCGGCAAGGGTTTGTCCTATAGCGCTTGTTCTTCAGAATTGCCCGGTTTAAAAAGACAATTTCCATGGCTTAAGGAAGTAGACTCCACAGCGCTTCAGTCATCCGTAAGAAATCTTGCCGATGGATACAAGCGGTTTTTCAAAGGGCAAAACGAAAAACCTCGTTTCAAGTCCAAGAAAAATAGAGCTCAGTCCTATACAAGCAAATTCGTCAACAACAACATTGCTGCTGTTGACAACCGAATCAAACTCCCCAAACTGGGGCTTGTCCGCTTTGCCGCATCCCGCGAAGTTGCCGGCAGAATAGTAAGTGCCACCATTCGAAGGAATCCTACCGGCAAATACTTCATCTCAATACTTGCCGAAAGCAATATTGAAACTTTGCCCAAAACAGGTGCTTCATGCGGCATAGACCTTGGCCTCAAGGATTTTGCCACTATTTCCAACGGCGCAATCTACAAGAATCCGAAATGTTTCAGAACTCTTGAAGAAAAACTGGCCAAGGAGCAGCGCATTCTTTCGAGACGAAAATCAAGAAGCAAGAATTGGCACAAGCAGAGGGTCAAGGTTGCCAAAATCCACGAAAGAATAGCAAACACAAGAAGAGACCATTTGCACAAGATCTCAACAGATATTGTCAAAAGCCACGACATCATCGGAATTGAAGATCTTGCCCCTGCAAATATGCTCAAAAATCACAAGTTGGCCAAATCTGCTCTGATTGCGGATACCAAAATCCTGAAACTAAAGATTTAAGAGTCAGAACATGGATCTGTCCAGAATGCGGAACAAGGCATGACCGTGACCTAAACGCAAGCATCAACATACACAATGAAGCCTTAAGGCTTCTAACCGCCGGGACGGCGGGGATAGCCTGATTAAAACCGACCATCAGGTTGGTGTTTCCAGGAATCTCCCACCTTAATGCGTTAGCATAGGTGGGGGTAGTTCAATGAAAGAACTTTTCTTGTTCCTATCTGCATTTTTTTATATTATCACAGTCTTTTTGATTCTACAAATCGCTCAATGCCTCTTCTGCGGGCAAGCTAAGTTTGCGTTTTCATTCCAGTAAATATGTGACCCCCCACATATCTTTCACTTCAACACCCATGATTCCAGCAACCATACCCGCCACGCCGAATTTCACTCCCACCGTCTTACATTTTTCAAATCAAGCCTATGCATTATTCATCCTCCCCAATGGCAAACACCTCATATTCCAACGATTTACCACTCGCGGCAGGACAAGCGGCTTCATCTCTTTTATGCTCCCTCGAAATTTTTCCAATAAACAACTCATTTCCTCCGAACTTTTTGCGCACTTATCCGTCTTATTCATGAAACAGAAAAAATAAACCAAACGAAAACAGGAGGCATTGCCATGTTCAATGATATGACGTCTTACGAAATATTCAAACTGTTCGCACCTCTTATAGCCATCCAGATTGGGCTGATATTCTTCTGCCTTAGACTACTGGTAAAAGAAAATGTCCGAAACCTTTCCAAACCGTTTTGGGCTGTTATTATCGTCGCAATCAATTTCTTGGGGCCAATACTATATCTTCTCTTGGGAAGGGAGGAAAAATAATGATCAGGATAGACAACTTGTGCAAATCGTATGGATCACAGCCGGTCCTTAAGAATCTTTCCCTTCATGTCCGGAAAGGGGAAATCTATGGTTTCATTGGAAAAAACGGAGCCGGAAAATCCACCACTATGAATCTTCTGGCCGAACTTACACGTTTTGATTCCGGAAGCTGCACAATCGGAGGCCATGCGAAAAAAGAAGGTCCCCTCCCCAAAGGCACACTAGGCTACCTTCCGGAGGATCCCGGTTTTTACGGCTACATGACTGGAATGGAATATTTGGTCTTCATCGAATCCCTCCACGGAAAGAGCAGGAAAGAATGTCGGCTTCATGCCCTGGAACTTATGGATTTAGTTAAGATGCGTGAAGCTTGCGGAAGAAAAATCGAAGGCTATTCGAGAGGAATGCGGCAACGCCTGGGACTGGCGGCAATACTCGCAGGCGATCCCCTTATTTTGCTTCTAGACGAACCTTCCTCCGCTCTCGATCCCGAAGGACGAAGGGAATTGTCTCACATAATCAAATCGTTGAGCCAACATGGAAAGACTATTTTTATCTCCACGCACATACTGGACGATATCGAAAAAATTTGCGACCGGATCGGCCTTCTCCACGACGGTAGCATTTTCATGGAAAAGAGTGTGGGTGAATTGAATCGAGAATTTCTTATGCCCTCCTTCGAAGCGGTTTTTGAAAGCGTTCTTCCGCCCCAAGCACTTAAGAATCTTGAAAAATTTCCTTGGATGGACAAAATGGAGGAAAGGGACGGCCGTTTCATTTTTCATCTGAAAAACGAAGAGTCCGCCCGAACCGGCCTCGTTAAAGCTCTAGCCGATATCGACATTCCCATTCAATCTCTCAACCGACGCAAGCACAGTCTAGAAGACATCTTCATAAGGACGGTGAATATCCATGAATAATTATTTTATTTATATGAAAAAAGAATGGCTGGAAGCCCTCAGAAGCTACCGCCTGCTGGTTTTGGCGATAGGCCTTTTATCTTTCGCTCTGCTTAACCCCCTTATTCTCAAATTGATGCCGGCAATCCTTGAGTCTCAAGGCATGGGAACCGACTTGGCCAATCTTATGGATATGAGCCAGAGAGAGGCGATCCGAAGCTATCTTGACAGCTTATACCAAATAGGCTCTCTGGTTGCCGTACTAAGCCTCATGGGTGTAATATCCGGGGAATTCAACAAAGGCACCTGGGTGCTTCCATTGACTTTTGGAGTCAATGTCAAAGACATCTATTGGGCCAAGCTGTCTATATCAGGCGGAATTCTTTTCTTCTTCTCCCTGACAGGCTCCCTGATTGCCCATCTATATGGCGCCGCGCTTTTCGGAAAGGACTTTGCAAGCCTTTACCCGACCCTTAAGGCAGGAGGGCTCTACGGCCTCTATTTTTCCTTTGTCGCAAGCCTGGTCCTCATGGCCAGCAGTTTTTTAAAAAAGCCCTCGGCTGCGGCATTTGCAAGCCTGGCCTTTCTATTTCTGCTTCCGCCGCTTGCGGGTTGGCTTGACATCACAAAATGGTTGCCTTTCGTTCTCCTTTCCGAAGCGGGCACCCTCAGCCCTCTGCCTTCAAAAACGGTTCTGCAAGGCATCCTTATAACCTTCGGCTGGATGGCGGTTTTTTCATTTGCCACCCTTGGCCGTCTTGAAACCATGGAAAAAGCGAGGTAATCCCATGACATTTAAACGATTGATTTTGATACTCCTGCTAATCGCCCTTTTCTCTTTCCAAATCGAAAAACATAATAAAGCCGTCATCGAGACGGAAGGAGGATTTTTACATGGAACCCTCCTTCCAAGCCCCCAGGGAAAAGACGCTCCCCTTGCCCTAATCCTGGCAGGTTCCGGAACGACCGACCGGGACGGCAACGCCTCCTCCGGAGGAATGAGAAATGATTCCCTCAAATGGCTGGCATACCAACTCCAAGACCGGGGCATAGCCTCTCTGCGATACGATAAACGCACCGCAGGCGAAAGCGCAAAAACCTTTTCGGGGGACAATCTCACTTTCGACGATTTTGTGACCGACGCCGTAGCTGCCCTAGGCTACCTTAAATCCCTTGGATATGATAATATCTATATAATAGGACACAGCCAAGGTTCCCTTGTGGGACTTCTGGCCGCCGAGCGAGAACCGGTCTCCGGTTTTGTATCCCTATCTGGTGCCGGACAGCCAATCGACCGCATATTGGAAAACCAGTTCAAAAACCTCTCGGTTTCCTTGGCTGAGGAATCTTCCCGAATCACGGATAACCTCAGAAACAAAACTCCTGTCGAGGCCATGAGCGAAGAAGCTAAAAAATTCTTCTCGACGGAAAACCAAGACTTTCTGCTTTCCTGGATGGCCTATGACCCGGCAGCTGAAGCCGCCAAGCTTTCGATACCTCTTTTGTTCATAGGCGGAACAACTGACATACAAGTTCCGACCAGCGAACTGGACCTGTTTTCAAAAAAAATACCTCAAGAGAGCTTTCTAGTAATAGAAAACATGAATCACGTTTTGAAAAATGCCCCCTTAAATCGCAAAGAAAACCTGAAGCGCTATACTGATCCCTCCTACAGGCTTTCGGCCGAACTGGAAGAAGCCCTAGTAAAATTCATCCGATAAAAGATTTTCCCCAAGGTGGTGGTTTCTTGATTCAGGAGCAATTGATAAAAGCCGCAAAACAAAGGAATCCCAAAGCCTTGGAACAATTGTTCCAAGAAAGCTATCCCGTTCTTTTCGGGTACCTTATGAAAGCTACCCTCAATGAAGACATCGCCAGGGAATTGACTCAGGAAACTTTCCTTAAAGCACTAAAAAATATCGAAAGCTTCAAGGAAAAATCCAAGTTCACAACATGGCTCGTCAGCATAGCAACCAACCTCCACAAAGACATGCTTAGAAAACGCAAACATGAAAATCCCAAAACCCCGTTCGACTCGCTTGCCTTTGATGAAAGCGCCGAGGAACGGGTCATGGAAAAAGATTCATTCGCCAGGGTCAAGTCTGTGCTTATGAATCTACCGGTGGAAAAACGACGAATCTTCATACTGAAACATTATTATAATTATACTTACGAAGAAATCAGCCGAATCGAAAATTGCCCCATTGGAACCGTTCGATCCCGGCTTCACGATTGCATCAAAAAAATACGCTCGGAAATGGAGGCGGAAACAATATGAAAAAATCATGCGAAACCCTTCAGGAAACCTTGTTGGATGTTCATTACGGCGAAGCGCCCATGACAAAAGAACTAAAAGACCATATAAAAATATGTAGGGATTGCGCCCTCTTTTGGGAGGAGCTCGGCGAAATAAGCGCCTTAATGGATTTCCCAGAAACGGCCGATCCTCTTTCACCGCTGGTTATTTCAAAAATCCTTCGTGAAAACACCTCTTCCATGCAAAAAAACCGACCGATGCGGGACCTTGTCTTTTTCATGACCGGATCAGCGGCCTTCCTGGGATCGGTCCTCTACCTTTCTTTGTCTGGCCACGGAGAAATACTTATGAAAACTTATCTTTTCATTTTTCTTATTTCCCCGATAACGCTTCCTTTTATAGCCAAACAACAAATAACAAGGGGGGCTTGACATGGAAGAATTAAGAACCATCCCCTCGGCTTTTTTCATATTTCTGGCCATGGTTCTCTTCGCACAGGGAACCTGGATTTACCTGGACGCCGAAAAAAGAGGCGCTAACAAATGGCTTTGGGGCTTCTTCGGTTTATTGAACGTTCCTTCAAATTTGATCGTCTATCTAATAGTGACGCGCATCGTAATGAAACCCGACCGATGCCCTTCCTGTGATAGACCCATCGAAAGAGGCTGCCGCTACTGTCCCGGATGCGGTGTCAGCCTGGAGAAAAAAAATGAGGGCTCCGATTGATTCGGAAACCTCATTTTTTCCTATGAATTGAATGAATCTCCAATCAGTTCTTCAAGCACACCGTGTCGATATCCTCCATCTTGTTTATATAAAGGCAACCCTTGCCCATCTTGTGCTTTCCAAGCATTTAAAGAAAGTTTCCCCGACCCGCGAAACCTTTCTTTGTGTTTGGCAATCAAAAATACAATTGTCAGTACCAATCATATTACTTCATTAGTAAGTTTTCCATTCGATAACTTTTACCAGTAAACATCAAAAGATGAGAATGTGGGCTAACCTGTCGACATTAGCTGCGGTTAGTCTTGTCATCCTCGATTTCCTCCTAGAGCAATTTTGAGGCCCTCTTACATATCCTTGACAACTATGCCCATCAATCCAGAAAGCAGCACGGCCTGCCCGGGCGAAACCATTACTCCTTCAACATCTTCCATTCTGACGCCGATCCCCTCTATCAAGCATGTGCTTAAATCTATCCCACAAAGTCCGGTACCCGAAAGTTGCGCCTTGCTCAAGTCGTCATCTTCAAGTGTCACGTCCAAAAATTCAGAGCTTTGAAAGTCTCCCATGCAAAAGGCCGACTCTTTTAATAGAGTTCTCTTGAAATTTGAGAACCTGAAATTCACATAGCATGCGTTGCAATTGTCGATAATCACGTTCTGCAGAGCCGCACCGCTAAAGTTTGCCCCAAGCATCTTGCAGTTTTCAAACACCGTCCTGTGAATTATCGCTCCACCCAGGTCCATATTGGACAAGTCGCAGTTTTCAAACCTTGCATCCTCTATGTCCGCCCCTGCAAAATACGTCCTCCTGAACTCCACATTCCTGAATACGGTTTGCTTGAAACTCATTTTTTCAGCCTTTATGTCTTCAAGAATGCAATTCGAAAAAAGTATGCCGCATAGCTGCTCTCCATCCGCAAACTGTCCCTCTTGGCATTTTGCATCTGCCAGCTCAAGCGGAAGTTTAGGGGAAAGTATCTTCAACCGTTTATTTTTCTTGCTCATATCATCATCTCCGTAAATTCAGTCATTTGAACCCAGCATAATATACGTCTTTTTAATAATACCACTCATGCCCGTTTCGAAAAAGAGACCATCTTTAAACCACATAATTCAAAGCACGTAAAAGGAGCAGCCGCTCTGCCGCTTTGTTCTTTGCGAAAGAAAACTGTTTAATCAGTTTTGAAGACTTTGTGTGGACAGCGTCTCTTCATTTCTACAGTTCTCTCTTTCAAATAAAAAACACTGAGTTGTCATAAAGACCCAGTGTTCAACCATTTTATTATCACTCATTTATCTGCTATTATTTATTTTACTAAACAAGTTTTTTCTCCTTGTGCCTGTCCTCATAGGACTATTTGTGGTAGGGCTCGTTCTTTAGAATCCTGAACGACCTGTAAATCTGCTCGAGCAATATCACTTTCATGAGCTGGTGGGGAAAGGTCATCTTGGAAAAAGAGAGCTTGAAATCAGCCCGGGCAAGCACGGCTTGTGAAAGTCCAAGCGAGCCTCCAATTACAAATTCCAAATCGCTCTTGCCGGAAAGGGCAAGGCCGTCGATTTTATGGGAAAGCTCCTCCGACGAGAGCTGCTTCCCTTTTATGTCCAATGCTATGACATACTGTGTGTCCTTTATCTTTCTTAGTATGTCCGACCCTTCATCATCCTTTATTTTAGTCTCCTCTTTGGCGCTGAGGTTTTCAGGCGCCTTCCGACCGGGGACCTCAGAAAAGGAAAGCTTGCAATATTTCGACAATCGCTTTGAATACTCTGCCGCCGCCTCCCTCATGAATTTTTCTTTGATTTTTCCTACAGAAGTAATTGTTATATTCATTGTCGCATCCTTTCGTCTCAATACACTGTTTTATACAACTTGTAACCCTTGATATCCTCCGGGAATTCAACTTCCTTTATCCATTCAGGTGTGTTTCCCGACATAAGCCTTTCTTTGAAGCTTGACTCTCCGGATTCGCCCAATTCGTAGTCCGGCGGGGTTTTCTGCAAGATTAGTTCCACATCCCTACCTTCGAGCATCTCCTTAGCTTTTTTCATGTCCTCTTCCTCTATCACATTGAAATAGAAAAGTATTCCTTCATCGTTTCTGTGGTAGGGCGTGGCGATGACACGCATACGCGTGCGGTATAGTATCTGGGGACTGGCATCAATATAGGATAGTATAACGGGTTCGTCTCCCAAATCCTGCTCGTTCATCCATTCGCAAACATCTCTAAGGCTGGATGATTCTTCCCCGGATTCCTCACCCTTGACCGCTTCTGCGGGATAAAGTATGGCTATTATCAAAAAACCCATGCATAAAATCAATACAGTCCCGCTTCTGAGCAAGACACGCAATTTCCCCGAGTCTATCTTTTCAATGCGAATGAAAATCTGTTTTATAAAAAAAGCTGCGGGAAAAACCGAAATGATCTGCGCATAGGCAATCCATCTTATTTGACAGACTCCCAAAACCGTATATATTACAAGCCCAACAAGTATAAAGCTCCAGACCGCAGGCTTCTGCATTTTTCTCCTGATTAAGAAATAGGACAAACTGAATATGCCCACAAAGGGAAGACCCACGTATGATATTGCGCTTCCGGGATCTACATTGAAAACACTCTGCACTTCACTTACCTTGCTCAGCCACAGTGGGACGATTTCGGGGTTGACCCCTGAATACGGCCCCTTAATCATTTGCGGATAGAACAGCAGAATCATATAAAGGAGACCCGCTCCCGAAACAAGCGTATACAGAATCCGGCCGTATCGTTTATCTGTTCTGAGGCAGCGGCCTCCAAAGGCAAAAATTGCCAGAGCCGCGAAAGAGAAAAAGTACGGAAGTGAAATCTTGTCGTATTCCACGGCCGCAAGCTCTGAAAGAGGCCTTTCTACAGCAATGAAAATCCCGGTAAATACTACAAGAATTGTCGAAAACGAGCTTAGCCGCTCCATGGAATCGTCTCCATAAATAAGCCAAGCTACTGTTAGAACCAATGCAAGCAAGACAGGCAAAATTATTGTCTCTACGCTCACCCACAAGGCTATCGACGCCACTACAGCCGCGACTCTCGTCCATGCTCCCTTTTGCTTTTCATCGAGCAATCTAAATGCCGCAGAAAAGAACACTATAAAAAGGAGAATGATAAGACTATGGTGATCGAGCCTTCCCACACCGAAATATTGAAGCACGAAAAGCTGGCTAAAAAAAAGAATCAATGCAAGGGGTGTCAGGTCCCAGGCAAACATGCAGGAAGCCCCCCAAAGCATGGCTGCTACCGAAATTGCACCCAAAACAAGGCTTATGTTAAGTCCTGACACCTCAAAAGCCTTTTCCCTTCCCACAAATGGCTCCAAAATTGCCGCTCCGCCAACAATGAGAAGATCCATTGGCCTTGTCCAGTGAAGCTCCTCTCCATTTGGCGAATTGCTTCTTTCCATCGTAGAATCGTACCAGTCTCCACCGTCATACAATTCGTGCGCCCTAACCATACGGGTGTATGGATCGGTTCCCATCAATTCTTCTCCGGTGGTTGCTATTTTTATATTAAATTTATAAATTTGAAAAGCAACAAGCAAGGCTATGACAAATATAGCGAAAAAAATAGCTTCGATTCTTTTTTTGTCGTTCACGAAAACATCCTCCCTCTACTGTTGCTTTTCTTCATGATGGGCTTGTTCAGTGTATACCGGCATACTCTGCAGGTGCGTAAAGCCCCCATTTTTCGAAAACGGCCGAGGCAAACCGGGCAATTTGCCGCCCGTTTATTTGATTTCCATATATTGCTTTCGATACCCTTTATGGAAATATTTACACAAAAGTTGCCACTACAACCGCAAGAATTTGTCGAGCCAGTCCTTGCCCATATCCATTGGAGCCTCAATCATTTTTTCGATGACCTCAGGCGAAAATCCGCTGTATGCAAGGGAAACAGCCATGTCTCTTCCATTTCTGCCGATGACCTTGACCAGCACGCCCTTTTCAGAGAAAATGCCCGCTACCTCCTCGGGGCTTTTCCCGGTTCTTAGCCCAAGTACCATATTAAGGCCCGAATCGGCACTTATGATTCTAACACGACCCTTGTAATTTTTATCAATATATTTTTGAAGCAAAGAGCTCTTTCGCTTGTAGTTGCGTTTTATTCTCCGTATGTGTTTTTCCATGAAGCCCTCTTCAAGGAACTTTGCCAGAGTCAGTTGTTCAAGTTTCGATGCAGACTGGCTGTATCGCCTTTTTATCTTTTCATAGTCATTCAAGAGGCGGTGCGGCAAGACCATATAGCTGATCCTGACCGATGGAAGAAGAATCTTTGAGAAGGACCCCAGGTATATGACCCTGTCATGTGTATCCAATCCTTGAAGACACGGTACGGGTCTGGATTCGTGACGAATAAGGCTGTCATAGTCGTCCTCTATTATGAAGGACCCCTTTTCCCTTGCCCAATTTATCAGATCAATCCTCTTTGGAACCGGCATAAGAAATCCTGTGGGAAATTGGTGCGAAGGGCTGACGTATACTATGTCGGCCTTCGATTCATAAAGCGATTTGATGTCAATTCCGTTTTCAAGAACCCTGATTGAATCCGTTTCAAATCCATAGTCCTCGAAAACATACCTTGCCTTCTCATACCCCGGTTCCTCAAACGCCGCGCGTCCTCCGTCCCGCCTAACAAGTCCTGCAAGTATTACCATGAGATACTGCACTCCCGCTCCCACGACAATCTGGTTCGGGCTTGTCCTCGCTCCCCTTGTCCGGTTTATGAATCTCGATATTTCGCGCCTCAGGTCCGACTCTCCTCTGTATTCTCCAACCGAAAATATCTCATCCCTGAAGTCCTTCAGAACCGAACCGTACATTCTCTTCCACGCAGGAGCATCGAAGCTTTCACTGTCCACATCCTCGTTGAAATATTTCTTTTCCCGGGAAATATCCGTTTCCAGAGGTTTCTCTTCCGCCTTCTCTTTTCCCCATGGCAAGTCCCATTCGATCTCAGTCAGGTCAGCCGCATAGTATCCGCTCTTTGGACGGCTCAATATGTACCCTTCTGTCAAAAGCTGAAAATATGCGCTCTCTATTGTAGTCCTGCTGAGGCCCGTGCTTTGGGATATTTTCCGTATTGACGGAAGCTTTTCGCCCCTCCCTATTTCTCCCGTAATTATCTCTTTTCGCATATGCTCGTAAAGCTGCATGTATACAGGCACATTGCTTCCCCGTTTAGGATAAAATGACAACAACAATTTATCTGTCCCCTTTCATTATTGCAATTCTGTCTCTTTCATTATGGTCACATCCATAGTATATTGTAAATAGAAAAATTAAAAAAGGAGAAATCGACATGGGTTCAAATCAAACAAAAAAACTTGTTCGCACTTCGGTTTTATCTGCTGTGGTTTTTGTAACCACCTTTGCAGTTACAATACCACTCGGATACGGATACTTCAACATGGGAGACGCCGCGGTATTTCTGACCGGACTACTTCTCGGCCCCAAGTACGCTTTTTTTGCGGCCGGAATAGGTTCAGGCCTGGCTGACTATACTGCGGGATACATTTTCTACATACCGTCCACCTTTGTGCTTAAGGGAATCATGGCTCTTCTCGCATCCAAGGCAAGTGAAAAAAGCTTGAAGACAAAAATTGCGGCCATGCTTGCAGGCGGCCTGATCATGAACGTCGGATACTACGTCACCGAAGGCATAATATACGGAAACTGGATAGCCCCGCTTTACAACCTACCGTGGAACGCGCTTCAATTTACTCTCGGCATGTTCATAGCTCTGCTTCTCTACAAGCAATTGAAAAGATTCAAATAAATCCAAAAGGACGCATCCTTTGAAGTATGCGTCCTCTTTTCTATCGCTTGACTTTTGAAACTTTTATTATGATGTCGTTTCTCACATGGAATGAGTGGCTTTTGCTGAGAAAAACCGAAACCTTGCCCATCCTCTCAATCTTGTCCACTTGACCTGCAATTTCCTTCAGGTCAGCGCTCTTCATCTTGCTTCCCGGAGCCAATATTTTTCCATCGTCTACGGCCCTCTTAAATTGTCTCACAGCCCTTTCTTTCCAGTCTTCCGGCACTCTGCTCTTTTTTAGTTTGTTGCAGCTCCTGCAGCTTAGAGCCATGTTGAACAAATCGTCAGGTCCGCCCATGCTCCTTGGATAGTAGTGGTCCAAACTCATTTGCCTAAACTTCAACTGCTTGCCGCAATATATGCATTGCTTCCCGTCCCTTTCATAGATGTATCCCTTTTGTGTTTTCTTTTTACCCATTGGGAAGACCTCCCGGGAATTGTCTGGTTTTCTTTTGCCGTCTGTGGATATGACTTGTTTGCCAAGCAAGTTCTCCACAATTTCGGCATTTATTCACAGCTTTTCAATTGCAGCGGCCTTTCATCACTCTATTTCTTCCCTGGACACAAAGGTTATCTCGTATGAAAGAGCGTCCCCGTTCCTTACGATTTCAACCGTTTCGGAATCACCCGGCCTGTAGGAATAAAGAACCTTGATGAGCTGGTTCATGGTTTCTATTTCATCGTCTCCGATTTTTGTTATTATGTCCCCTCCAAGCAAACCGGCCTTGTCGGCTGGTGAATCCTTGTAGACCCGGTATACGAACACTCCTTTTTCGAGTCCGGTGTCTTCTCCCGAACTTTGCTCGAACTCCTCCAGGTCTATCCCCTGAATTCCCATATAGGCCTTTGAAAACTCGCCTTTTTCTATGAATTCATCGACTATCGGCTTTGCTATGTTTATCGGGATGGCAAAACCCAAACCCTCCCCGCTCTGTATCTTTGCTGTGTTTATTCCAATAACCTCTCCCACGGCGTTCAGAAGCGGGCCTCCGGAATTGCCGGGGTTTATTGAAGCGTCTGTCTGTATGAGGCTGTCTATGCTTTCGGAATAGCTTATGGGTATGCTCCTGTTGAGCCCGCTTATTATGCCGGCAGTGACCGAACGCTCGAAAGTGAGGCCTAATGGATTCCCTATCGCTATTGCGGTTTCCCCAATGACAAGATTGTCCGAATTGCCGAGATCCGCCACCGGAAGGTTTGTTTTTTCAACTTTTACGACTGCAAGGTCAAGTATAGGGTCATTCCAAAGAACTTGGGATTCAAGGTTTTCCCCGTTAGACAGAAGGACCGTAACTTCTTCAACGTCGCCGTCGTTTATGACATGGGAATTTGTCAGGATATAGCCTCTGCTGTCGACTATTACGCCGGTTCCCACTCCTTCGGCCCTTCTTGAACCGAAAATGAAGTCATTCTGTATGGCGACTGTTGTAATCCCCACCACAGAAGGCATAGCTTTTTTCGCAACAGCTGAAACAACGCTCAAGCCTTCAGTCTCCGAGACTATTTCATAAGACGGTCCGTTCTGGACATAGAATCCGCTGTAAGGATCCTTTATTATTTTTCCATAAAGGTATGTCGGGGCTATATATGCCGTAAACAGTCCCCCTATCATGGATGCAATTACGGCAACTGCTATTATCTTCATGAATGATGTTTTATGGACGTCTGTTTTTTTATCATACTTTCCAGACGCTTGAAGTTCTGTGCCTTCTTTTTTCGTTTCTTTCAATTCGTCAAATTCTTGTTTTTCTTCTTTCTCATTTTCCTCGTCTTTTTTCTCAAATTCATCATACTCGCGATACAAGGCTGCTCCCTCCTATTTCGTTATATTGTAAAGTCTGCCCACCCTGTTGCGGTAGGTCATGTCAAGGTCAAGGTCCCGTCCGTCCCTCAGTCCGTTTTCCTCAAGAATGCCCCTCACGGTCTCAAGGGCCAATTCCGGAAAATTATTTTCATGGCTCAAATGCCCCAAAAGAACACATCCCGGAGCTCCTCTCTCAAACATCTTTACAAGCGCATTGCCTGCCGATTCGTTTGAGAGGTGACCCGAGTCCCCCAAAATCCTCTGTTTTAAAAACCACGGATATCTCCCGACTTTAAGCATTTCAACATCGTGGTTGGATTCAAGCATAAGCAGGTCGCTGTTCTCCACCGCCCTCAATATGTCCTCGGTCATGTGCCCCAGATCAGTCGCAACGCTTATTGAAACTCCTTCGTTTCTGAAGGAAAATCCAAGCGGATGCACTGCGTCGTGGTCTACAGTGAAAGGCTGTATTGAAATATCCTTTATCTCGAAGGCACAATCCCCGTCTATGAAATTCACCTTTTCAGGATTGATTTTTCCCATTTGCGCCTTCATTCCCTTCCATGTATCCTCATGAACGTAAAGAGGCAGGTCATACCTTCGCATGAGCACCCCAACGCCTTTTATGTGGTCGCTATGCTCATGGGTAACCAAAATTCCGTCCAGATTTCCCGGATTCTCGCCTATTGCCTCCATTGCCTCTTTTATGTACTTGCCTGTAACTCCGGCATCTAGCAGTATTCGTGCCTCTTTGGACGCAATGAATTGGCTGTTGCCGCTGCTTCCGCTGGTAAGGGAGCAATATTTCATAATCTTCCTCTTTTCTGCAATCTAATTGCTGATCACTATGCCTTCATAAGCATCAACATATATTGAGCCGCCCTCGTTTGAAAGGTCTATCCTCCAGACAGGCAAGGCCGTCCCCGACTTGATGTCCTGCCACTTTGCCAGGGATGTTTTCTTTGTGTCGAAAAGATATGTCAAAACAATTTTGCCGATTTCATTTCCCCTTTTTCCCTCCAAAGACTCCATTGCCATCAAAAGGGCCTTGGCCGCGGGAATGACTTTCCTTGCCGATTCGCCTTCCGAAAGAACTTCCATCCATATTCGTTCGAAGCCGGCTACTCCGCTTCCGGAAAGCCTTATCTTCATCCTTCCGTTTTCAAGGGGCAGACCGCCCTTCAACTGGACGTATGTCATTTCAATAAAACCGTTTTCCCTTTCAATGCCCTGAAGGATTGCATCATCTGTGGAGTATCCCTTCTCAGCCAAAAACTCTTCCGCCAAGTCTTTTGCCGATTCATCTCCTGGTTCGGTACCCTTTTGAATGTCGCCGTTTTCGTAGATTAGCCTCTTGCCGTCCATTACCATCAGTTTCTCGTTTCCGTTTACATAAACATCTTCTGAAACTGTATAATCGCCCAGGAATTTTTTTGCTGCCGATTCCGCATCAACACTTGCATATCCAACTTCGAGAGATGCCACTTCCGGCACATCCATTGGTATTTTTCCGTCAAGCAGAATACCCCTGCTTTCGAGAATCTCTTCCACGTCATCCGTCCTATCGTCTGAAACTTCGGGTATGTTTTCCGAAAACCCGTTTCCCCTTTCCAGATTGTAGAAAAGGAAAACGTTGGTTATTATGAACGCAATTATCAATATTGTTTTCGCCTTTGTCCAATCCATGGAAGCTTCTCCTCACTCTATCTTATTACGATATACTATATACCCGTTCCTGACATTAAAATAGTAGACTCTTTTTTCTGCCGCGATTCTCCAAACCGGTATCAAAACTTCCTTGCCCTCTTTTTCATCGAGATAGTAGGCCATTTGAATATTGTCTATGGAGCTCAAGAGGTCAAAAAACAATTGGTCCATCGATATTTGGCTTATGTCAAGCCCCTTGTCTACGATGTATGCGGCTGCCATTTCCCTGAAATTCCTGTCTATGGCTTTTTGGGGAACAAGCACAGTCCCAGACGGCAACAAATCACTTTCACTTATATTCATTCTTTCCCTGAACACCCTCCGCTTGTAATATGTTACCGAATTTCCGTAGACGTCGACGGAAATTGCTCCGCTTCCTTCACCCGCCTCTTCAAGCACCGGATATCCATTTATTTTGTAATTGAACAAAAATCTATATCCATTCATGCCGGATTTTTCGATTTGCAGGCTATCGGAAAGATAAGAGCCCGCAGGCCATCCTCCGTTGTTCCTTACAAAATAAACGGCCCTGTTGAGGGACTCCAAGCGCTCAGGCGCAGGCGCCTGGGTTTGTTTTTCAAGTTTTTCAGTGTATTCCAAAAGCCCGTCGGACTGAATTCTCAAGACTCTTTCTCCGTAGCTGGATACATACATGACAGATCCGTCGTTTTCCTCGATTTTCTTGATAAAATCGAAATTTTCACCAAAAATCCGCCCCGCCATCGCAGTAATCTGCGTCTTGTCAGATACTTCAATTTCGGCAGTCATGTCCACCGCCGGCACTTCTTCGTCAAAATTTATCGGCAGAAGTATGTCTGAATCAATCCCCACTATGTCCTCTGTCTTAAAATAGTCGGTATGAGGTATAGACCTTACTTCTTCTATCTTTGAGGCAACGTCCCCGTCTGTATTTGCGCCCTTCAGCTTTAGATGTATTCCCTTTGACTTATCCGCCACATACAATATGTTTTTCTCTGTGGCAGGAATTACAAGACTGTCTACTGCATCCATTCCTTCCCCGAGATTCCATTCTTTATAACCCGAATAAAACAATTCGAGCGGAACAGGAAAAGAAAACTGCAATTTTACGGATTTATATTCGTTTACTTCCTGCCACTGTTCCCGGCTCAGCGTTTCGTATGTGAAATCCTCTTTAATAAAAGCATCAACCATATCTGAAACTTCATTCCAGGTCCCATTTGGATCTGTGAAAAAAATTGTATGATAACCGCCCCCAAAATTATAAATATAACTTTGGGGGCTCAGGATTTCAGCATATATATTCAATTCATCTTCCACGGCTTCGTCAACTTCAGAAGAAAACATTTCCCCTGAGGGTATTATTATCCAAAGCTTGTGTGTAAGAAGTACGCTGAGGACAAAGAGCATGGCAAGAAAAACGGTTTTCATTTTTTCTCTGCCCATATCCAGCCTCCGCTTCTACCGGCTCATAATGCCGGTAAAGCTGTTTGAAAGAATGTCTAACACTTCTTTCCTTATTTCTTCTTCGCCCATGATTATGAACGAAAAATCCTTGACTTCAATTTGTTTTTCCTCGACGGCTATTTTTTCTTCGCCAGCGCCGATAACCTCGAATTTAATTCTATATTTGCCAGGTTCAATATTTTCAAGTTTTTTATAATAGAACAATACATCTCCGTCTGTTCCTTCATCAAATGGCTGAAGCGCGGATTCACTTGTTAGACCGAACACTTCTCCAAGCTTTTCAGCCATCAGCGATTCTACTGTGGCTTCTCCCTTTTCCTGAGGTTCTTCTGCTTCATTGGGAATGCCCACAGCGGAGACCGTTTCTTCAAACGGTTCTTCGGATTCTTCGGAATAGAACAAGGACTCGTCTCGCTTTTCAATAAGTTCAGATTCGTAAATCAGTTCTTCTGAAAGCTCCACAATTCGATCTTCTTCGACAAGATTCAGCCCAGAGGAAAAATCCAAGGCTGAAGTTTCCTTGAAAACAAAAAGCTTGGCCTTGGCGCCATTAAAAATCTTGGCGGATATGAACAGATTTGTGTCTGTGACCACCTTGCCCAAAGGCCTTATGATATCAACATAGACAGGTTCTTCCTTCTCTATGTTGAAAGTATTCGGTTGTCGGTCCGCATCCACTAACAATTCTCCTGTCGCCCACGCAACTACCCCTTGGGATATTGTAAGCGATAGAATCATTGCCAGGACAATGAGCCTTTTTTTCATAAAAGCCTCCTAAAGATCTTTACATGCTCCAGCAAGGTTTATTATACCCTTTTTTTGTTACAGCCGCATTACAGGGCCATTACACATCGCTTAAATATTTCTGCAAAGCCTTCTTTCAAGCGGAAAGGAAAATACCACTTCCGTCCCTTTTCCGGCGCCGCTATTTATTTCGATGCTTCCCCCATGGCCTTCAATTATATTCTTTGAAATTGACAGTCCCAGTCCGGTCCCTCCAAGGCTCCTTGACCTTGCCTTGTCAACCCTGTAAAAGCGGTCGAAAATCCTGCCCAAATCTTCTTCTGGAATGCCAATCCCCTGGTCCCTTACTGAAACCACCGCGTTTCCATCTGTTTTTTCAAGCGAAACACTGACCCTTGTCGACTCGTCACTATACTTTATTGCATTTGACAGCACATTGAGGAATACCTGCTCTATTCTGTCATGGTCGAAGAAGCCTTCCATATCTTCCATCTCAGACTCGAAAACTATGTTCATTTTCTTGCTTTTGGCTGTCACATCCATCTTCATTATGGCTTTTCGCACGAGGTCCACCACGTCGTGGCAGCCCTTGTTCCACGTCACTTTTTCATAATCGAAATTTGACAGTTGCAGCAAATCTCTGACAAGTCTTGTCATGCGATCGGATTCGCTGTCTATAACCGCAAGAAACTTTTCAGCCACTTCCCTGTCTTCGACAGCTCCCTCCAAAAGAGTTTCGGTATAGCTCTTTATGCTTGTGAGGGGAGTCTTCAATTCATGCGAAACATTGGCAACAAATTCCTTTCTCATGTTTTCGAGTTTCTGCTGCTCTGTCACATCCTGCAGTAGAATTACAAAACCCGCATATTCCTTATTCTCGTCATTGAAGGTCGCATAATCCCCCCTGTATATGGAATTGCCTATTGAAACGTTTCTGCTTCCTGCCCAGGATGTTTTTTCCTTGCCGATCTTTTTGATTGTCAATTTTTCATCATAAGCTCCGATGATTGCGTCGTAGCCCTTTTGCAGGTCGTCCGCTTCCATCCCCAGAATTTCCATTGCCTTGGGATTTGCATGTATCACATTTCCCTTAAGGTCGACAGCAAGCAGCCCGTCGGCCATGTTGTTCAGAATTGTTTCAAGCTTGCTTTTTTCCGAAGACATTTCCCCAAGAGTGTTCTTGAGTTTGTCTGTAAGTTCGTTGAACATAGCTCCCAAAAGACCTATCTCGTCATCGGATTTCACATCGACCTTCTGTTCGAACTCACCCTTTGCCATCCTCGAGGCCTTCCGTGTGACCTCGGCAATAGGCTCTGTGACGCTCTTGGCAAGAAGATATCCCAGTACAATTGTAATGAAAAGTGCAAGCATTGTAGCCTGTGTCAGTATCCATTTGGATTCGTCGAGCGTGTCATATATGTCGTTGAGGCTGTCTCTGATGTAAAGGATTCCATTGACATTGTCTCCGCGCACAATCGGAAAGACTATATTCTTTGTGCGTAGGCCCGAATCGCTTTCCAGGTCAAGTTCTCTTACATCTCCCTTTGCGGCATCGATTATGAGCGTATACTCGAGTATGTCTATGGCGTTTCTACCTATGAAATTGGCGTTGCTCGTGGCTATGATCTGGAAATTTTCATTGATTATGAATATTTCCTCCCGGAAGCCTTTTGACCACGTGTCGATTATGTTTTGTATCTTGTCTTTGTCCTCGTCCAAATCGTCATATGGCGCAACCGAAGGGATTATATAGTCCTCGGCAATCCTGTTGAGCTGTTCGCTGACCGTTTTCAAATGATATTTTTCGAATTGGTCGACTATATATACGCCGACAATTGCCATTGCAATAAAAACAAGGAGAAAATATATTATTATGAACCTCCATCTAATGCTCTTAAACATCTACTTCCTCCTGAAATAATATCCTACCCCTCGT
>CAZAFW010000030.1:0-18559 GCA_964484935.1 uncultured Peptostreptococcaceae bacterium
CCTTCCCCGAAAGGAAAGGCAGCCAGCCACCGAAAGGCAAGTTTTTTTATTTGCTCAAATATACAACTTTCAAACGATAAAGGCAAAACCGGTGAAAACCGGCTACGCAAAGCTAAAGGGCCTTCCCCGAAAGGAAAGGCAGCCAGCCACCGAAAGGAGAGTTTTTTATGCGCAAGATATTGGCGCTGATAATCACATTAGTAGCAGTAGCGATGATGACAATGGGTGTTTCGGCCCAGGGAATAGATTCCATAGAGAACCTTGACAACGGAACTGTTGCTGTCAGGTATGAAAATGAAAGCGGCAAGGCCATAAAACTGATGGTTGAAAAATCGGGCGAGAGATTCTTCTATGACTTGGATGAGGATGCCGAATCCATCCTTCCGCTGCAGTCGGGAGAAGGAACCTACAGAGTTTGCGTTCTTGAGCAAAAGGTCGACAATCGCTACAGGGTGGCACTCAGCAAAAGGATCGAATATATCGCGGAAGACGAGAACGAGTGTTTTACAAAGCCGATGGATATAATCGACTGGAACGAGGGAGACCCAATATACAAAAAGGCTCTTGCGCTTACAGAAGGCCTCGAAACAGACAATGAAAAAATCATGGCTGTATATTCATTTGCAATAAACGCGTTCGACTATGACTACGACAAGATAAACCATATAGACGGAAGCTACGTGCCGGATCCCAACGCAATGCTTGAAGAGAAAAAGGGCATATGCTACGACTATTCTTCTGCATTTGCAGCAATGCTTCGCATAAACGGGATACCCACAAGGCTCGTAAAGGGCTACAATAACGATATCGATGTTTATCACGCATGGAATGAAGTATACAACTCCGAGACAGGTCTTTGGATGACTGTAGACACTACTTTCGATGCATATTACCTCGACAACGGAGTGGACTTTTCATTCGAAAAGAACGGTGCGGATTACGCGGTCGAACAAATCTTCTAAAAAAACGGAAACAGAAACGCCTTCCCATAAAAGAACGGGGAGGCGTTTTTTTTATTGCTTTCTGCAAAACAGTTGTCAGTCGCCAGTTGTCAGTGGGCAGTGGGCAGCAAGTACAAAGCATTAAGACAAAGACATTTCGATGTTTTGTACTTGCTTTTGTTCTTTGCTTTTAATCCTTTTCCCGATATCTGACATCTGACATCTGCTCTTTATCTTTTCCAGACATCTGACATCTGACAACCGCTTTTATCTTTTGTCTTTTGCTTTTTCTTTCCACTTTCTACTTGATTTCCTGCCCGCTGTTCTTGCTTCCCTGTCCTGTCAGTTTGCTGTGTCCTGCGCCTGAATTTCATACCTCTTTGTCTTTCAAAAAAATCTAAAATTCGCAAACTCGCTTCGCCTCGGGCCAAGGCCAAAGCGAATTTATAACGATTTTTTCTAATCCAAAGTGGTGAAAAGAGCGGCTTGGCCAATGCTGCACAGTCAGGCAAGGAAGCAATGCTTGTCAGTCGTCAGTTTTCAGTTGTCAGCAAGTACAAAAGCATTAAGACAAAGACATTTCGATGTTTTGTACTTGCTTTTGTTCTTTGCTTTTAATCCTTTTCTGACATCTGAAATCTGATATCTGTATTTCCACTGTTCTTGCTACTTATGAAGAACAACAGAAATCTTTTTGTAAATAAGCAGTGTTATTATTGATATTGCGGCTCCTTTTACAAGGTTGAATGGAACAATTGCGTAAAGTACAAGAGTTTTCATATCGGTTATTGCGGCATTTGCAACTTGGCCCATTTCAATAATGATTTCAAGCGGCATTACCTTGGCGTAAAACGGCAGGAGTATGAAATAGTTGGCCAGTCCGCCTGCTATTGCCATTGAAACGGTTCCAACCGCCAATGCCTTGAAAGCCTGTGTTTTTGATTTCTTCATCTTGTAGACGTAGCTTGCGGGGAAAACCAGCGCGGCTCCGACAATGAAGTTTGCAAGCTCGCCCACTCCTGCTGTTGAGGTTCTTGTGATGAAATGCAGAAAGTTTTTGATAAGCTCGATGGTCACACCTACGGCTGGGCCTAGCGCGAATCCTCCAACCAGTGCCGGCAAATCGCTCAAGTCAAGCTTGAGGAATGCCGGAAAGAGCGGAAGCGGCATTTCTATCATCATCAGCACGAAAGCGATTACGGACAAGACCGAGGTCTTGACCATTTTGTTTGTTGAACTTGTTCTTTTCATAATCTTCCTCCCAATATAATATGCCCTGGATCAGGGATTCCAGGGCATTAAGTATCGTTATAGTATAGTTTTCTTCTCTCATCCAGACTTTAACTGTCGGCTTCGGAAATTATCCGAATCAACCGATTTCTCGGCTCGCGGGCTTTACCGCCGGTAGGGAATTGCACCCAACCCTGAAGAAAATATTCAATTTTCTAAAAGGATTATAACACTGATTCTTTTAGCCGTCAAATGTATGTTTTCAAAAACCGGGGAGAGAACTTTTTGATGTGTTTGTGGTAGAATAAAGCCAAAGATCAACTGCCATTGGAGGCTGACCATTATGATCGGATCGATAGTTTTGGGATATCTGCTTGGGAATTTTCAGACGGCGTACTTAATCGGTAAATTCTTCGGTAAAATCGACATAAGGCAAAAGGGCTCGTCGAACGCAGGGGCTTCAAACGTAACCCAGGTGATGGGATGGAAATTCGGAGTACTTACCGCTCTTGCTGACATACTGAAGGCTTTTCTGGCGGTTGAAATCTCGTTTTTGATTTTCGGAGGACCAGTCGAGGCCTTTACAGCCGGGACCTTCGCGGTTTTGGGGCACATGTTTCCGTTTTATTTAAAATTCAAGGGAGGAAAGGGCTTGGCTTCGCTGGTTGGCATGATGCTGGCCTTTAGGCCTGAAATAGGCTTGGCCATGATGGCTTCGGTTTTGTTTTTGACCATAGCCACGGATTACATAGCCGTCGGTTCACTGACCGTATATTTGGGATTGCCCGTACTGCTGTTTTTTTACGGCTTGGACTCCGTTGTTGTCTTCGAAGCCACAGTGCTTGCCATTGTGGGACTTGGCATGCACATCGGAAACATCAAAAAAATAATAAGGAAAGAAGAAAAAGGACTTCGCGCCACAATAAGAAGCAGAAAGTAGAAAGTGGAAAGTGGAAAGTGGAAAGTGGAAAGTGGAAAGTGGAAAGTGGAAAGTGGAAAGAAAAAGCGTTTAGGTCAAAAGATTTAAAGACAGCTTGAAATAAAAGACGGAACAGTAAAAGATTACATTCAAAAAATATAAAGCAATTATCCTTATGTCAACTTAAGAACGCAGATAAAAAAATAGTGAATTCAAATAACAAACGTCCAGCAAATATGCCGGACGTTTTGATGTTTTAAATTTACAAATTCGCTTCCGCTTCAGTCACCAGTTCGTCCATAAGCTCCTGAACAGGCACTATCTTGTCAACTTTGCAGCCTTCGGATCCTATGAATACCAGTCCGTCCTCCACATCGCCCTCTACAGCCTTCACAAGCGCTTCTGTTATGCAATAGGGAGCCGTTGCCGGATTGCAGGCCTTGAGGCACCTGAAGCACTTTTTGATTTTCTTTCCGGATTCCTCGACTGTCTTGACATGATTGTTGTATAGAGCCCTTCCCGGCATTCCGAGCGGACTCACCACAATCTTTATTTCATCTTCATTCGAATTCACATATGCTTCCTTGAAATTTCTGTGGGCGTCGCATTCGTCGGTTGCAACGAAACGGGTGGCCATCTGCACCCCCGAGGCACCCAGTTTTATGAATTCGGCAATTTCTTTCCCGGTATAGATTCCGCCGGCGGCGACAACCGGAATTTTCTTGCCGAAGGCTTCCTCGAAAGGCTTGAGGATTTCAATCACGCCTGAAACTATATCCTTCAGGCTTGGCAGAACTGGCTTGGAAAGGACTTCGGGACTGAAGCCCAGGTGGCCTCCCGCTTTTGGCCCTTCGACTACCACAAGGTCCGGGAGATAGTTGTATTTTTTCGTCCAAAGCTTTGTTATCACTTTCGCTCCCTTGGCTGAAGATACAATGGGAGCTATTTTTGTTACCGAATTCTTGACCATTCCAGGAAGGTTTGTTGGAAGTCCGGCTCCCGATATTATAAGATTCACCTTTTCTTCAACACATACGCGGACCTGCTCGGCATAATTGTTTGTTGCCGTCATTATGTTTACGCCCAATATTCCGTTGGGGCTCATGCTTTTGGCCTTCTGTATTTCTTTTCTCAGTCCCCTTAGGTTTGCCGAGTCGTTGTCGCTTTCGAAATCGGGTTCCCTAAATCCAACCTGAGCGGCTGATATTACTCCGATTCCTCCGGCATTTGCGACGGCGGAGGCAAGCGACGACATTGATACCCCTATGCCCATGCCTCCCTGTATTATAGGTATGCGGGCAGTCAAACCGTTTATTGTCAATGGTTTTAGTTTCAAATTCATGGTCTCCTTTAAAGTTGTTTTAAATGCTTTGATACTCAAAGTATAAGCAAAAGGCCTTTTTCTGTCAACCTTTGTGCGGTGGATAAATATTGACAAAGAATTTAATCCGGTATATACTTTGAAAGTCAAAACAATAATGCTTTGAATATCAAAGCATTAACGGTTGAGGACAAATGGTTTAAGGAGGTGACGGTTTTTGTCTGATACTTCAAGAGTTTTAAATGAAATACTGGTTGAGCTGTTTTGGAACATTCTCAACATTGAGGAAAAGGAACTCAAGCGCATGGGCTGTCTTTTATCCATGACAGAGATGCATACAATAGAACAGATAGGTTTGGGGAAACCACAATCCATGAGCGTTGTGGCAAAAAAACTAAATATTACCATTGGAACACTCACTACGTCCATAAATCGCCTGGTCACTAAGGGATATGTCGAAAGAAACAGGAATCAGCAGGATCGGCGGATTGTAGAAATAAACCTGACCAACAAAGGCAAGGAAGCATACCTCATGCATGCAAGATTTCACGAAGGCATGGTAAAGGGTGTGATGGAGGATTTAAAGATACAAGACGACAAGCAGCTGATAAAAGCGCTTGACAATCTAAACGAATATTTCAAAGAGAAATATCAAGCAGACAAATAGAAAGGGGTGGCTGAATGAATTACGCCAACATTATTGGCACAGGCACTTATGTTCCTGAAAAAATAGTCGACAACCATATGTTATCGGAATTGGTTGAAACAAGCGATGAATGGATCAGAGCTAGAACCGGAATAAAGGAAAGAAGAATATCGACGGGTGAAAACACTTCTGACCTGGCGCTCAAGGCTTCGGAAGCGGCACTTGAAAATGCCGGAATGAAGCCGAATGACTTGGACCTGATTATTCTTTCAACACTTACTCCGGATTATTTTACGCCTGCAACGGCTTGCCTGGTGCAAAGAAGGCTTGGGGCGGAAAATGCTGCGGCTTTTGACGTTTCGGCGGCATGCTCGGGATTTCTTTACGGATTGGATGTAGCTGACAGCTTCATAAAAGCCGGCAAGGCGAAAAACATTCTGGTGGTGAGCTCAGAGGTAATGTCAAAGGTAATAGACTGGGAAGACAGAAACACATGCGTCCTTTTCGGAGACGGAGCCGGAGCGGTTGTTTTGAAGGCGTCTGCCGAGCATGGAATAATAAATACGGTGATAGGTTCCAAAGGCGACATTGAAGGCAATCTGGTTTCGAAATCCAGAAACCTTGTCAATCCTTTCGTGGAAATCCCGGAAACCGGGGAAAACTATCTGTCCATGAACGGAAAGGAAATATTCAAATTTGCTACGCGCATAATGAGGAAGGCCTTGAAAGATGTTCTTGACGGCACCGGCATCGAGTTGAGCGCGGTAAAGTATATAGTTCCGCACCAGGCGAACGACAGAATGTTCGAGTATGTTGCGGGGAAAATGAAATTTGACAAGGAAAAATTCTATGTGAACCTCGAAAGGTTCGGGAACACATCTTCGGCCAGCATACCTATTGCTTTGGATGAAATGGCCAAGAAGGGTTTGCTGTCTAAGGGAGACAAGCTTATTTTTGTAGGATTCGGAGGCGGACTGACATGGGGAGCCGCACTCGTAGAATGGCAAAGAGACTAAAATTAAAACAAAAAGGAGAAAAAACAATGGTATTTGAAAAAATCAAGAAGATTCTGGTTGACGAATTGGGAGTGGAAGCTGAGGAAGTATCGATGGAAAGCAACATAAAGGATGATTTGGACGCCGATTCGTTGGACATAGTCCAAGTTGTGATGGCGGTCGAAGAGGCTTTTGAAATAGAAGTCGAAGAAGAAGAAACGGAAAAACTTCTTACCGTTGGAGACGTTGTCCGATATGTGGAAGCGAACAAGTAGTCCATCAGAGTCATGCTCTGGAAAGGGGAGGTTTTGATGGTGAAGAAAAAATTCAAGGACTTGATTGGGATAGATTACCCCATAATTCAGGGGGGTATGGCATGGATCTCGGATGCAGAGCTGGCAGCTGCTGTATCAAATGCAGGAGGCCTGGGAATAATAGCCGCAGGCAATGCGCCCGGCCAGTGGGTGAAAGAACAAATAAGAAAAGCAAAAACCCTGACGGACAAACCCTTTGGGGTAAACGTCATGCTCTTGAGTCCTTTTGTAGAAGAGGTGGCAGAGGTTGTATGGGAAGAAAAGGTCAAGGTCATAGTCACAGGAGCCGGGAATCCGGGCAAATATATAAAGAAGTGGCGTGAAAACGATGTTAAAATAATACCGGTTGTGCCTTCTGTAGGCTTGGCTAAGCGCATGGAGGGAACAGGTGTTGACGCCATAATTGCCGAAGGGACGGAAGCAGGAGGCCATATAGGTGAATTGACTACGATGTGCCTTTTGCCTCAAGTGGTTGATGCCGTTCACATACCGGTCATTGCGGCTGGTGGAATTGCCGATGGAAGAGGAATAGCAGCCGCATTCATGATGGGGGCCTCGGGAGTTCAAGTGGGTACGCGTTTTCTTGTTGCAAAGGAATGCAATGTACATGAAAATTATAAAAAGAAAATACTGGAAGCAAAGGATATAGACACGCTTGTCACAGGAAGACCCACGGGACATCCGGTTCGGGTTCTCAAGAACAAGCTTGCCAGGATTTATAAAAAAATGGACAAAGAGGCTATGCCTGCCGAAAAATATGAAGAACTCGGCAGGGGGGCGCTGCACAAGGCGGCATGCCTCGGTGACGTATCGATGGGGTCCATAATGAGCGGGCAGATTGCAGGGCTAGTATGCAAAGAGCAGTCCGCTTCGGAAATAATCGAGGAGATGTTCGGCGAACTAGAGGTTCTTCTCGACAATGCAGAAAACCTTAATATTTAGGAGGGCTCGATATGGGCAAAATAGGATTTTTATTTTCTGGCCAAGGATCGCAATATATAGGCATGGGAAAAGACCTCATAGAGAAATATAAAAGCAGCAGGGACATATTCGACGAGGCCGACGAGGCCTTGGAAATGGATTTGACCAAGATGGTTACAGAGGGAAACCAGGATGAGCTCAATTTGACTGAAAACACTCAGCCCGCGGTTCTTACCACAAGCATGGCCACGCTCAAGGCTGCTGAGGAAAAAGGTTTAAAACCTGACGTTGTGGCAGGCCTTAGCCTGGGAGAATATACAGCGCTTGTGGCTGCGGGAGCGATTGCTTTTGCCGCCGCTGTAAAGCTTGTCAAGAAACGCGGCAGATATATGCAGGATGCCGTACCTGAAGGCAAGGGGACAATGGCTGCAATAATAGGGCTGGATGAGGACAAAGTTCAGGAAGCTGTGGAAGAAGCAAAACAATACGGCATAGTCGAATGCGCTAATTTCAATTGCCCCGGACAGATTGTGATAGGCGGGGAAATTGAGGCCGTTGAAAAGGCTTCGGCAATAGCCAAAGAAAAGGGAGCAAAGCTTGTGGCTCCACTCAAGGTGAGCGCGCCGTTTCACACTTCTATGCTCAGGCCCGCCGCCGACAGGCTTGCAGAGGAACTCAAGAGCATAAGCTTTGAAGATTTGAAAGTTCCTCTTGTCTCGAATGTATTCGCCGAATACATCGAACACAAAGACCACATAAAGGACATACTGATGAATCAGGTCATGAAGCCGGTTCAATGGGAAAGAAGCATTCAGAGAATGGTAAACGACGGAGTCGACACATTTGTTGAAATCGGCCCGGGAAAGACTCTGAGCGGATTCATAAAAAAAATAGGCAGGAAAGAAAAAATCAAGCTTAGGATAATAAACATAGAGGATGTAAAATCTCTCGAAAAAGCGGTTGAAACACTTTCGACCAAGGCGAATGTTACAATCGAAAGCATAAATAGACTGACAACTAAAAAAAAAGGAAAGATAGGTGATAAGGCATGTTGAAGGGGAAAACGGCTGTAATCACGGGGGCAAGCAGAGGAATAGGAAAGGCTGTGGCAGTCCGCCTGGGAAAAGCCGGGGCGAATCTGGTGCTGAGTTACAGAAGCAACGACATTGCGATGGACGAGTTGATTGAGTCTCTTGAAAAAGAAGACATAAAGGCTGTAAAGGCAAAAGGCGACGTTTCAAATTCGGACGACGCAAAGGAGCTAATGAAAATTGCCAAGGATGCGTTCGGATCTATTGACATACTGGTCAACAATGCAGGAATAACCAAGGACAAATTGATAGTTCAAATGAAGGATGAGGACTTTGACTCAGTAATACGGGTCAATTTGAAAGGCAGCTACAACTGCATTAAACACGCCGCCAAAATCATGATCAAGCAGAGATCGGGCAAAATTGTGAACATGGCTTCCGTTGTGGGGGTTTCAGGAAACGCGGGCCAGATAAATTATTCGGCATCAAAAGCCGGCGTGATAGGAATGACAAAATCGGCAGCCAGGGAGCTTGCCGGCAGAAACATCACCGTCAACGCAGTTGCGCCGGGATTCATAGAAACGGATATGACAAAAGACCTAGTAGAAAAAGCGAAGGATGGAATGATTTCCGGAATACCGCTGGGACGGCTTGGCTTGCCTGAGGACGTTGCCGAAGCAGTTGCTTTTCTGGCTTCGGATTCAGCAGATTATATTACAGGACAAGTGCTTCATGTCGACGGCGGCATGGTGATGTAAGGAGGATTAACATGAAAAAAAGAGTTGTGATTACAGGAATGGGAGCCGTTTCCCCCATAGGGAACAATATTGAAGCCCTTTGGGAAAGCATAAAGGAAACAAAGCCGGGAATAGATTTCATAACCGGATTCGATGCTAGCGAAATCAAAGTAAATGTTGCTGGAGAAGTAAAGGGATTTGATCCGGTTCAATATATAGACAAAAAGGAAGCCAAGAGGATGGACCGATATACACAGTTTGCTGTAGCGGCCTCAAAACAGGCGTTTGAAGATTCCGGGCTTATGGGGGCTGATTATAATACTGAACGCATGGGCGTAATAGTGGGCTCTGGCATAGGAGGACTCGGAACAATAGAGGATCAGGCAGGAAAACTGCAAAGCAGGGGACCAAAGCGAATATCCCCCTTCTTCATACCCATGTCAATCGTAAACATGGCTTCCGGAAACGTCGCCATAGCTCTTGGAGCAAAGGGACTTTGCAACACAGTGGTAACGGCTTGCGCGTCCGGAACCAACGCAGTCGGAGAGGCGTTTAGGAATTTGCAGTACGGGTACGCCGACATAATAGTCGCCGGGGGAACCGAGGCGGCTGTAACACTTCTCGGAGTGGCAGGATTCGAAGCCATGACGGCGCTGTCCACAAAAGACGATCCTGCCCGCGCATCAATACCTTTCGATGTTGAAAGGGATGGCTTTGTAATGGCCGAGGGTGCCGGAATGATGGTTCTTGAGACACTTGAGCATGCCAAGGCAAGGAATGCAAAAATATACGGCGAAATCGTAGGCTACGGATTCACCTGCGACGCCCACCACATCACAGCGCCGGCTCCGGGAGGAGAAGGCGGAGCGAGGGCGATGAAACTAGCCATGGGAGATGCGGGAATAGATGTGTCCGATGTTTCATACATTAATGCGCATGGTACAAGCACCCCCTACAACGACAAATTCGAAACCCAGGCCATCAAAACGGCCTTTGGAGAATCGGCAAAGGACATACCGGTAAGCTCGACAAAATCCATGACCGGACACATGCTGGGCGCCGCGGGAGCCATTGAGGCGATTATTTGCACAAAGGCTCTTCAAGAGGGATTCATACCGGCCACAGCAGGGCTTGTAAAGCCCGATCCGGAATGCGACTTGGATTATGTGCCGGGCAAGGGACGCCAGCAGGAGCTCTCATACGCCCTTTCCAATTCACTTGGCTTCGGAGGCCACAATGCGTCCATAATTCTTAAAAAATGGGAAGAATAGGGGGCTTGACATGCTTAACTCAAATCAAATAATGGAAATAATACCGCACAGGTATCCATTCCTGCTAATCGACAGAATCAATGAAATAGAGGAAGGCATATATGCCAACGGTACAAAGAATGTAACCGTCAATGAATATTTTTTCCAGGGGCATTTTCCGGATGAGCACGTCATGCCGGGAGTTCTCATAATAGAGGCTCTGGCCCAGGTGGGAGCGGTTGCCATACTTTCTCTGCCCGAAAACAAGGGCAAGACCGCGTATTTCGGCGGCATAAAGAAAGCCAGATTTAAAAGAAAGGTGATTCCGGGTGATACTTTGATACTGGAAACACGGATAGTCAAGTCCAAGGGAAGCATAGGCTTTGGAGAGGCTACAGCAAAAGTTGGAGACGAGCTTGCAGTCGAAGCTGAATTGACCTTTGCTATAGGATAGGCGCTAAGACCAAATAACAAAGCATTTTGAAAGAATAAAACCAAAGGAAAGCCCCAAGCCGTATGCTCATATGGCTTGGGGCTTTGATCGTTTAATCATGCAAAGGGGATATGTTCACGATTTCGATTGCAATTTTCAATTCCTTCATTATCTCTTCAATATTCTGCTCTTCAATCTCATCAAGCTTTTCGTATGTTTCATCATCTTCTGTTACAACATACTTGGCGGGCAAGTTATTCAAGGTAAGCGCAAGCACATCTTTTCGGCATTTTTCGCAATTGGCTATATGCGAGGAATCATCAAGATGCTCGCCCAATACTTTTTCGACTACATCTTCCATGTAATTGTGCATTTTCATATCTGACCCACTCCTTTTTCTTGTATAATCACATATTACTTCAATACCCATAGCGACGTCAATTATGCAGGCGGATAAAGAGTAGCCGGAAATAGAAATTGCAGTGAAAGAATGGCGGTGTGCTATAATGGACGAAAAAAGGAGAAATAAAAAATGAATGATATTTTAAGGCATGGGACATCAAAAAGGATGAGCAAGGCGGTTGTATATAGCGGAACTGCTTATTTGTGCGGACAAGTCGCAAGCGACAGAACAGAAGACGTTAGCGGACAGACACGTTCGACGCTTGAAAAAATCGACAGTATTTTAAGCGAAATTGGCACCGAAAAATCACGTATATTGTCGGCTACCATCTATCTGAAAAAAATGTCGGACTACGGCGGAATGAACGAGGTTTGGGACGAATGGCTTCCTGAGAACTGCGCTCCGGCAAGAGCGTGCGTGAAAGCCGATATGGCATTTGAGGACATACTTGTCGAGATTTCCATCATAGCCGCAGTGTAAATTTTCTTTCAAAGCGCTCCAAATGGGTATAAGGAAAACATCAACAGACGGGAGCGTGTTTGAAATGAGACTTGAAGGAAAAGTTGTAATAGCGCAAGGAGGCGGGCCCACGCCTGTCATAAACCAATCCTTGGTAGGAGCGGTGTTGGAATCGAGGAAATTCACACAAATATCAAGGGTCTATGGTGCAGTCAAGGGCATAGAGGGCATAGTGAACGAGGATTTCATCGACCTTACCCAGGAAACCACGCATAATCTTGAAATGGTGGCAAAGACACCTTCTGCGGCACTTCTTTCGACCAGGATGAAACCAAGCAAAGAATTTTGTCTTGAAATATATAAGACGTTCAAGGCGCACAATGTTAGATATTTTTTGTATATAGGAGGAAATGATTCGGCGGAGACCGTGAGGCTTGTGAACAACTACGCCGAAGAGGACAAGTATGAATTCAGGGCCATGCACATACCCAAAACAATAGACAATGACCTGGTGGAAAACGACCATACCCCCGGATACGGTTCGGCGGCGAGGTTTGTATCCAATGCGTTTCTCGGACTCAATCTGGAAAACAGGGCCCTGGAAGGTGTGCACATAGGCGTTGTGATGGGAAGGGAAGCGGGATTCCTTACAGCATCGAGCGTTCTGGGCAAAAAGTACGATGATGACGGGCCGCACCTCATTTATCTTCCGGAAAGGGAGTTCGACATGAAAAAGTTTCTCGCGGACGTCGACAGGGTTTACAGTGAAAGGGGCAGATGCCTCATTGCAGTTTCGGAGGGGATAAAAGACCGATCGGGACAATTCCTTTCCAGCAAATTCATTGAAAGGACGGGAAAAGATGCCTTTGGCAATCTGCAGCTTTCGGGAAGCGGGGTGCTTGGGGATGTGCTGGCGTCTGCAATACGCGAAAAGCTTCAAATATCGAGGGTCAGAGCCGATACATTGGGATATTTGCAGAGGTCGTTTGCTGAGGTTGTTTCAAAGGTGGACCGCAATGAAGCCAGAGAGGTGGGCGAAAGGGCGGCGCATTTTGCAATATGGAATAACATAGACGGATCCGTATCAATACAGAGGACCGGAAATTATTCTGTGAACTTTATTTTGAAGCCCCTAGATGCAATAGCCGGCAAATCGAGGACAATGCCCGACAAATATATAAATGCAAGTGGAAACGGAGTCACCGACGAGTTTGTCGGATATGTAAGGCCTCTTGTGGGAGAGGGAGTCGCAATGGCTGAACGTCTTCGTGCGCCGATGGTCAAGAAAATATTGAACAAAGTGGGAGGAAATAGATGAGATTCAGTGAATTCGATTACACTAGGCCCGATATTAAATCAATAGGAGAAAGGTTTGAAGTAAAACTTGACTGTCTCAAAAATGCGGATGGGGCTGATGCGCAGAGCCGCGCAATCGAGGAAATAAATCTTTTGAGGCAGGAATTCGAGTCAATGTCCCAAATATGCTACATAAGGCATACAATTGATACAAAGGACTCCTATTATGACATGGAACAGAATTATTTTGATGAAAACGAGCCTATATACGAGGGCTTCATAAGCAAATACTACAAAGCCATACTGCATTCGCCGTTCAGAAAAGAGCTCGAAGACCTATGGGGCGTGCAACTTTTCAAATTGGCGGAGAAATCGGTAAAGGTTTTTTCTGAGGAAATAGTAGAAGACCTAATAGAGGAAAACCGTCTTGCGACAAGGTACACGAAAGTTCTGGCTTCGGCACAAATTGAATTCGGGGGGCGCAAAAGAACGCTTTCGGAAATGAAGCCTTTTCAGATGGATTCGGACAGGAAAGTCAGAAAAGCCGCGAATGACGCCAAATATGGCTTTATGTGTGACCACGGAGAGGAATTTGACAATATTTTCGATCAGTTAGTAAAGGTCAGGACACGCATGGCGAAAAAGCTCGGCTACAAAAATTTTGTACAAATGGGATACGACCGAATGCAGAGAACCGATTATGACGCAGACATGGTAGCATCGTACAGGGAAAGCATACACCGCTACATAAGGCCCTTGGCTGCAAAAATAAAGGAACGCCAAAGAAAACGTCTCGGAATTGAAAAGCTTTGCAATTACGATGAACAGATTTTTTACATGGGCGGAAACGCAAAACCCGTAGGAGACCACGATTTTCTTGTCGAACAGGCACGCAAAATGTACAGGGACCTTTCCGGGGAGACAGGTGATTTTTTCGATTTCATGATTGGGAACGAATTGATGAGCCTAAGATCCATGCCCGGCAAATCCCCTGGAGGATACTGCACATATATATCCAAATACAGCTCTCCATTTATTTTCAGCAATTTCAATGGAACAACGGATGATGTGGATGTGCTTACCCACGAGGCGGGCCATGCGTTCCAAACCTACATGAGCAGGAAGTATTTGCTCTTGGAGTATAATTTTCCGACCCTCGAGGCTTGTGAAATCCATTCCATGAGTATGGAGTTTTTGACTTGGCCGTGGATGGAAAACTTTTTCGGACAAGATGCGGACAAGTACCGTTACGGCCATTTGAGCCACGCTCTTATGTTCATACCATACGGCGCGGCAGTCGATGAATTCCAGCATGGCGTGTACGAAAAGCCGGACGCCGCTCCGCTCGAGAGGCGGAGGATGTGGCGCGAAATAGAAAACAAGTATCTTCCGCATAGGGACTATGAAGACAACGACTACCTCAACTCGGGCGGATTTTGGCATCAGCAGGGCCACATATTCAAAAACCCGTTCTACTATATTGACTATACGCTTGCCCAGGTTTGTGCATTTCAATTCTGGCTCAAGGCCGAAAAGTCCAGAGAAGAGGCGTGGGCGGATTACGTTCTTTTGTGCGGACTGGGAGGAAGCCGTTCATTTTTGGAGCTTGTGGAAGCGGCAGGCTTGGAGTCTCCATTCAAAGAAGAGGTGTTTGAATCCGTTTCGGGCCATATGGACGACTGGCTCGGGAAGGCCGTATTCGATTTCCTATAGAAGAGGACTGTCAAAAGCTATGGTATAATTGATTTAAAATTGTTGTCTCGGAGGATGCAATGAAAAAGACTATAGGTTTCATAGTTCCCAACGAAGAAATAGAAAAAAAAATATATGAATTATTTCCGGAAAGGCTTGAGAGGAAAGAGCTGATCCTGGAGAGGTTCGATCCCGACAACATGGTTCCCCAGGCTTTGCGCCTTGAAAAGAGGGGGGCCAAAGCAATAATCGCCAGGGGCGGAATGTATCATCATATTGTAAACGACGTCAATGTACCCGTAATGCATCTTAAAATGAATGCCCTGGACATACTTTATGCAATCAAGAAGGCAAGCCGGATGGATTCGAATTTGACTCTCATACTCAGCGATGAAGTTCATTTTGCATGCGGCGACTGGGGCAAGGTACTTGGCTGCGAAATAGATTTGAACCGCTTTTCAACCCTGCATGAATTGGACGAGTTGCTTGACCGTATAGAGGACAGGAAAAAGCATACAGTAATCGTCGGAGCCGTTGTAACCTGCAGGAAGGCGGCCGCAAAGGGTTTCAAGACCGTTTTTGTCGACTCAAGAAAAGAGACTCTGCAGGAAGCCGTCGGGTATGTAGACAAGATGCTTTACGACCTTGAAGACCAACTGAAAAGGAGAGAACTTTCCGACACCATAGCAGACAATGTTCACGATGCGATAATTGCGGTGGATCCATTGGGAAACATTATACTGTTCAACAAAAATGCGAGAAAAATGTTCAGGAAGCGGTCTGAAGACATGCTTGGCAAGTCCGTAAGGGAAACATTCCCGGAAGTCGACTTTATTTATGAATTGCTCAAGGACAAAGGCTTGAAAAGAGAAAAAATAGTCCACATGAATAAGCTTACGGCTACAGTGAAGGCGTCTGCCATAACCATAGACGGAGAAGTCAACGGTGCCGTATGCACATTCCAGGACATAACCAAATTGCAGAATTTGGAGAAACGGATACGTTTTGAGCTCAACAAGAAAGGCCTCACGGCCAAATTCACATTTGACCGGGTGGTTGCCGAAGACGTGGCAATGAAAAAGACAGTTGCCAAGGCGAAACGCCTTTCGGAAACCGACAGCACCATAATGATCTACGGAGAGAGTGGAACGGGAAAGGAAATAATAGCCCAAAGCATACACAACTCAAGTGAAAGGGGTCGGTCTCCTTTTGTGGCCGTGAATTGCGCGGCTCTCACCGAATCGCTTCTCGAGAGTGAATTGTTCGGATACGAGGGAGGCTCCTTTACAGGGGCTAGAAAAGACGGGAAGCCGGGTCTTTTCGAGCTTGCGCATGGAGGGACGATTTTTCTGGATGAAATCAACAGCATTCCGCTCAACATGCAGTCCAAGCTGCTTAGGGTGCTGGAAGAAAAAGAAGTAATGAGGATAGGTTCGGACTATATAATTCCTTTGGACATTCGCATAATAGGGGCGGCCAACGAAGACTTGATGGATAAGGTTGTCAGGGATGAATTCAGAAGGGATTTGTTCTACAGGCTAAATGTCCTTGAACTCAGGATACCGCCTCTCAGAAACAGAAAAGACGACATAATTCCCCTTTTCAATGCATTCATAGATGAATTGGCCGGAGGAAATGATGAAATGCCTGAACCGGACGAGGAATTCAAAAAAATGCTTTTGAATCACAAATGGCTTGGCAATGTCAGGGAACTCAAAAATATAACCGAGAGATATGTGATTTTTAAGGACGACAGGGTTAATCCTGCGGAGCTGTTTGGAAGCGGAGGAGTCAGCGGAGCTGATATGATTGAAAATTCGGGAGTTAGTTTGAAAGATATAAACAGAACAATTGAAAAGATGGTCATTGAAACACTTTTAAGCAGAGGAAAGACAAAAACGGAAGCAGCGGAAATTTTGGGAATCAGCCGGACCGCCTTATGGAAAAAACTTAAAGACTGATGTTTAGAAATACAAAAGCATGTTAACTCTTGTTGACATGCTTTTGGTTTAATAATGTAAACAACTCGAGGATTGCTGTATTTGCATGGTTTTCCAGCCTAGATATTATGGCACGGTAATTGCAACAACAATTGTAAAGGAATTTATTCCTGGGGAATACAGTAATCCCCCCGTGAGAGGCATGCCTCGTCATTGCTGTATTCCCTTTTTAAGATTGAAATTAAAACAAGAGAGGTAAAAATATGAAAATGAAAGATTTGATTTGGGCAGGAATACTGGTCTTTTTCGCTGCTTTTCTAGCTTACGGGCCTACAAGGGAAATGTTTGTATCCGCGACTTCTGCGCATCCCTACATTATGAGTTTCATAAAATTCTTCATACTGGCAACAATGGGTGAGCTTCTGGCTATAAGAATTACTTCGGGAGAATGGGCATTCCCTTTGGGTTGGATTTGGAGAGCTGTCATATGGGGCTTCCTTGGCATAGTCATAGCCCTTGTATTCCAGATTTTCTCGGCAGGCGTATCGGGCGCCATAGACAAGGGATATCTTCCGGGAAAAGGTTCCGTTTTGGCTTTTGCATTTTTTACAAGCGCATGCATGAATCTGAGCTTTGCGCCTACAATGATGGCATTCCACAGATTGTCGGACACACTGCTTGACATAAAATACGAAGGCGATGGGACGAAAGCTACGATTGGAGAGGCTGTAAGCCGAATTGACTGGCATGGATTCGTGACCTTCGTTGTCATGAAAACCATCCCATTTTTCTGGATCCCGGCGCATACGGCTGTTTTTCTATTGCCGCCGGTATACAGGGTTATGGCTGCCGCGGCGCTTTCGATTGCACTTGGAGGAATACTGGCAATGGCAAAAAGAAAGAAGACGGTATAATCTGTAAAACAAAAGGAGGAGAGAAATATGACTCAAGAGAAAAAAAGGGTTTTGGCAATAAATCCGGGTTCGACGTCTACCAAGATTGCGGTTTATGAAGAAGAGACACTTTTGTTTAGCCAAACGTTGAATCATACCAACGAGGAACTAGCACCTTTTGAAAAAGTGCAGGACCAGTTCGAAATGAGGAAACACGCAGTTTTGGACTTCCTTGAAAATAACAATTTCGATCTTGCAACACTTTCGGCTGTTGTTGGAAGGGGAGGGGTTTTGCCTCCGGTAAAATCAGGAGCCTATGGAGTAAACGATGTCATGATAGACCGGCTAAAGAACAATCCCGTTGCGGAACACGCGTCGAATCTTGGAGCGCTCATAGCGAGCGAGATTGCAAAGCCGCTCGGAATCATGGCATGCATATACGATTCGGTGTCCGTTGACGAATTCAAGCCTGTTGCAAGGCTTTCCGGAATGGCCGACATAGAGAGGGCAAGCCTTTGCCACGCGCTAAACATGAGGGCTTCCGGCATAAAAACGGCAGAAAGCCTTGGCCGGCCGTATCAAAGCCTCAACCTCGTAATAGCGCATTTGGGCGGAGGAATTTCCGTAAGCGTGCATGAAAAAGGAAAGATGGTCGATATAATAAGCGACGACGAAGGGCCGTTTTCTCCTGAAAGGGCGGGAAGAGTGCCTTGCCGCAGGCTAATTGAGATGTGCTATTCGGGCCAATTCGACAAGAGAACCATGATGAAGAAGCTTCGAGGCCTTGGAGGAATAAAGTCTTACCTTGACACCCACAGCGCGTTGGAAGTTGAAAGCAGAATAGAAAAAGGCGACGAGGAGGCTCTCCTGGTTTATCAGGCTATGGCATATCAGGTCGCCAAGGGAATAGGCGAACTTGCCACCGTAGTCAAGGGCAAGGTTGACGGAATAGTCATAACAGGAGGAATTGCCCATTCCAAGATGATGACAGAATGGATAAAAGAAAGCGTTGAATTCATAGCTCCGGTTTATATAATGGCTGGAGAGAACGAACTGGAGGCACTTGCCATGGGAGCTCTTAGGGTAATTAAAGGAGAGGAAGAACTCCGAGAATATACAGACTGACGAGATGCCTTGA
>CAZAFW010000031.1:0-18369 GCA_964484935.1 uncultured Peptostreptococcaceae bacterium
TTTTCTCATCTCCACACGACACCGTAGTTTTTTATATTTCTCGGCTTTTCCTTGAATGAGAAACCGTCTACATCGTCAATGTGGCAGAACCACATTCCTATGTTCTCCTTGGTGTTGTTGTACATTATTTCGGCGTTGCTGAGGTGAATGTAATCGCATATGCAGTTTTCCTCTTCACCGGGTTTTTCAACATCCCTGAAAATAGAATTGAGGGAACTCTTGTTTATTTCATTTATGTTTTTGTTCTCTCTTATGAGCGAAAGAAACTCGTCCGCGCTTATAAGGTTTCCCTTGATTATCAAGCCCTTGTTGTTGATAGTTACATAAAGATCCGCCAATCTTTCGTTTTCGCCGTTTATGGCTTTGTTTATTTCATAAATAAAATCATGCCTCATGTAAAAACCCTCCCAATATGATTATATTTAGAGTTTCTACAATGATTACCATTTTCCTTCTTGTTTTAGAATATTGTTCCATTTTTTATAGATTTTCAATCACTCTTTCCCTTCTCTTTCAATCATCTCTATTAGAATATCAACTATGTCGGGATCAAACTGAGTTCCCGCGCAGCGCTTCAGTTCCTTGAGCGCGCTTTCCTTTCCAACAGCATCCCTGTAGGGCCTGTCGCTCGTCATGGCGTCATATGCGTCAACAACAGAAAGAATCCTGCATTCAACCGGTATTTCATCACCTTTCAGTCCAAATGGATAGCCCCTTCCGTCAAACCATTCATGATGCTTGTGTATCAAATCCGCCACATGCTCCAAATCGGGCATGGAGTTGGCTATCCTGTAGCCTATTTCGGAATGCTTTTTCATCTCCTCGAACTCGATTGCTGAAAGGGCTCCCGGCTTAAGCAGTATGCTGTCCCTTATGCCGATTTTTCCTATGTCGTGGAATTTGGCCAGGAAGGCGAGTCTGTTGAGCACACTTTCCCTAAATCCAAGTCTTTGGCCAATTTTTACGCAATAGTCCTCAAGCCTTCTGGCATGGGCTTCCGTCTCGTAGCTCCTGGCTTCAAGCATGTTTGTCAAAAGGGAAATGTCCCCTTTGTTTCTGGTGTACCTGTGGCTGGTTTTTTCCCTGTACATCTCGTCATCGGCAAACTTGTAAAGCTCCCTCATGCTTTCTCCGTCGACATAGCGGAGGGCGTAGCCTATGGAAAGGCTTGTCGGTACAAATGAATACTTCCCATTCTTCTTCTTCAAGTCAGTCTTTATCTTTTGTTTCAATTCTTCCAACTGGCTCAATGTCGAATCTTTCAAAATGATTGAAAATTCATCTCCGCCTATTCTTGCAAGAACCGCACCTTGCGGCAAATTGGTCTTAAGCACTTCCGCAACCAGCTTGAGGTACTGATCACCCGACACATGCCCCAAGATGTCATTGTAGAGTTTCAGTGCGTCGACATCGCAAACCAGGACGGCAAAATTCCCTTTTTCCTTTTCCATCCTGTCAATCTCACGTTCAAAATAATTGCGGTTGTATATTCCTGTAAGCGAATCCTTTATTCCCAATTCATACAATTTCCTTTTGGAAACATTCAATTCCGTTATGTCCCTTATGAGAATCAATATCATCTCTTCGTTTATCCAGGCCAGCCTAATCTCATACTGCAAGTCCAAACCCATCTCCTCAAGGCTGCATTCGAAATTCATCGTTTCTCTCGATTCCGTTTCATTTATATCGCTCTTAAAATTTATTGGCTCTCCCCTTTTGATAAATTCTGCCAGCTTGCCCCTGTACTCTTTTGCCAACCCCGGAGGGAAAATTTCTTCCAATGACTTTCCGCCAAATTCCATCCCCGTAAAGGCTTTTGCCTTCTCGAGCTCTATCATGTTTTCAACGAAAACACCATCACGGTTTAAGACAAACATCATGTCGGGTATTGAATCCAACACCGCCTCCAGCCTTTCCGTCAAATCCCTCTTGTCGACAAGAGCCGACTCAAGCTTCCTTGTTTTGTCCCTGACCTGTTTTCTTGAATAAAGGCTTACGCTAAAACTCATAATTAGAAGCGCTGCCAACCCCATTGCCACAATGAATATAATTCTTTCGGTCTCTTCGCTTATTCCCGCGCTTTTCCCCTGCCATTTTTCATATATTTCTTCTTCCTCCGACTCTTCAATCAAGTTGAATCCGAAATTAATGAAGGTCAAGAGCTTTGTGTCTCCCTTTTTAATCGCCCGGTAGAATTGATTGGAATACAAGGAATCCGTATGCCGGAACTCCTCATGCAGACCGAGTTTGTATAGAAAATATTGCGCGGGCCGATTGTCCATTATGAACAAGGCAACTTCGCTGCTACCCGCAGCATTTACTATATCCTCGTAGCTCTCGTACTCTAAAATTTTATCCAACCCGTGCTCTTTCATTATTTCTATTGAATAATCGCCTTTTTTTGCGGCTACGGAAAAAGCCCTGGCCGATTCAATATCCTTTATGCCCGAAATGTTCCTATGGAAGTAAAGGGCTGTGTCAATCTGTGCATAGGGCATTGTGAAGTCGTAAAGCTTTTCCCTTTTTTCATTCTTAAAAATGGTATCTATAACATCGAACCTTCCCTCTTGCATCTCCTCTTGGGCAAGCCCCCAGTCCATACCCGATATCTCCACCTGTCTTCCGGTTTTTTCTTCAAATAATTTCCACATGTCCACGCTTATGCCTGCAAGTTCTCCTTGGTCGTTTCTGAAGGCATAGGGAGGGTAGTTGTCGTCCATTACAACGCGCAGAGGCTCCTCTCCCGCATTTGCCGAAAGTAAAATTACCGCAACTATCAAGATGGCCATGATAAAAACTATTGATATCCTTTTCATTTCAAACCCTTTCTTGTGATTGCCCTGACTACTTACATATTTCACAACGCCTTAAATATCCTTGCGCATTGTGTTCTTGTTAACAATTGCTTCAAACACGCACTTATTTCTCTTAAATCTGAATAAGTCTACTTTGCAATATGATGCTGATTTTGAAAGCCTTGGTATTGCCGTCAATTCTTATGGAAACCTTGTCTTCTAAATTGTCTACTTTCTCAATTACGCCCGGGCCAAACTTATTCACAAAAACTCTCTTTCCCTTTTTCAATTCATCCGTTTCTGCAACAAACTTCATTCCAGGCTCCGGCACGCGTTTCATGGCTAATTTCTTGTATAACTCATCTAAATCATTCGCTTCAGGCTTTGCATTTCCATAAAACGCTCCGGCAGATTTTACAATAGATATTCTCTCTGTCTCAGGATGATATTTCTCTGCATTGCTTATTTCAATTGTTTTCTTCTCTTTTTTTGGCAATGCAATTCCTGTTTCAATAAGAAACTCAGATGGAGTAGCATCATTTTCACCATAAAAATTTCTTGGCGACAGAAAACACAACCTGCTCTTTGCCCTCGTTCCCGCCACATAGAAGAGGCATCGCTCCTCTTCCAATGACCCCCCTGAAAGTCCGCTTCCATTTGTCGCCGCATGGAATGGGAACTCGTCTTCCACTAAGTCTATTACATAGACGCTGTCAAACTCAAGCCCCTTGACTGAATGCACAGCGGACAGACTGACACCGGCACTTCCATCCATGTTTGCAATGGCTGTCCAAAAGCCTCTGAGTCGATTGCAATACTGAATAGGCGTTTCATTCCCTACAATCATATCCTTCATTATGTTGAACATGGCCTTGCTGGAGTTTTTTCTATAGCCGTAAGCATCGCCTGCATCGTCGAGATATTCCGCATATCCCCATCCATCCTCTAATGCCTCAAATAAATTTCGAACCGGCATGTGTTTTAATCGCCTAATTTCCTGCAATCTTTTACTTACTCTTTCTTTGTTTTTCTTTCCGGAAACCGAATTTCGTATATTTGACTCTGTTAAACCTCCGTTTTTAACAAGGCTTTCCATACTCCCCTTCTTTATAAATAGACCCATCTTATGATAAACATGCCTAAAAGATTTTATATCCAAAGGGTTGTCTACAATCTTGCAAAAGGATATTACATCCTTGAAAACACTTTTCCCGAAGAATTCTTTAATACGGCTTTTTTCTATATTAAAGTGTATATTGCTCATCCAAAGCTCATGAGCCATCAAAAATCCGGAGCGGTTACGGCGATAAATCACAGCTGCTGTTTGGCCATCATTTAGCGCATGCAACTCTTTTGCTATCAGCCTGTTTTGCTCAAGCACAGATTCCGGGATTTCTATTCTTACGGGTTCCCCTTCTTCCTTGTCTGTTGTCATGGTCTTTTCGTATCTATTCTCGTTTATGCCAATGACATTGTTCATCGCTCGCACTATATGTTTCGTTGAGCGATAATTCTTTTCAAGCCTCATTATATCCGCCCCCGCGTGGCGTCTGCCGAATTCTAGCATGTAGCCGGGAGCGGCTCCTCTCCAGCCGTAGATGCTCTGATCCTCGTCACCACACATCAGCAGATTATCCGACCGGCTTGCGAGCAGGCTGAATATCTCATGCTGCAGCTTTGAGGTGTCCTGAGCCTCATCTATCTGATAGTAGTCGTAGGAATCCTGGTAAAACCTCAAACACTCCGGATTATCCCTAAGCAAACAATGGGCCATTTGAAGCATGTCGTCAAAATCAATAAGACTGTTTTCTATCTTTAAATTCTCGTAGCATTCAAGTACCTTGTCGAAGCCGTCAATCTGATCGTTGAGTCCCAAAATTTCTTCATCATCAAGCATTGAATTTTTAGCGTATCCAATCAATACTGCTGTTTCTTTGACCTTTTCGGAATCGGCATATTTATTAACCAATTTGAATGCATCTCCAACAATCTGTTCCTGTGACGGAAAACCCCGGGTTCCCAGAATATTTACCGTCCTTATGTTCTCACTGTCAAACTTATTTATACATCTGTTTGCAAAGCTGTGGATTGTCGAAAACTCCGGTTCTAGCTGACTGCGTGAAAATATTGTAGAATAGCGATTCTTCATATCAATGGCAGAAGCTCTGCTGAAGGTAACCGAAAGAATCCTTCGCGGGTCTACGCCGTGTTTCTCAACAAGAAATCCGGTGCGGCACATCATAGTTGTAGTCTTTCCCGAACCGGGAACCGCTATGGCCAGTATAGGCCCATCTTTATGACTTGCAACTCTCCTTTGCCCCTCATTCAACACTATTTTGTTTTTTTCCTTCAATATCTTAAAAAAATCCATCTTTTTACCTTTCTAATCAACGAAATGGGGACGGGGGCTATATCGTTGATTTTCAAAATGTATTATTTTCTAGTATATTTATCTAATCCATTCATCCATTTATTTGTTCTGTCCGGAATCAGCTCCACTGTCTCCATCAATTCCTCAACATCCCTTTTAAGCATCATTGTCTTGTCTACAATGCAAATTTGTCTGTCTCCATTTTGCTCAACAAATCCGTCCTTGCTTCTATGAAATTCCTCTTCGTATCTAATAAAGGTTTCATCCAGCCCGGAACCTTCAATATACTTTTCCATAATCTGCTTGCCGGCACTTAAGGCCGTTGTATATGCAATGACCTCTCCCGCAGCGTTATAAGCTACCACATAGCTTTTACCTTTTGAAAAAAAACCAAATTCTTTCCCTGTCTTCTTATTCGTAATTGGCAAAGCATCTAAAATCCCCATAATTTCAATCCTCCCTATGTCCACAAATCATTCAGCGCTTTCCGCAACGCGAAGCGGCCGTTCTCTGTTTTCAGAATAATTGACCAGCCCCTCCGGCAATTCTTTTTTTGTCTTGAGTCCCAATTCTTTAAGCTTTGTAGTTTGACGCACAAGATTGTCATTGCCTGTATACAATTGCTTGTAAGCATCTTTATATCTATCCTGCGCCTTGTCTATAGACTTGCCCACCAATTCCAAGTTGTCCACAAAACCCACAAATTTGTCATAAAGCTTTGCTCCCCGGTCCGCAATCTCAAGAGCGTTCCTATTCTGATACTCGCGTTTCCAGAGATCGACTATTATTTTCAGCGTAGTAATCAGGTTTGTTGGATTAATGAGAAGTATTCTCTTGTCATAGGCAAAATTCCACAATTCGGGATCCCCTTCCAAAGCGGCTATGTAGGCAGGCTCGCTTGGGACGAACATCATTACAAAATCCAAGGATTTGTCATAATCGTCGTATCCCTTTGTGCTTAGTGAAACGATATGGTTCCTTATAGCCCTGACATGGGCATCAAGCTCTATCTTCTGTGCATCAGCATCCTCGGCAGCATTGTAGCGTGAATAGGCATTCAGCGAAACCTTCGAGTCAATTATGACATTCCTGTTGTCGGGGTATTTTATTACCGCATCAGGACGCATTTTCTTTCCTTCAGAATCGGACCTCAGCGCATTGCCTTTTTCATCCTTCAGTTCCATTTCCATAAAATATTGCTCGTTTTTACGAAGACCCGAGCGCTCCAGTATGCTTTCCAGAATCATCTCCCCCCAGCATCCCTGGGTTTTCGCCTCTCCCTTTAGCGCCCTCGTCAAATTCCTAGCTTCTTCGCTTATAACTTGATTTAGCTCAGATAGCTCCTTGACCTTTTCACCCAAGGAAAACCTTTCCTTCGACTCGCTGCTGTATACATCATTCACCTGCTTCTTGAAGTCTTCTATGTTTTGTCCCAAGGGGTCTAATATGGTCTTCATGTTTGTTTTATTAAGCTGGGTAAATTTTTCGCTTTTATTTTCAAATATTTTGTTTGCAATGTTCTCGAATTCTGTATTGAACTTATTGCCGATTTCTTCAATTTCGGCCTTTTGGGTTTCAAGTTTTTCGCCAAGCGCTTTATTGTTTGCCTCTGCGGCAGCAAGCGCCTTATCACTCTTTTGAATCTCTATTTTCGCCGCTTCCAGTTCTTCGCTCCGCTTCTTAATCTCTACATTCTTTTCCTCTATGGTTTTGCTTGCAGCCTTATAGTTGGCTCTTGCAGTTGCCAATTCACAATTCAATGAAATCGTTTGTCTTTCCTTATCCGCAACATCCATTTTCAGCAATCCAATTTCCTTTTCCTTCTCGCTTACCCTATTTACGGTTGCCTGCAGCTTGGCATCCGATGTTGCCTTATGGGTTTCGTAAGCGATTTCAATTTCTTTATATGTTCTTTCAGCATCTTCCTTAGCTCTTTGCACCGCAACATTTAATTTTGCCTTCGCTCTAAGTCCTCCTACAATAAGGCCTATTGAAATGCCAAGAATAACACCAATAATTATTTCCATAATCCGATTCTCCCTTCCCCTTTTTACTACATCGCACTTTATATTAAAGCCTTGTTTATGTATTGATTTTACCATAACAGCATAATTGCAGCCGGATAAACCCGAAAATAAAAACTTGGCGTCCTTTCTCCAAACATGCCTGTAATTATGATGCTTTTCACTTTTTTTATGTTCTTATTGCGTATTTTAATGTTCTTTTAGGTATAATGAAAATAATATTCAAAATATCAGGAGGTGAAAAGATTGGTGGAATCGCTTAAATACATGCAGAAAATCGAAACAGGGGACCACTTGGTTCTTCTTTACGGAAATGAAAAAATAGGAGAAACTGTGGCCTCTTTCATTGCTGAGAGTCTTAATCGCAACGAAAGATGCATGTACGTAAACGGCGACACGGACACAGATGAAATGCTTGCATGCCTTTCCAAAATTATTGATGTCGACAAGGTAATAGAAAAAAAGCAGCTTTTCATACTCGACAAGTCAGAAGCCTATTCTAAAAATGGAGTTTTCGTTCCGGACAAGATGATAGATTTGCTTAAAAGCGAAAGCAGAGCTGCCACCTCAGACGGCTATTCCGGTCTTTCTGTTACCGGAGAGCTCAGTTGGGTGCTTGACTACGAAGACGGAAGGGAAAAGATTATCGAATACGAGTGGAAGCTAAACGACAGGGTTTTCAGCAATCATCCTGTTACCGCCCTATGCCGCTACAATCTGGACAAATTCACCCCAAGCATGATAAAAAGCATAATCGAGCTTCATCCCTTCATAATACATGACGGCATGATAAACGAAAATCCATACTATGTCCAACCCGAAGGCTACCGCGACAACAAAGTTGAGGAATACGAGGTCATGTCCTGGCTTAAGAACATAAACAGCTTCACAAAAACCAAAAGCAAATTCATTAGTGATATTGAGAAGAAGGATCGGGAGTACCATGACCTCTTCAACAGGATTCAAGACGGCATATGCGTCTCTCAGGTAGATGAATCAATAAAGCAAGTCACTATAACTAAAGCCAACAAAGCCGCCGAAAAACTGAGCGGCTTTACAACTGACGAGCTTATTGGAAAGAGCATATCGTCTCTGGATCCTACGCCCGGATTGATGGATCTGGCGTCAACACTTCCTGTCGGTTTCGAAACAACCTTTGAAACCGAACTGCTCAAGAGTGACGGATCGTCTGTCGCTGTTGAAATAAACACAAAACTCTACGAAGAAAACAGCAAAAGATTCATTCTGACCGTGGCAAGAGACATATCTTTAAGAAAAAAATATATGGAGGACATACTGACAACAGTAACAAATTTCCTCGAAATACACGACGAATATACAAAAGGCCACAGCGAAAAGGTTGCCCTTCTTGCCAGGCAAACAGCAAAAGCAATGGGACTTTGCCCCGAAAAAGTCAATGAAGCTTATCTCACAGGACTTGTGCATGACATAGGCAAGATGCTCATTCCGGACGAAATACTCAATAAAGTTAAAGACCTTGACGAGCAAGAGTACGAGACGATAATGATGCATCCCGTATGGGCATACGATGCAATCAGCAAGAATGAGGAGCTTGGCGGCATAGCCAAAAACGCAAGGCACCACCACGAGCGATGGGACGGAAACGGATATCCCGACGGGCTAAAGGGAGATGAAATACCCATCATCTCGCAAATACTCATTGTAGCAGACGCATACGATGCCATGACATCGGAAAGAACCTACAGGGATGCTATGACAAAAGAAAGGGCTATTGCAGAAATGAGAGCTTTCAATGGCACTCAGTTCCCGCCTGATATTGTCGATGTCTTCATTGAAAAGGTGTTGAAATAGTATTTCACCGGATTAATGGACTTCACCAATTTTAAAACAATAAAGGGCCTCAGGCTTATCAAAGCTTGAGGCCCTTTATTGTTTGGCTAAAACTGCTTCAAATTCGGATAATTACAAAAATTCCTCTCCTTACATTACACACTTCTCCGCTTTTTCGCTGCAAAGCACATATTGCAAAAACTTCCCAAGACAAGGTCCCTGTCCCCTGTCTTGTGCTTCTTAACTTCCATTTAACCTTCCCGACAAGTTCACTTAACAAAATAGTGGCATCATATAGGCAAAAGTAAAGGATTGGAGGGATTGAATTGAGTGCCTTGACTAAGTTTCTAACCGGACCCGATAGACATTTGTTCGTGTGGATAAACCGGAGGATCAGATGCGGACCGCTGGATAAATTCATGGCAATATCCACTATGCTGGGATCGACGGGTTTTGCTTTGGCAATGTCAATCATATTGCTTGCAGCCGGAAAGTTTTCGGCATCGAATGTTGGCCTTGAGGTAGCCGCCACGCTTGCCCTCAGCCAGTTGACTGTGCAGACGCTCAAACGGCTGATTGACAGGCCCCGGCCATATATGTCTTTTGATGGCGCCATCTTCAGAAAGCCCCCCTCTTGCAGATACTCCTTCCCTTCCGGCCACACATGTGCGGCGTTCGCGATTGCGCTTCCCCTGGCATCGGCCTACCCGGTTATTGCACCCTTCGTGCTTGGAATTGCCTGCATGGTCGGCTTGAGCCGAATTTACCTCGGATTCCATTACCCGACGGATGTGCTTGCCGGTTTTGCCATTGTGGCATACACGCATTCACATCTCCCTTTGCAACTTATGGAAACCTTGTCAGGCATGTTCTAAAATTCCGTGCATAATGTCCCAATTACAAAATCAATGTCTCTCGAATACAAACCGAAAGGGGTAATGGCAGTTGAAAATTGCAATATTCACAGACACATACCATCCGGAAATAAACGGGGTCACAAAGACTCTGGACAAAATGAAGGAATCCATGGACAAAAAAGGCATTGAGTATATTTTCTTTGCACCCGGAGAAGCTCCTTTCGAGGGAGAGGTTGCAAATGTTTCTTTCTTTACAAGCTTTAGATTCTTTGCTTATCCGCAGTGCCGCATAGCTTTGCCTGACTACGGCGCTGTGAAAAAGCGTCTCGACGATTTCAAGCCTGACATAATACACCTGACTACCCCCTTTATAATTGGACTTAGCGGACTCCGGTACGCAAAAGAGAACGGAATACCCCACACGGCAACCTTCCACACCGATTTTCCCGAATATCTCGATCACTACGGCTTTGGCGTTCTCAAGAGCGGAGCATGGCAATTCCTGAGATGGTTCCACGACAGCACCGACATTAACTTCGCCCCATCCTCGCAGACAATGGAAAAAATGCGGAGCAAGGGAATAGAAAGACTGGGGCTTTGGAAAAGGGGAATTGAAAAGCATCGCTTCAACCCTGGGTTCAGAGACGAAAGCCTTAGGGAAAGCTGGGTCGAAGAAGGCGATGTATGCCTCCTCCATGTGGGCAGGCTGGCAAAGGAAAAGGAGCTTGATGTATTAATGGGGGCAGTTGGAATACTTAACGAAAAAGGCGTCAGATTCAAGCTTGTGATTGTGGGCGACGGTCCCATGAGAAGCCAAATGGAGGACCTTGGTCACAAAAATGTAGTCTTCTGCGGATACATGACCGGCGACTCTCTCAGCCGCTGCTACGCATCATCGGACGTATTCTGCTTTACCTCCGGAACGGAAACTTACGGAAATGTACTGCTTGAGGCAATGGCCTCAGGACTTCCAGCCGTTTCTGTAACAGATGGCGGAGCCGGTGAAAATGTGATTGACGGAATCAACAGCCTAGCTTTCGAAAGAGGCTCCTCAAGGGACATGGCTGAAAAACTCGAAAAAATAATAATGGACGAAACACTGAGAAAGCGCCTTTCAAATGGAGCCATAAACCATGTTTCCGGCAAGGATTGGGGAAAAGTCTTCGACGGGCTTTTTTCAAAGTACAAAGACCTTGCAAACCAGAAACGGGACAAGAGCGAGAGGTCCGCATCATAGCACCGGGTTTGCACGGGTTTGCAAATGTGGATTAAGCGGAACTGAAAAAAAGATTAAGGCAAAATCCCAATTCAAATAATCTTCACAAACCGGCTCCCGCGGCAAGAGGGCGCCGGTTTGTTTTTGCCAGTGATAGGCATTTCTTGAAGTCCATTTCGTTTAATCCCTGCCGCTTCGGGTAAATAATCGAATGTACATAAATCATTGATATATTTCGAAAGGAGCGACAAAATGAGCGGTGGAAAATGCCCTGTTACAGGAGCTACAAGCAAAAGAAAAACCGGCGGGACCTCCGTAAGAGACTGGTGGCCCAAACAACTCAACCTTAAGATACTCGAGCAGAATTCAGAAAAGATAAACCCGATGGACAAGGATTTCAACTATGCCGAGGAGTTCGGCAAGCTTGACTACAAACAGCTTAAGCAGGATCTCTACGACCTCATGACCGACTCGCAGGACTGGTGGCCGGCTGACTACGGACACTACGGAGGACTTTTCATAAGAATGGCGTGGCACAGCGCCGGCACCTACAGAAAGGGCGACGGGCGAGGAGGCTCGGTGACCGGAAACCAAAGATTCGCGCCTCTTAACAGTTGGCCCGACAACGCCAATCTCGACAAGGCCAGGCGACTGCTTTGGCCTATCAAGAAAAAATACGGAAAAAGAATTTCATGGGCCGACCTCATGATACTTGCCGGAAATTGCGCTTTGGAATCCATGGGATTTAAGACCTTCGGCTTCGGAGGAGGCCGCGAGGACATATGGGAACCCGAGGAGGATGTGAACTGGGGCGAGGAAACAGAATGGCTGGGCGAAAAAAGATATTCCGGCGGCCGCGAATTGGAAAACCCGCTTGCCGCGGTGCAGATGGGCCTCATATATGTAAATCCAGAAGGCCCGGACGGAGTCCCCAACGCTTTGGCTTCGGCCAAGGATGTGCGCGAAACCTTCGCCCGCATGGCCATGAACGACGAAGAGACAGTCGCCCTCATCGCAGGCGGGCACACATTTGGAAAATGCCACGGAGCCGCAAGCCCCGAGCATGTTGGTCCCGAACCCGAGGGATCCAACCTTGAGGACATGGGCCTCGGCTGGAAAAGCGGCTATGGCTCGGGCAAAGGCGACGAGACAATAACCAGCGGAATAGAGGGGCCCTGGAATCCCACCCCCACAAAGTGGGACATGGGCTACTTCGACACACTGTTCGGATACGACTGGAACCTGGAGAAAAGTCCCGCTGGAGCCTGGCAATGGGTGCCTTCGGATCCTTCCGCCCACAACATACCGACCGCCCACGGCACAGGCAAGCAGCCTCCAATAATGACCACAGCGGATATTTCGCTCAGGATGGACCCCATTTACAAACCCATCGCGAAAAGATACCACGAGCATCCCGAGGAGTTCGCGGACGCCTTTGCGAGAGCATGGTACAAGCTGACTCACAGGGACATGGGTCCCCCGTCGCGTTATCTTGGTCCTGAAGTGCCGGATGAAAAACTCATTTGGCAGGATCCCATTCCGGAAGCCGACCACGAGCTTGTTGACGAAAGGGACATAAAAGCTCTGAAAAAAACACTTATCGAGTCCGGACTGTCCGTTTCACAGCTTGCTCAAACGGCATGGGCATCCGCATCCACATTCAGGGGATCGGACTTCCGCGGAGGCGCAAACGGAGCGCGCATACGGCTGGCTCCGCAAAAAAATTGGGAAGTAAACATGCCGGAAGAACTCTACAACATTCTTCAAGTAATAGAGAATATACAAAAGAGTTTCAACGATCTGCAAACCGGGGACAAAAAAGTTTCGCTAGCCGACCTTATAGTCTTGGGAGGCTGCGCGGCAATAGAGAAGGCGGCAAAAGACGCCGGGCAAGACATAAGCATCTCCTTTGTGCCGGGTAGAAGCGACGCCTCGGAGGAGCATACGGATGCCGATTCCTTCGCCGTTCTCGAGCCCCTAGCGGACGGCTTCAGAAACTACCAAAAGAAAAAATACGCTGTATGCCCGGAAGATCTCCTAGTCGACAAGGCGCAACTTCTAACTCTTACGGCGCCTGAGATGACGGTTCTTCTTGGGGGTATGAGGGTTCTCGGATGCAACTACGGCCATTCTCCCTTCGGCGTTTTCACAGACAGGCCCGGAGTGCTTACAAACGACTTTTTTGTCAATGTGCTCGACATGGGAATAGAGTGGAAGCCCACAGAAGAAGACGGGGACATCTATGAGGGAATAGACAGGAAAAGCGGTGAGCGCAAATACATGGCAAGCCGGGTTGACCTTGCCTTCGGATCCAACTCCCAGCTCAGGGCCTTGTCCGAAGTGTACGCAAGCGACGATGCAATGCCCAAATTCACCAGTGACTTTGCAAAAGCATGGAGCAAGGTCATGAAGGCCGACCGATTCGACTTAAAGAGGAAACAACCATAAAAATTTACGGACGGAAACCATAAGTCAAAAAGGGAGCATCCCCATCAATCCGGGATGCTCCCTTTTGCCGCTTTTCACTCTACATTTTTATGATGTTTCCCCCAAGCTCTTTTGCGGTGTCCGGGTTGCAGGTGGTGAATATGACCTGGTGGTCTTTGGAGAAGGCCTTTATAAGCTCCACAGCCCTTTCCTTTCTTTCAGGGTCCATGTCGACCAGGCAGTCGTCGAGCACCAGAAAGCCCTTGTCACCCTTTAGTATGTTTTCAAGAATTGCCAGCCTGAGAGCAAGGGCAACCGAGTCGTATGTTCCCGATGAAAGCAGTTCGACCGGCATGGGCGTTTCAGAGTTGCCGCTTATTGCGAAGTCGAGATTGTCCTCTATGCCGGACACCTTGTAGGCATCTTTTGTTAAAACCGAAAGATGCCTCGAAAAAGCTTCCATCACAGGCTTGAAGGAATCCTTGTCCATGCTGTTTTTGGTGGATTCGAAAGCCCTCTTGATCTCGATCATTTTTTTTGCCCTGTGAAGGCTTTTTTCGAATTTTATTTCCTCATCCCTGTAAATGCCCGACAGCTCCTCATATGTCAATTCAGGCTTTTCGCTTTCAAGTTCGTAGTATTTGTCCTTAAGGTCCAAAATTGAAGCCGACTCTTCTTCGTAGGCTTTTCTTGTGTCCGAAAGCTCCTTCAAAAAGTCCCCGGCGGATGCAAAACCCTCGGGCAGAGGGGCGATCTTTTCCATTTGCCTCACGATTTCCCCGGCTTCCATCTTAGCATGCATGGTCCTGTCAAACAGTCCATCCATGTCTCCGTAGGCTTGCGTCCATTTGCCGACATCCCTTTTTGCCAAATCCTCTTCCGACTTCAGTTCGACGCCCTTTTCGTTCGTGTCGGTGTACTCAATGCCTATCTCGGCCAATTCCCTTATCTTGCTGAAATCGCCCAAGGCCGAAATTCGGCTTGTAAGCTCCTCCCTGCTCTCACCGTCTAGGAGCTCCTCTATTTGACCCAGTCCGCCTTCAATCTCTTTCTTCGTTTCCTCTATGCGCCTGAGCATCGAACGGGCGCACTCTATGTCCTTTGCCCCTATTCCCGCCAGAAGCTTTGCAAGCCTCTCTTTGCCTTCGATGTACTTTCGCCTCAATTCAGCAAAATCCATCTCGCCTGACTTTATCTCCAAAATCCCTATGCTTTCGCTCTCTATCCTTATATATCCGTTGGCTCTTATCTCTTCTCCTTCAGCCATTTCAGAAGGCTCTTTTAGATCCCTTGCCGCAAAAAGCCGGACTCCGCTCTTGATGCCGGTGGCCTTTGCAAACATCGTCCCCGCTTCCATCTTGGCCTTGGCGGTCGCAATTTCTCGCGACAAGCGTTCGAGCTCGTCAATATCCCTCTTTGAGACCTCCGTCATGGAGCCCAGGGCCTTTCGGCCTGAATCTATCTTTTCCTCAATCCTCTCTATCCTGCCCAGCCTTCTTTCGAGTATGCGCTTCTCTTCTACCTTTCCGGCCTTTTCCTTTTCCTTCTCAAGTTCAGCCCGCCTCTTGCCCAGCTCTTTTATCTCCTTTTCAAGCTGCTCCAGCCTGAGCTCTTTTTTCGGCCACTCCCTGCTGGTTTCAACAAGTTCCGCCATCTCTTTTTTTAGGGTCCCGAGTTTGGGCTCAAGCTCCATGCGCTTGTGGACATCCTGCTCCAGCCCCGACATGCTTTCCTTATTCTTCTTTATCTCCGAAACCCTCTCCTCGGCCTCTTCAATTTCAGAAATAATCTTCTCGGTCTTCTGCTCGATCTCCAGGGCTGACTGCATTTGCCTCTTTGCGTTCTCCTTATTGTAGAAATGCGTGACTATCTCGCCCAAGCCGTTTGAGTAGGGATTGTTTATTCCCCTGTTGTTTTCCGGATACTCCTTATCCATATCCCATCTTCCGGTGAGTGATTTTATCTCGCTGTCTATCTTTCTGCCGAGGTCCCCTAGCGATATTCCTTCAAGCTCCATGATCGCCTTCCTCAGCAGAGACCCGACTTCGTCGGTGGCTTGCCTGTTTTTGATGATATTTTCAATGGCTGACTTTATGAGCTTTTGATTGGAGAAAACTATGCTCCTGTAGGTTCCTTGCCCGAATCCCAGTATTGCTGAAAGCGCCTGCTCAATTGCCTCTTCGTCCCTCAGTATTCCCGAGTCCGGCAGCACCAGCTCCGACGACATGGCAGCGCCCCATTCCTTTTTGAGCACATATTTTTCTTCCCCTCTCGAAACGACAAGCTCGCCGTCTATGCTGTCCCCCGATGAAAGGGGCATGAATTTTTTCCGAAACTCCCTGTCGGAAGTCTTCTTGTTTCCGATATTGCTCGATTTGAACAGCACCGAATACATGCCCTCCACCAGGGTGCTCTTGCCGGCCTCGTTGGGACCGATAACGACATTCAAGTTGTCCCCGAAATCCACCGTCTTGTCCGCTATTCCGGCAAACCTCTTGCAGCTGTATCTTCTGATTATCATTTTTTCACCTCCAGAACAAGCTCGTAGGCCATTCTCAGAGCTTCCTCGTCGTCCGCAAGCAGGGAGAGGAACCTTTGCGGGAATGAGCCTTCCGAGAACTCGCCGGATATCTTTTCCCGCGTTATCCTCGCGCCCAGGTCCGAATCGTCGGCTATGAGGCAGGCAAGTTCCTCCTCCAGCCTTTCATACAGATTAAGCCTTTCCCTCAGGACGTCCTCGTCGACCCTGCCCGTCAGACTCAGCCTCGCGACAGTCTTTTCGCCCTTGCCTCCCAGCAGACTTCTCTCTATCTTTTCATAATCTCCGCTTTCCTTAACCTCGGCCTCAATGTCGACAAAACGGAATATCCCAGTTTCTACGGCATCCGCGGAAACCTTCTTGTGCTCGTCCACACTTATTATCCAGGCGCTTCCACCGTGCCTGCAGTCGAGCCCGTCCGGCTCCGGCGTTCCGGGATTGAAAACCTTTCCGCCCGTCCTTCCTGTTCCGGCCGGATACTTGACATGGGTGTGCCCCAAAAGGCATAGGTCGACAGGAAGCTTCTCTAGCTCATCCATCTCCATAGGGAAATACTCTCCGTCAAGGTCCGGGGAAACTCCGCCTATGGAGCCGTGGGCGATTGCAATGTTAAGCATTGCCTCGTCCATCACGCAATCCTTTATCCAGCCTATGTTGTTTGTCCCCGAATGCTTGGAGCGGCAGGGCGCCGGATATAAAACGGCATCGACATCAAAGTCTCCAAGCGGATACGGCCTCTCCTCGGCCGCAAAGACAATCTTCTCCAGCGCAAGTCCCTTGAAGCTGTTCCAGAGCTGGACCATCTCATTTTCAAAATCGTGGTTGCCCGGCAAAACGACAACGCACTCCCCCTGGAAAGACTCCAGTATGGAAACAACTCTGTTTATGTCCGTTTTCCGTATGCCGGTGGTCTTGTGGAAGAGGTCGCCCGCAATGACAAACAAGTTGCATTTCTCCCTGTTGGCCGCATCAACCATTACCCTTAATACATCGACCCTGGCCTGGCTGAGCATGGTCCTTGCCGGCTCAGGGTAATTGCTGAATTTCATCCCTATGTGCAAATCTGCTGTATGGAAAATTTTTATTGGCATGTTAATCCACCCCCGGGTTACTATTTCTATTTTGCAGAGCCTTCTTCCTTCCCTTTCCGAAATGATTTTATCGTGCTTCAAAAGCAATATAACCCCCCTGCTTTCTGTTTACATTATTTCAACATAGTGCTATTATAAGCATATGCCCATTACATTTTAATAAAAGCAAGGAGTGCAGCCATGAAGAAAAAATCAAAGCTCAAAGTGCTAAGAAAATCCGCAACGGGACTCGTTAAAAACCTGCCCATGATGGGCGGAGTCATACTGATTATTAGCCTCATAAAGACTTTTGTGCCTTCGGAATCAATAGCTTCATTGTTTTCGGGCAATCCTCTGGCAGACACAATTGTCGGATCGCTCCTGGGAAGCGTGCTTGCCGGCAACACCATGAACAGCTACATAATCGGCCGGGAGATGCTGGAGTCGGGCATAAGCCTCTTTGCCGCAACAGCCTTCCTTGTGGCATGGGTGACGGTCGGTTTCGTACAGATACCGGCGGAAAGCAAAACACTCGGGCGGCGCTTCGCCCTGGTAAGAAACGGTTTGAGCATGGTTCTTGCGGTAGCCGTATCACTTGCAACGGTGTGGATTTCGGGAGGTGTGAACTGATGGGAGAAAAAGAGACCAATAAAAAAACTCAAAACATGGCAAAAGCGGCTGGCGGCAGCCCCGTAAAACCCTCAGGCAAAAAGAAAAACATATGGGTTTTTCCTGCAATCGTCACCGCACTTTATGCGGTTCTTTATGTTTTTTATCCGTCAAAGACTCTATCGGCGCTTTCCTATGCCGGCAAAATGGCCACTGTAATCGCTCCGGTTCTGCTTTTGGTCCTTCTTTTCATCTTCCTTTTCAATCTTATTGACGAAAAGTGGCTAAAAAAGACAGTCGAGGAGAGTCCCATTATTCTCCAATACCTCGCTATGGCGTTTTTCGGAACATTAAGCCACGGACCCATATACGCCTGGTACCCCCTTATGGGACAATTCCGGGAAAAGGGGGTGGCGTACGGACCCATATCGGTCTTCCTCTATGCGCGCGGAATCAAGCTCTCGCTTCTTCCAATGCTGGCCCTATATTTCGGGGCAGGGTATGCGGCGGCGCTTACAGCGTCACTTGCGGTGTTTTCAATAATTCAAGGACTGCTTGTAGACACAGTCATGAAAAATAATGCGTGAAATGAACCTGTCCAGTATAAACCTTTTCAATCATGGTCACGATGAAAAGCCCCGGGAGCTTT
>CAZAFW010000032.1:0-18170 GCA_964484935.1 uncultured Peptostreptococcaceae bacterium
ATGATATGGAAATTTTGCCTCTACGGATTTCTCAAGAACCTCAGGTTCTTCGAGCCCTACCTTGTCATATTCCTGTTGTCGCTTGAGCTTGACCTTTTTTCGATAGGAATACTCTATGCGGTGAGGGAGGCAGTTACATACATATTCGAGGTGCCTTCCGGCATAATTGCAGACACATACGGCAAGAAGAAAGAGCTCATGGCCTGTTTCGTGTTCTACATAATATCCTTCGGCCTTTTTTTCTCGGGGAGGAACTTTGCAGTATTGACCCTTGCCATGGTTTTTTTCGGACTGGGGGAAGCTTTCCGGTCGGGAACCCACAAGGCCATGATATACACCTATCTCGAGCGCAGAGGCTGGTTCGTCCACAAGACTTATGTCTACGGAAGGACAAGGTCATTTTCTCTTCTGGGTTCGGCCGTGTCGGCATTTCTTTCGGTTGCTCTCATTTTGAATGTTCCTGCCATGAGGTGGATATTCCTTTTCAGCGTGCTGCCCTATCTGCTGGACTTTTTTCTTATAAGCACATATCCGTCTTATCTTGACGAGCGCAAGGAAAGCGAAATAAGTCTGTCGGCTTTCTACAACGGCAGCCTGGACCGCTTAAAAAGCATATTCGGCAACAGAGCCCTTAGGAAGATACTTGTAAGCTCCTCCCTTTTCGACGGAATATTCAAGTCCATAAAGGACTATATACAGCCCATACTCGAAGTCATCCTTTTGGGCGGACTTGTTCTCGGGCTTTCGGAAGAGGGCGGCGCAGACACGCTGAAGGTCTATCTCGGAGTCACATACGGTGTTTTCTATATATTCAGCGCGCTTGCATCCCGCAATGTCTACCGCCTGAAAAAATTTGCCTCTTCAAAACGCCTCATGGATGTTTTTTTCGACATAATGGGAATGGGAGCCCTAGTCGCCTCATTTGCAATATGGACTGAGCAAAAGTTCCTCGCCATAGCGGTCTTCTTTTTGCTGTACATTTTGAAGGATGCGAGGAGGCCTCTATTTGTAGATGTTTCGGGGGACCTCATGAAAAAAACGGAAAGAGCGACGGCTCTTTCCGTTGACAGTCAGTTGAAGTCGGTTTTCATGATAGTTCTTGCTCCCCTTTTCGGCTTCATCGCCGACAGGTTTTCGATGGAAATCCTTTTTGCGGCAATGGGAATCGCTTCTATTCTGGCGAATCGATATTTTCATTCAGAAAACTAAGCTGCTTGTACTCTTTTTTTGCCGCATACATTAGCTCGTCAGCTTTCTTTATCAAATCGGTATAAGTCTCACCGTCCTGCGGAAACTCTGCAATTCCGTAGCTGAAAGAGACTGGTATCTCCATATCATCGAACCTGCATGGGTGGGCATTGAAATATTCGCGAAATTCCTCAATGCGCACTACAAGGTCTTTCCAATCGCAAAGATAGAAGGATGCGATGAATTCGTCGCCGCCGAAGCGGGCCAGGATGTCCTGCTTGCGAACAAGCTTCTTGAGTTCGCCAGCGAAATATGAAAGGCATCTGTCCCCGGCCAGATGGCCGTGGGTGTCGTTTATGCGCTTAAGCCCGTCGAGGTCGAAAAGGACAATGAGGAAGGTTATGGGGTAGCGAGTAGACTTTTGGATGTCCATCTTCACAATGTCCGTGAAATAGCGCCTGTTGTAAACGTTTGTGAGAGAGTCGAAGCGGGACAGGTAGTAAAAATTTTCTATGCGGTTTCGGTTCTTTATCGCAAATTCCGCCTGGGTTGTGAAATACTTCATGAAATGAAGTGAATCTTCGTCAAATGCGTTCTTGCGGGTGCTGTCGACATTAATCATTCCGTAGAGCTTTCCGTCAATAAAAATAGGACAGCTCATGGTGCTCTCGAAACAGAGGTCGATGGTTTTTTCAAAGGCCTTTGAAATTTCAGGGGCCACTATTGACCTGCTGAATTCATGTGAATTGTCGATGATTACAGGACCTTTTATTTTTCCGTTGGTTTTTTGCCAAAGGAAGGTTTCTTTGATGTCCATCTTTATGTCCGAAAGGGCTTCTGCGTTGTAGCCTTTTGAAGCCGTGAATGAAAGCTTGTTGTCATCGCCAACAAGCATTATGCTTCCTACCACAGCATGGTCTATGGAGCTTATTGCGTATTCGAGGATTTTTTCGAATGCGTTTTCCGAGTTCTGCACATCCATAAGATCATGGGTCAAGGCTATTATTCTATCCTGCACTTGTGCGTTGCTTGTCAATTTGTCGATTTTTCTTTGCGAACGGTCAAGTTTTTTGTCTGAAGTCTCAAGAAGGTGCCTTGTATAAAGAAAGGAATAGGTAAGAGCCAATAAAACCGCCAGCGTAAAAATGCCGAATCTGTAGAGAAGCGAGTCTCCCCACGGCAATATGTTTTGCGATGAGAGAATAATTGCCGAAGACAATATAAGAAAAACTCCAATCAAAGAGTATTCAATAAACAAATGATTGTATTTTCCCATAAAGAATAGCTCCTTTCAAGGATAGAATTCACAAGGATATCAATTACAGTATATTACAAGTAGGGCACATTTTGAAACCATTCCGTAAATATTTATGTTAAAATTTTTGATAGAATCCGAGAGAAGGCAAAAGATTGGAAAAAGGGGATGAATTTGCATTGGCAAACAAAACGAATCAGGCATAGAAAGCCTGAAATCTTGACTAAATGAGCCCCTTGTGGGATAGTTTCAGCGAAAAGAGGGTATTTAAACCCTAAAGAGAAGGGAGGCGAGAGCCATTTTTGGATTTATAACGGATATTTGGTTTTGGATTGGAGCTGCTGTGGTCTTTGCCGTCATAGAGGCGGTAACATTCGGGCTGGCTACAATCTGGTTTGCAGTGGGAGCTGTAGCCGCTATAGGCGCATCTGCCATAGGATTGAATTTTTACATGCAAACGGCTGTTTTTTTTGTGGTTTCGATAGTTTTGCTCTATTTTACGCGCCCCATTGCAAAGGAGTATCTTAAAATAGGCGCACAGAAGACCAACGTGTCGGAACTCAAAGGACAAAATGGAATAGTAAAGAAAAAGATTTTCCCCCATGAGACGGGACAGGTAAAAATAAAGGGGCAGATATGGACAGCCGTCTCAGAAGATGGTGAAGAAATCGACGAAAAGACTGAAGTGGTGGTCGCTGGAGTCGAAGGAGTCAAGGTGATAGTCAAACCTAAGAACATACAAGGAGGAAATTGAAATGGCGCAATTTATAATTATAGTTGTACTGATTCTGTTGGTGCTCGCGCTCATAGTGCCCAACATACGCATCGTTCCCCAGTCGAGGGCATACGTAATTGAAAGGCTGGGAGGATACAACGGAACATGGGAGGTTGGGCTGCACTTTAAGCTTCCGCTCATAGACCGCATAGCGGGCAAGGTTTCGCTCAAGGAGCACGTGATTGATTTTCCGCCCCAGCCCGTAATAACCAAGGACAACGTAACAATGCAGATAGACACCGTTGTATACTATCAAATAACGGACGCTAAGGCATACGCCTACGGAGTCGAGAACCCAATGAGCGCAATAGAAAACCTCACGGCGACCACGCTGCGTAACATAATAGGCGAGCTCGAGCTTGACCAGACCCTCACATCGAGGGACGTTATAAACACCAAAATGCGCAGCATACTTGACGAGGCCACAGACCCCTGGGGCATAAAGGTCAACCGCGTCGAGCTCAAGAACATAATGCCTCCCGAAGAGATACAGGACGCAATGGAGAGGCAGATGAAGGCAGAGCGAGGCAGAAGAGAATCCATCCTCAGGGCAGAGGGAGAAAAAAGGTCGGTCATACTCATTGCAGAGGGAAACAAAGAATCCGCAATACTTAACGCGGAGGCAAAAAAAGAGGCCGCAATACGCGAAGCCGAGGGTAAGGCAAAAGCCATACTCAAGGTGCAAAGCGCAACAGCCGAAGGTCTTAAAATGATCAAGGCGGCGAGGCCCGACAACATGGTAATATCCATAAAAAGCCTGGAGGCTCTTGAAAAAGTGGCGGACGGAAAGGCCACAAAACTTATAATACCTTCCGAGATACAAAGCTTGGCAGGGTTGGCGGCGTCTCTAAAGGAAATAGTCGGAGAAGTGGAAAAAGAGCAAGAATAGAAAGTTTGACTGCAAAACCCCCGGATGCATCTAGCCTGATTCCGGGGGTTTTTGATTGATAACAGTATAAATTAATAAATTAACAAATAATTAACATCAAATATCAAAAAATGACTTGCAAAAGGGTGATTGGATATAGTATATTGTATACAAGCTAAATGATAAATCTTTTTCAAGCAACTCCTCGTAATAATTTTTATTATCTTCAGCCTGCAGATGATGCAATTCTTCGGGTTGGAGGTACATTTTTTTGAAAGAGATTGTTAAAAATATAACAAAAGGAGAAGACATGGAAATAAGCATATGTGTTGGAAGCGCGTGTCACTTGAAGGGCTCGTACGATGTAATAAGGGCCATGGAGAATATGGTCAAGGAAAATGGGATGGAGGAACAAATAACAATCAAGGCGGCATTTTGCCTGGGTCAGTGCACCAAAGCCGTTTCTGTCAAATTCGGCGGAAATATCCATTCTGTTAGGAAAGACAATGTCGGGGAATTTTTCGAAAACCATGTCCTTGCCAAGGCAAAGAAACTGGAGGCGGAAAAATGAACCTGTTTGAGATAGACAAGGAAAAATGCAACAACTGTTACAAGTGTTTGCGAGCCTGTCCTTCCAAGGCCATAAGGATGGTTAACGACAGGGCGGAGGTTGTAGAGGAGAGGTGCATCTTTTGCGGAAACTGCCAGACCATCTGCCCTCAGCAAGCTATTTCAATCAAAAGCGAACTCTTTAACATAAGGAAGGCAATTTCAGATGGCAGGGAAGTTGTGGCAAGCGTGGCGCCTTCTTTCGCAGGTGTTTTCGGGGAAAAAAAGCCGGAGCAGATTTCATCAGCGCTCAGGAAACTTGGCTTTTCCCATGTCGAGGAGACGGCATCGGGAGCAGCCCTCGTAACCAGGGCATACCGCGAAATTGTCAAGGAGAAGGGACCGGGCCTGTATATATCTTCCGCATGTCCGTCCGCGGTCAATTTGATTGAGAAATACTATCCGGACCTTTCGGAAAATCTTTTGCCTGTCAAATCGCCTATGCTGGCCCACTGCGAACTGATCAAATTTCTCTATGGGAAAGAGGCATTCACTGTTTTCATAGGCCCCTGCGCAGCCAAGAAAAAAGAGGCGGAGGAAGCAGAAAAAAGCCCGGTTGACGCTGTCCTCACCTTCAAGGAGCTCAAGGAGTGGTTTGACGACAGGGAGATATGTGTTACAGACTTGAAACCTCTGCCATTTGACAGCAGGAGCACTGCTATGGGAGCGGCCTATCCCTTAAAGGGAGGAATAGCCTCAGGCCTTGAGGACCTTCTTTCCTGCCGCCAGGTCGACGGAATAGAGGAGGCAAAGGAAATGCTTAAGTATCTTGGGAGCGTAAAAGAAGAAGCGGCCTTTGTGGAGATAAGCGTTTGCAGGGGAAGCTGCATAGGCGGCCCCGTATTGCCTTCGTCCGCCCCCAACTATTACGGCCGGGAAAAGTGCATACAAAACTACAGGGAAAGAATAAGCGCAATAGGGGAGGGCGGAGACAAAATGTTTCCTCCCGCCTTCGACATTTCTGCTTCTTATTCCGCCCGTCCCGTAAAAAAGGCCCAGCCAAAAGAGGAAGACATAAAAAAAATACTGCAGCGCATGTGGAAATACACAGAAAAGGACCAACTCAATTGCGAGGCCTGCGGATATGGAAACTGCAGGGAAAAGGCGGTTGCCGTCTTCGAGGGGATGGCGGAGACATCCATGTGCCTTCCCTACATGAGGGCACGTGCGGAAAGTCTCAAAAACATAATATTCGACAACAGCCCAAACATAATATTCATGCTAGACAGGGAACTCAGGATAAAAGAGGCAAACCCCAGGGCCGAGGCTGTTTTTCAGATAGACGCCAAAGCGTGGAAGGGAAGGGACATGGAGGATCTGCTGGACGCGCAAATTTTCCGTGATGTGCTTGAAACGAAAAAAAATCTATACAACCACAAAGTGGCGTATGCCAACTACGGGCTGACTATGCTTGAGAGCGTCCTCTACATCGAGGAGCAGGAAGTTTTGCTTTGCATAATGTCGGACGTCACCCGCCAGGAGAAAGGCCAGGCTGAACTTGCCGAAATGAAGAAAAACACAATAGATGCGGCCCAAAAGGTCATAGACAAGCAAATGAGGGTTGCCCAGGAAATAGCTTCCCTCCTGGGGGAAACGACTGCAGAGACAAAGGTCACCCTCATGAAGCTAAAGAAACTCTCCCAGAAGGAAGGGGGAGGATACTAATGAAATATTTTGCAGATGTGTCCGTGGACAGCATAAACAAATACGGCGAAGAACTTTGCGGCGACAAGGTGGAGGTCGTGCGTACAGAGGACAGCACCATAGTCGTCCTGGCCGACGGACTGGGAAGCGGTGTCAAGGCCAACATACTGGCAACCCTTACAACAAAGATAGCCGCCACAATGCTAAGGGAGGGCGCAGACATATATGAAACGGTGGACACAATAGTAAAGACTCTTCCAGTATGCCAGGTTAGGCAGCTCGCCTATTCCACCTTCGCAATAGTCAAGATACAGGATAACAGGGAAGTCTACATTGCGGAATACGACAATCCTCCCATTTTCTTTTACAGAAACGGCAAGTATGAGGACCTGCCCAGAAAGAGCCTGGACATATCGGGCAAGACCATACATGAGAGCAGCTTCGAGCTGCAGGAAGAAGACACGCTTGTGCTCGTATCCGACGGTGTCATTCATGCCGGCGTGGGCGGCTTCATGAATCTGGGTTGGCAATGGCCCCAAGTAAAGGAGTTTTTGGACAGGAGAATAGGCAAGAAAAGCGCCAAGATAATTTCAAAGGACCTGGTAGAGGCTTGCAGCTGCCTTTACATGGAAAAGCCCGGGGACGACACGACGGTCGCCACCATAAAAATACGCCGCCCCGAAACGCTCCATCTTTTTACAGGACCGCCTGAGGACTGCCGAGTCGACGGATGGCTGGTCCGCGAGCTTGTCGGCTCTGGCGGAAAGCGTGTAATCTGCGGAGGGACAGCCGCCAACATAGTCGCAAGGGAGCTTAAGGAGGAAATAGTCGTCGATTACGACACACTAAGCCCGGAACTTCCGCCCGTTGGAAGCATAAGAGGCTTCGACCTTGTGACAGAGGGCGTTCTCACCCTGCGCCGCACGGTTGAGATACTTAAAGGCTTTATCGTAGGGAACGAGGGGCAGACCGTAAAACTCAAAGAAAAGAACGGAGCCGCAAAACTTGCAAGGATTCTTATGGAGGACTGCACCAACCTCACGCTTTGGGTGGGCAAGGCCATAAATCCTGCCCATCAGAATCCGGACCTTCCCATAGACCTCAGCATAAAGATGCAGGAGGTTGATCGCTTGGCCGATGTAATGAGGCGCTTGGGCAAAGAAGTGTCTTTCAGGTATATATAGAGAAAAAAGGGCTTTGTCCCGATATGAAAACAAGGAGAAAAAATGAGAACCTTCGAAAATAATGTTCAGCTGATAAAACACAGCGTGCTAAAAGAAGTTGCAAAGGCGGCATATTCAGAAGACCCCGACCTTATGAGGGGAATTCCCGAAAGGATAATAACAGGGCCTGAGCCCATAACAAGGTGCTGCATATACAAGGAGAGGGCAATAATTGAGGACCGCGTAAAACTGGCCATGGAAGGAAATGAAGGAGGGGGGAATGTAATACAGGTCATCGATTCGGCATGCGACGAATGCCCCATAAGCCGCTTTGTAGTGACAGAGGCTTGCAGGGGATGCCTTGCCAACTACTGCTCCGAGGCCTGTCCTGTAGACGCTATAAGCCACATAGGCGGCAAGGCCTTCATAAATTCAAAGAAATGCATAGAATGTGGAGCCTGCCGAAAGGCATGCCCCTACAATGCCATTTCGGACGTGATGAGGCCATGCCGCAGGGCCTGCCCGGTCGGAGCCATATCAATGAACGAAAACAAAAAGGCTATAATAGACGATGAAAAATGCATACTCTGCGGGGCCTGCGTCTACCAATGTCCCTTCGGAGCAATAATGGACAAGTCGTTTGTGACAGATGTCATAGGACTTCTAAAGGAATCACGCAAACAAGATGCCTTTAAGGTCTATGCTGTTGTGGCTCCGGCCATATCGAGCCAGTTTTACGGATACAAAATAGAAAACATAGTTGCCGCGCTAAAGAAGCTCGGTTTTCGCGACGTAGTCGAGGCTGCGCTTGGAGCAGACTTTGTGGCGCTCAAGGAAGCGGAGGATTTTGTCGATGAAATAGAAGAAAAAGGAATGATGACAAATTCCTGCTGCCCTTCATACGTGCTTTTCGTAAAGAAACACTACCCCGAACTTTTGGGGAACATGTCGCAAACGGTTTCCCCCATGATAGCGGCGGCTAGGCTTTTGCGAAAAACAGACCCTGAGGCCAGAATTGTTTTCATAGGTCCCTGCATAGCAAAAAAAGGGGAAGCGGAAGAATTTCCGGAGGACATCGATTTTGTAATAACATTCGAGGAAGTTGCAGCCATTTTTGAAGCGGCTGATATACCGCTCAACCATATTGAGGAGAGCCCCTTAAACAATGCCTCCTCCGGAGGACGCATGTTTGCCCGCAGCGGAGGTCTCTCCTCTGCGGTTGGCGATATTGTAAAGAAAATGGACTCCGGTGTAGAGCTAAAGCCTGCATGCTTCGACGGCATAAAGGAATGCGAGAAGGCCATAAGGCTTTACAAGGCTGGAAGGCTTAAGGAAAATTTCATTGAGACAATGGCCTGCGAAAACGGATGCATTGGAGGCCCTGCATCTCTCCATCACGGCCGCAAGGACAAAAGAGAAGTGGATGAGTATGCCGCATGCGCCCATGAGAATACTCCCCAAGAAAGCATAAGGGTTTTCGGTTCCGGATTCATTGAGCTTGAAAGGAAGCTGGGCCGATGAGGGCGAGGAATTTTTCAGAATCAACTACAAAAACCGCAGATACGGAAGAGAAATAATTCCCATGCCCTATCTGCGGTTTTGTTTTTTTTTTAAGACAAAGGCTTATGCCTTTGCAGGGAAAAGTGTTCCTATCTCAACGCCTTCGAGCGCGGCATAGAGTAGCTCGGGGGAATCGCTGTTCATTATGAGTGTGCTTATGCCGGCCTTCTTGCATATCCTCGCAGCCCTTATCTTTGTCACCATGCCTCCGGTTCCAAAGTCCGATCCGGCTCCCTCGGCCGCTTCTTCGATCTTTTCGTCAATTTCTTCGATGATTCTCATTATCTTGGCGGAAGGGTCCTTCCTGGGGTCGGCTGTGAACAGACCGTCTATGTCGCTCATAAGCACAAGCAGGTCGGCGTTTATGAGGGCCGCAACAGTGGCCGACAAGGTGTCGTTGTCTCCGAATTCCAAACGCCCCTTGTATCCCGCCTCTATTTCGTCAGTGGCTATGGTGTCGTTTTCATTCACTATTGGTATTGTTCCCCATTCAAGAAGCCGGTTGAAGGTGTTCTCGGCATTTTCTTTCGTCAATGGATCTTCAAGAACGGACTTGGTTATGAGGGCCTGGCCCACGATCTGGTCGTATGTTTGGAAAAACTTTTCGTAAATCCTCATGAGGGCGGACTGTCCTATGGCGGCTGCTGCCTGTTTTCCGGGAAGGTCCGTTGGTTTTTCCTTCATGCCCAAACGTATGGTTCCTGTCGCTATTGCTCCTGATGTCACAAGAACGATTTCCAGGCCTTTGTTTCTCAAGTCGGAAAGAATCCTTGCAATTAGGTCTATCCTCCCGAAATTGAGCTTTCCGCTCGGATGGGTCAATGTAGAGGTTCCCAGCTTGACGACCAGCCTCTTTGTGTTTTTCAGTTCTTTTCGGTAGTCCATGAAATCACTTTCCTTTTTGTATTTGTTTGTTATTTTACTAATAAATTATACTACATAGCGCGCATTTCAGATAGTGCTAATGCAAATTCATGTCTCCTGAAACCGTCCTGATTTCCATTATGGGCCCGCCTCCGCCTATGTCGGCAAGCAGGTTGTCGTCCTTTCCTCCCTTAATGGTCAAGGGCGCCCCGCATACAAGGTTTCCTGAAACAGTTTCCGTTTTAAGGGTAAATGAGGCGTTTTGCGGAAGAGAAATGTCCACATTGCCCGAAATGCTTTCCAGGTATACTGGGCTTTCTATTTCTTCGAAGCTTATGTCCATTTTGCCCGAAGTGGTCTTTGACAGGATCCGCCCCGAAAGCGAACCTATCTTTATGTTGCCGGATGAAGTCTCGAACACTCCTTCAGAAAGGGACAGGCGCTCCGCATTTATGGCACCCGAGACCGAGCCCAGGTTTGCCCTTTTGATTTTAAGCGAGCCCACATTTATATTTCCGGACACGGTTTTTACGCCCAGCTCGTCAAGGCTGTTTTCAGGGATGTAGACCGAAAGCAGCGAATCAACCGAAACTGCTCCCGCAAAAAGCCCTTTAGGATGCTTGACCTCGATAAACAGCCCCTCGTCGGTTGCAGACACGTCCAGATAGGGCATCGACTGCTCGTCTGAAGCCGTGAAATTGCCCGTCAATTCAGCCTTCAACACTCCGAGGGTCGGAACCACCTCGACCGGAACGCTGACCGTTTTTATTTCTATGCTTTCATAAGCCTCATTTCCTAGGCTCATAGTGTCGTTTATCCTTTTAGAGTATCCGTTTCCCGAAGAAGAGTCGAAACGGGAAAGGTCCGATGGAACGACTCCGGCCTGCCTGAAAAGGAAAAAGGAAATTCCAAGAAATACTACGGCCGTGCCGGCAAGCCAAAACATGGCTCGCTTTAAATCGATTTTCATTTCTCTACCTCCTTGCAATTATGTTTATGTTGAGTTTAAGATATTTCAGAGTGATCCGGAACACCCACACCGACACGTATCCAACAGCAATAAGCATGAGGCATCCCAGTGAAACGAGCCCGACTGAAAGGAAGGCCGAAGCCGCCGTGTTTTCCGCAACGAACGCCGGAAGATGGGCATTTCCAAAAAAGAAGGGAAGCGAAGCCGCCTCTGTGAACACGGCTATTCCCGAAATGACCGCAGCCGCCGATACGGCGAATAGTGCGAAGATTATAGCCAACAGCCCTATGAAGGGACCTAAAACGAACACGAGATTGAAAAAGCCCAGGCCAAGCGTTGCAAGCACGGCCCTGAACAGATTGCCGGCAGTCCGGTTCCTTTCCGCGTTTTCAACATAATACTCCGCCTTGTATTTTCTGGCCAGCGCAGTCGGGTTGCCCAATGCCTTGGCTATTTCCTCCTCCGATTTTCCATCGGCCTTGCCCATAGTGAAATGCTCCCTGTAGTCAAACAATATATCCTTTTTTTCTTCTTGCGGAATCCCGGAAAGCTCCTTTTCCAGGAATTGAAGAAACCTTTTTTCATTCATACGTCTTGTCGCCTCCTACAATGTTGTTTACCTTCTTTATGAAATCGTACCACTCCGACTCCAAATCGATCCGGGTGGAATCACCCTGTTTTGTCAGGCGGTAGTACTTCCTGGGCGGACCTTCCTTGGACTCCTTCAGGTATGTTTCGAAATACCCATCCTTGGTCAGACGCCTCAGGAGGGGGTATATGGTTCCTTCCGAAATGCTTATGTTTTTTGAAATCTCGTTTACCAGTTCGTATCCGTAGCAGTCGCGCTTCTTGAGGATGGAAAGAACCAGCAGTTCCAAGACACCTTTTTTAAATTGTATGTTCATCTTGAGATCTTCCTTTCATCGAATTTGCGGCATATCTTCGTTCTTGAGCAATTACATAATAACATAAGCTATCTTGCAATGCAAGGTAGCTTATCGAAAAATTGCAATAATTTTGGAACACTTTCACCCGAAACATAGTCTATAATGAAAATGGGTGCGTCTATTAAAAGGGCGTCGATCCATTACCCTTGATGGAGGAGATAATATGAACATGGCAAAAGTGGCAATAGGAATTCTGACAACTATCATCTTGGTCGCACTGCTTCTTTTTGCGGCGGGAGACTATATGGGGCTTTCGGGACCTTCTGGAGAACCTTCCGTATCCGAAGGGGAAACGGCGGTGGCAAGGCAGGTAATGCCGCCCGAAATTTACATCAACGGTCCGGTTGGCAGCGAGAGAATACAGTCGGGAAGCACAAAGGTCATGTCCGGAAACATAAACCTGACATTTAAATTTTCAGAACCCGTCAACATAGAAAAAATCGGCGGCTTCTCAGTAGAGACAGAAAATATGGAAATAATGGACCGCGTCGGAATAGGATATGCGGGAGTGGACAGGACCGTGGTGTGGATGAACATACCTCCTTCGGACGCTGAGGTGGAGACGCTCAAGATAGCCGTGGGCAGCGACATATTCTTTGAGGAGGGGGCAAGGCTCCGTGAGCCGGTAGCTTTTTACATAAACAGATACGAGCCCAACAGCGCGGAAATGAAGAGGATTTCTGAGGAGGGAGACCTTTTAGAGCCCGAGTACTGGACTACTGAAGGAACAAAGGTTTTCAGACTCTCCTTCAAGCGCCCCGTAAATACTTTGAGCGTCGAAAAAGCCATACTCGGAAACATGGATTTTCAATCCGGCGGGGATATTCCCCTAGTGTCCTTCGAATGGGAAAGTGACTCGTCAGTAGAAATAACCCTAGAGGACCTCTCCGAGGGGACATATGAAATAAACATATCGGGTGCCGAGGACATGATAGGCCTTTCTATGCAAGGAGAATTCGGAATAGGAAACTCATGGAGGCTGGACGTCGGGGAGCGGCAGAGCATAAAGGTCCTAGACCTTAAGTCGCAGTTTATGGCCCAGACAATCCAAACGCTCGGAGGGGAAGCCTTTGAGGGCGTCAGATACCTTTCCGGAAGAGTGGAGGACGGTCTGCTCATGCTGCACAAGTACGGAAAGCCTTCTGAATACCTTCAATTCGACAAGGTTATATATGACCAGGCGAGCGGCCAAACCCTTGAAACGGACCAGGTGGGGCTGCTCAAAAGCCGCTTTGCCAATCTGCTTCCAAAGGGTTGGAGATTCAGGGGAATACGCCTTTCGCCCGGCGGCGAAACTGCGGCGGCATTCATAAGCCAAAACGAGATAGGCAAAACGGCCGCAAGCCTAATGCTCATTGACATGGAGAGCGGAACAATCCTATCCCTGACAGAGATGCCATTTCACATATACTCGGCCGGAGACGGCACAGTTCCACTTGACCTCCACTTCGACTGGGTAAGCGACAAAGTCATATTTTCCGAAGGATATTCGGAAATGGGCAACAGATCCGACATATACGGAATAAACACCGAGACAGGCATGGCAGTGGCGCTTGTCAAAAAAGCGAGAGAGCCGCGCTTCATAGAAAGCATAGGCATGCTTACCGCAATAAAACTCGAAAAGACCGGAGAAGGTACAATCATGCGTGACGGCCAAGAAGAGGAAAAGATAACATGGCACGGAGACTCACAAATAATTCTTCTTGGAATATACGGAAACCAGATGAAGAGCTACGACGCCATAGAGGGCTACTCGCAAATCGCCTATCCCGGAGGGAGCATGGCCTACGACTCTCCGTCTTCGATGATATGGAGCTGGGAAAACAAGCTCGTTTATCCCCAAAAGGCAGAGGACAACAACATTTTGGTGATACAGGACCTTGGGACAGGTAAAGAGGAGACCCTCGAAATGGAAGAAAACTTCATATTCCTGGGCGTAAAGGACGGCAAAGCCTACCTTCTCGACGCCGCCAACTAAGCCAACTAAAAAGAACCAAAAAGGGACAGACATTTTTTGGTCCACTTCTGCCCAAAAGGTCATATGGCGAATGAGGGCTAACTTTGGCCGGATCAATGAAAGGGAAACAGCAATGAAAAATAATTTTGGAACCAACGCAGTGTTCATAGGACTCGGCGAAGCCCGGGAGCTTGACCTTAACCGGGTTGAGTTTTGCCTGGGGGGCATGGACGCCTGGGAGAGCAAGGCCGAGAGAATAATGAGGGATATGAAACTTGCACAAGAGGCGTCTGTGGCATACAGCATACACCTGCCCATTTTCATCCCGGACTGGTTCGGGCACTATTTCCTTGACGCCTTCTACCTCGACCCCGACCCGGCAATGAGAGAACTTTCCTTCAGCCTTCTTGAGCACAACTTGGGGCGCCTTACTCCCAGCAAGTGCGAATATTTTGTGATACATTTCCCCGGACGCTACGAGAGAGCAGACTACGAGGCGGGAACATTCAAACAAATACTGAAAGACGCGCTTGCAAGACTGGATGCGATGGCAAAATCCCACGGCGCCCTTCTGCTTTTGGAATACTTCGGATCCAACGAGTCCTTTTACGAAATAGAGGACTGGAAAAGGGAAATAGGCAAATACGCAAGCTTGGGTATACTTCTCGACACCGGCCACCTTTATTTTGCCTCTGTAGTGAGAAAATTCGACTTCATGGAAAACCTCAGACTTTTGTCGGGGGCTGCCGACGCTTTCCACCTTTGGACCACCAAGGGGCGGGAGGCCTACTGTTCAAACAGCTTTTACGTAAAATACAGGCACATACCCATGCGTTCGGGGCAAAGGCCCAAGGACGGATGGGCCTTCGATTCAGACGAGGCCATGAAAGTCATTTCAAGCGCCAAAAAGCCTGCCAACATGGAGGCCTCATGCGAATACGGAGGCAAGGAATACATAAGAGAGGGAATAGAAAGCCTCAAGAAATTCTATTTGTAAGATTCAAGATTTGCGGCATCGGCATCTGTTTTCCATGCATGCAAAAGGGACCGAAAGCCGTGCAGAGGCGGCTGCGGACGTCCAAATCCCATTGGATATTTCAATGGGGGCATGCGAAAACAAAATGAAAACAAGTCCGTTTTGCGCAAATAAGAGCAAGAAAAACATTTTTTCAAAAAAAATCCCGAAACCTTTTGACATTGCAGTTTCGATATAGTAAAATATTTTATTTCGCTTGACGCAGGGGGGGAATAGTGTTACAATAATACTGTATACAAACAGAGGAAGGTGATGTCCCTTTGGCGACAAAAGAAACGCTATCTATCATCAAAAGAAACGTACAGGATTGTATTGGGGAAAAGGTAGTTTTAAAGACCAACAAGGGTAGAAAGAAAGTGCTTGTTAAGGAAGGCGTGCTTGAGGAAGTATATTCGAACATCTTCATCGTAAGAATCAACAACGGTCTCGATTCGGAAAGAACGGTTTCATACAGCTATTCGGATGTTCTTACCGAAACAGTGGAGATCAAACTTCTCAGAAATGAACGCAATATATTTTTCGCATCATAAACAAAAGGCCTGCAGGAAACTGCGGGTCATAGTTTTGCAAAAATAAATGCATCCGCCGAGCCTTCATTGGGTATCAACATACGGAAGGCAAAATGACAAAAGATGGCAGATGCCGATTTAAAATCCATGCCGAGAGTGTTATACTGATAAGAAGCAAAGAATTGAATTCTTCAAATCGCAAACAATTCAAATCACAGGCAAGGTGGAGGCGCCAATGAATAATACGAAAGCTTTTCTCAATGTAAGATCGGAAATAGGGAAACTCAAGGCGGTACTTCTTCACCGTCCCGGCAAGGAGCTTGAGAGGCTTACGCCCCAGTCTCTGGACGAACTTCTTTTCGACGACATTCCATGGCTAAAGCAGATGCAAGGGGAGCATGATGCATTCGCGGACGTACTGCGCCAAAGGGGCTGCCGGGTATATTATTACGAAGAGCTCCTCGAGGAGATACTCGATGGCGAAAAAGTGAAAGAGAGCCTTATTGCCGAAGCCCTCAGGCTGAGCGACATTTCAAGCATAAGGCTTAAAGATGAAATTTCAGCATATCTAATGCAAAAGAAGGCCGGAGAGCTTTCGGAGGCCCTCATAGCGGGCATCCACAAAGACGACTTCCCCGATCCCGGAGACGCGAAGACACTGGCCGACTACATAGACGAAGACTATCCATTCTACATGGATCCTATTCCAAACCTTTATTTCACAAGGGATCCCGGAGCAGTAATAGGAAACGGGCTCAGCGTAAATTCAATGAACACAAGGGCCAGAAACCGTGAAACAATGATGCTTAAGTATCTTTACAGCGAGCATCCCCTGTTTAAAAAAGACGAAAGCCCCCTGTGGTACGACTACAGCTGCAAAAACAGCTTAGAGGGAGGGGACATCTTCGTAATAAGCGAGAGCGTGGTTCTCATAGGCTGCAGCCAGAGGACATCGCCCAAGGCAATAGAGAAGATTGCTCAAAATCTTTTCGGGTCAGACTCCGGCATAAGGGAAGTCTACGCAGTTCAAATACCTTTCGCGCGGGCATACATGCATCTGGACACGGTCTTCACAATGCTCGACTACGATAAATTCACCATATATCCGGGAGTCGAGGAGTCGGTTTCCGCATACAGGCTGACACCGGGCAAAAATGGCGCCTTGAAGGTAGAGCCCATGCAAAGCCTCAAGAAGGCCCTTAAAAAAGCCCTTAAAGTGCCGGCCATAGAATTCATACAAAGCGGTGGAGGCGATGAAATAACCGCCGCAAGGGAGCAGTGGAACGACAGCACAAACACACTTGCAATAGCTCCCGGAGTCGTCGTAACATACAATAGAAACGAAATATCAAACGAGACACTCAGGCAGAGGGGAATAGAAGTAGTCGAAATAGAGGGCTCCGAGCTCGTAAGAGGCCGAGGAGGCCCCAGGTGCATGAGCATGCCGCTTGTGAGAGAATAAAAGCAGTGGAAAGTGGAAAGTGGAAAGTAGAAAGTGGAAAGAAAGAACAAAGGGAAAAACAAAAGGAAAAAATTAAGAGCGCAAAATCACTTTGATGCATATAGGTTTTAAAAATGTTTTGCATTTATCCCGTTGCCAGTTGTATTTTCAACTTTCAACTTGCTACCGTACTTAAAGTTTTGTATTTTATTCTTTTTCTTTCAACTTTCAACTTTAAACTGTACTTATAACTTTCCACTTTTAACTTTAAACTTAATGCTGTACTTATAGTTTTTGTATTAATTCTTTTTTCTTTTTCTTTCCACTTTCCACTTTCTACTTACTACTGTACTTATAAACTTTCAACTTTCAACTTTCTACTTTTAACTGTACTTAAGGGGGACAATACCATGCCAGTAAATCTTAAAGGAAGAAGCTTCATAACTCTAAAGGATTTTTCGCCGGAGGAAATTCGCCACCTTCTCGACAAGGCCATCGACCTGAAAAAGAAGAAGAGATCGGGTATCAAGGGAGACCTTATGGAGGGCAAGAACGTGGTTCTGCTTTTCGAAAAGACATCCACAAGGACCCGCTGCGCTTTTGAAGTGGCGGCATTCGACGAAGGCGCCAATGTTACATTCCTGTCAAACAGCCAAATGGGCAAAAAGGAATCCATAGCCGACACTGCAAAGGTTCTGGGCAGATACTACGACGGAATCGAATTCAGGGGATTTGCGCAGGAAACGGTGGACGCTTTGGCTCAAAACGCAGGGGTTCCCGTATGGAACGGCCTGACCGACCTTTACCACCCCACACAAATCCTTGCCGACTTCATGACGGCCATGGAGCACACAGGCAAGCCCTTAAACAAAATGAAATTCGTATTCATAGGCGACGCCAGAAACAACATGGGCAATTCGCTCATGATTGGAGCGGCTAAAATGGGAATGCACTTCGTGGCGGTTGCGCCCAAGGAACTTTTCCCTGCAGGCGAGCTTGTCTCCGAGATGCGCCTTTTGGCGGAAAAAACCGGCGCCGTGATTGAACTTACCGAGGACATAAAAGCTGGCGTAAAGGATGCGGACGTACTCTACACTGACGTATGGGTATCCATGGGAGAGGAAGACCTGTTCGAGGAGAGGATTAGGCTCTTGGGAGCCTACCAGGTCAACATGGACATGGTTAAAGCCACAGGAAATCCCGACGTGGTCTTCATGCACTGCCTGCCTTCCTTCCACGACCTCAACACAATAGTGGGACGAGAAATAAAAGAGAAATTTGGGCTCGAAGAAATGGAAGTCACAGACGAAGTCTTCCAAAGCAAATACTCAGTAGTCTTCGACGAAGCCGAAAACAGAATGCACACAATAAAAGCCGTAATGAC
>CAZAFW010000033.1:0-16935 GCA_964484935.1 uncultured Peptostreptococcaceae bacterium
AAACCGCCATTAAAGGAACCATCAGATAGCTGATTCCTCCCAATATGAACCTGTTCCCTGTCACAAATTGTAGAATTCGCAGTTCCGCAAGCATCCATATGCTCGCCGCGACGGAAAAGGTCCCGATATAAAACAATCTTCTATCATCCAATTTTCTAAGTGCAAACGAAACAATTATCGATATTATTCCAGCAAGCAGCATAATGATTCCCACAACCAAGCCGGCATAATTTCGCGCTATCAAATCCTTAAGCAAGGCTCCTTCTGTTCCATAATATATGGGATTCACGACACCTTTGAAGGTATCAATCCGCGTCGAGAATTCGATAGTCAATTCTTCATTTTCCATGTTCCTCGGAATTTTGACCAAATGCCACATGCTCACTTCCGGGAATGTCAAAGTTCCTTCATTGTCTCTTTTGCTTACATATATTACCTCACCTTTTGCAATCACAGCAATGTCTTGCATGGAAGCCCGTATTCTCAAAAACATTCCGTCTTCAAAGTCTTCTTCAATTGTTCTGGTAATGGAAAACTCTTCGCCCTTTTGACCGTCCTCTATTTTATAAGGCAATGAGACATCATTGAAACTGCCATAACCATCCGAAACATCCCATTGCTCGTTCAACGGAAAAATCTCACCTTTAACAAGCCCAAGGTCTTTCTCAGGAGAAATAAAAGAAAGCAAAACTATAATAGCAACAATCGCTATGTAATAAATATTTGCCTTGGCAACTCTCGTTTTCAATATTTTGTTTAAAAGCGTATCTGCCGGTTTTCTCATATGTGTTTCTTGCCTCATTTTCGCCATCAACTCTTGTGACTTATCATTGCAGCTTTCCTTTTATAATACTCCATTCTTCAACTCCTTACAACTCATGATAAAGCCCGTATATTTTTATAAATTCAAAATAGCAACTCCCTCCCTCTTTTTAGTGCACCTGTTTTCATATTGAATGGTGATATTCAGTATTAAATAAATTTAAACGTCCACAGTGATTATATATGTTTTTATTTATACTCGACATCTTTATCAAGCTTGTCGAGTCTTCTCTTCAGCTTAACAACTTTGTTGTATTCGTGTTTCTTGTAGCTGAGCTTCAATTCTTTTGTAAGTGAGAACATCATAATGATCAATAAAATCGAAAATGGCAAGCCAGTGATTATAACTGCTGACTGAAGTGTTTTGAGTGCCTCTTCACCGCCAAGAAGAAGAATTGACATGGCAATTATGCCTTCCATAATTGCCCAAAATACACGTTGCCTCTTCGGAGAATTTTCCTTGCCGCTACTTGTAAGATTGTCAACAACCAAGGATCCGGAATCGCTGCTTGTAACAAAAAACAGTATTATTGCTACAACAGCTACACAATACATGAAAATTCTCAACCCTTCGGATACAATTAGGTATTTTAGCATTTCAAATATTGATGTTGATATATTAGTATTAATTGCTTCAGCAATTACGCCCCCGCTTGATTGGTTAAGATAAATACCGGTTGCCCCCAGCACAGTCATAGCAAACGTTATTATCAAAGTAGGCAATACAACAGTACCGACAGCAATCTCCTTGATTGTTCTACCTTTTGAAATCCTAGCAATGAAAGTCCCCACAAATGGTGTCCAAGATACCCACCAAGCCCAATAAAATATAGTCCATCCCTCTTGCCACGCTACATCGCTTGCCTCTGTGCCTGTAAATAAGCCTATCTGCACAAAATCTTTCAAATAAATGCCTAAGCTGCTCAGATACGTCGAAATAACATAACCTGTAGGAGCAATCATTAAAATAGCTAGCAAGAATACAGAACTCAGAATGGTATTAGCTTGACTTAATAATTTAATCCCCTTTGAAATACCGCTTACAACGGAGAGTGTCGCTAAAAATGTAATCCCTATAATTAAAGAAACTTGAACAGCCGGGCTGAATTCAATGCCAAAAACATAATTTAGCCCTGAATTGATCTGCCGTGCACCAAGACCAAGAGATGTTGCCAAACCAAACAAAACAGACACTACTGCAAGAGTATCAATTATATCTCCCCAAATCCCAAATATTTTATCGTATATTATTGGATAAAAAAGTGATCTGAATGAAAACGGCAAACCCTTGTTGAACGCAAAATATCCAAGACCGACAGCCACAAGTCCATAGAGTGCCCATGCATGGGCTCCCCAATGAAGAAACATCATCTTGAAATTGTCAACCGAAGACCCGCTTCTCAATGCATCTGGAATAGAAAGATGATATATTGGTTCTGCTACTCCATAAAAGAAAATGCCGATACCTATTCCGGCACTGAAGAGCATAGCATACCATGAAAAATTATTATATTCCGGCCTCGCATTAAAACCACCCAAACGAATCCTGCCAAGCTTTGAAAAACCAAGTACAAGCAAAAATACAAATGATGCATTTACAGTAATAACAAATACCCAATTGAATTTGGTATTCAAAATGGAATTAGCGGAAGCAAATGTTTCTGCTGCCAGATTGGGTCGCAGAAGAGTAAATCCTGTAAATGACAATACCAAAAAAGCGGATACGATTGATACAAACAAATTCATATCAAATCCCCACTTCATGAAGTTTCTATCAAATAATTTCTCCGTCTTATTACTTTTTTTCATATACCCCTATCCTTTCAGTAAGTTTTAAACTTGCATATTATCCAATATAATAAAAAACTCCAACTTTTTCATTTAAAATGAATGCGTTAGAGTGCTTATGTTTTAAATCAATGTCAATGATATTCATATTATAACATACGAAAACAGTATAGTTCATTTCCTTTCCAATATGAATAGCCCTTGAATAAACCCCGGTTCTTACAGAAACATTTTCAGTGTGATTTGAGTCAAGAATATTATTAAGTTTATTAAGGCAGCTATAATTTCAATAAGTTGAATGACCCAATGATTTAAATTCGATTAATTAGTATATGTTCTGTTTTTTTACGCTTTCTTCTTTTGGTTTAGCAAACATTACCAAGAATGCCGCCAATGCACAGAACGTACCCAAGTATGAAAATACCGGGCCATAGTTCTCTCCGGTAAGCTTAAGAACAAACCCTGCGAGTGCAGGGCCTACAATTCCACCTACAAAACCATATGCAGTAAAGATAAGTCCGAAAATCATACCAAAATTCTTTAGTCCGAATAAGTCAGTTGCAAGAGGTGCCGTAACAGCAAACAAGGTTCCAAATGCAAAACCGATACAAGCCGAACAAATTGCAACAATTACAAGACTTGTGGAATAAGGCAACATGAAATATGCTAGAGAAGCTATTACAAATGTAATCGCTCCTGTCAAATTGCGACCAATATAATCTGATAATGTACCCGCTATAATACGACTGATACCATTTGTCAAGTTAAATGAAGTTAGTACAACTACAGCAGATAATCCAAGTTTTATTGCATAACCGGTAGAAAGTCCGACCATCGATATTCCTGCTGCCCCCATAAAGCACCATGTCAACCATAAGAACCAGAATTGCTTAGTGTGAATGGCTTCATTAACGGTCTTGGATTCAGCCATTTTTTGCCCGGATTTGGCATTTTTCACTTCTTCAAGAAGTTTCACATGAGCTTCTTTTTCTTCATCAGACATATTGGCTTTGTCAGGCATTTCTGTAAGTCGCGAAGCAATAATACATGTGATTACCATCAATGCCATTAAGATATAATTCATATTAACAAAACCGTAATTTTGTAATAACTTGTTCATAACAGGTGCCATAATTGCACCTGAAATTCCAAATATAAAATTTATTATACCTGTATAGAATCCTCTTTTATTAGGAAACCAGTTTTGAGCGGTTGTGAGCCCCGGGCTGTAAATAAAGCAAGATGAAGTACCGTTTAAAAAGCCAAACACATAAACAAGAGTCATATCCTGGGCAAAGTTAAGACAAAACAATGCAACCACCATTATCCCCGCGCCTATAAGAATACTCTTGCTTGTACCTAATTTCATATGCCACTTTGCACCAAAGAACATAAAAATACCGAGTGAGAATAACAATAATGTCAATACTGCACCAGTAGAACTTGCATCAACATTATAAATCTCTCTCCAATAACTTGCTAACAGTCCAGGATAACCAAAAACCATTGCACCAGACCAAAAAATAGCCATGCACGATCCAACAACAGCTATATTTCCACGACGGTTTCGTTTTTCCATTTATTCCTCCTCTTTATAAAATTAAAGGATATTATAAAACAATACTAATCCCGTTGATATATTGAATTTTTAATGTAACGCGCCATAATTCATCATATAAACCATCGACACGACTAGTTGCTCTTCTAAATATGCTTAATCGTTTTACAATTAAAGCATTATCTTTGTTTTATATCCTTTGTAAACAAACTTATTTATTAGAATCGCTGAGGACGTTTTTGTCTGGATTTGTCAAGTTGTTTTCATATGAAGCAACAGCCCAGTCCCGCGGTTATTCCCCAATGGTTATTGGAAACAACACTCGGATTCCGGGTTTTCCCTACAAAATCTCTTTATTGAAATGCCCTCTTGTGTCGGTTTCCTGATTAAATACAGCTTTGTCGATTGTACCGTTTAATTTGCCCAATGCATCATTAATAGTTTTGACAACCTGGTCTTCTGATTCAACCGTAAAATTCAGTCTGAATGCCTCGATTCCTTTTATGCTTTGCATTTCATCTAAAAGATTCAGCGTCTTCCCATTGAGAATAGTCGTTGTGCAGTCATCATGAGCAATTATGGGGAAACTTCCGTGCCCGTCTTTCAGCTCATAGTTTTTGCTTCTGCAAATGCCGCATTGATCCATTTTTTTAAGAGGACAATATTTTGAAAACATCAAAGGAGCCTTTCCATATACAATCATTTCCAGCGCGGGATAACCGTCATTTTCTTCATGATAGGCGTGGATTAGGTCTTCGATTTGTCGCTTGTTAAGTTCATAGGACAGAGTCACCCGCGAGGCGCCAAGTCTGAATAATTCATGGCAACTGACGGAATTGACAACATTCAAAGAATAGTCCGCAACGAAAGGATTGGTTTTTCTGTAGTGATGAATTCCCCCGTATCCCCCTATGAGAAGCTGCTCTTCTTTTTCCTTGTAATCGTTGTGGTTTCTTCTGACGATGTTTTGAAAATAGATTTCCCCTATTCCGCAGCTCACGCAGGCGTCATACTGCTCATTGGTCGTGACAGAGGCCGTTAGGTAGGGTTTTTTAGGGGGAAAGCTTATTTTTTCTTTTACCTGCCAAGCCTTCATTCTTTTCTTCTTGCTGTTGATCTTCAAGTCGCATAAGCCGCGCACAATTTCCCTTCTTGCAGCATTAAGCAGCTTGGCCGGAATGAATGCATAACATTCCTCAAAATCCACATGACCCAGCTCGAATATAGTGTCATTCAATCTCGAAAATTGCTTTATCACCTGGTCTTTTGTTGTCGGATTATTGATTGCTTGGCCCAATGTTTCCCCGCTTTCATATAGATAATTGAAACCCAGGCCTTTGGCATCTATGACAAGCTTTGAATCCGGATATGCATACACCCTGATATCCAGGGGAAAGCGCTTGAATTCTTTTTCAAGTGATGATTCCAGATCCTTGTAATACAAATAGTCTTTAGTTATATATACGGCGTCGCCCCTAGAAAGCTTTTCCTTGATTTTGATATAGCAGAAATGTTCCGCCCTGTTTATTAATTTGCCGTCTTTGTCGTAGAGTTTTACAACAGTCAAATTAACGTCTTCATTGTCATGATTTATTCTGATTATATCGTTTTGATTCAGAGTGCGCGTAAGTTTTATTTCGTACATGTCTTTTACAACCCTGCTGATTCTTCCAATTTCATAGCCAAAGTTGTTGGGCCGCAAGATGTTTGTGATGTCCTTCTTGTCTTCGCCAAACAAATAGCCTTTGGTAAAGGTCCTATTGAATGTTTTCTTCAGGTCTTCCTTGTCCTCTTCGGTTATTTTATTGTCCAAGGCCTTGCGGTATTTCGATACGACATTGGCGACATAGGCAGGCTCTTTCATTCTACCTTCTATTTTCAAAGAGTCGATTTCTTTCAGCTCATCGATATGCTCGATTGTGTTTAAGTCCTTGGTGGACAGAATATAGCTTTTCCCCAAGGATATGTCCCTTGTCTTGTCAATCAGTTCATAGACCTTGCGGCATGAACCCACGCATCTTCCGCGGTTTCCGCTCCGGTAGCCTATCAGGCCGGACATAAGGCAGTTTCCGGAATAGGACACGCATAAAGCTCCGTGGACAAATATCTCCAAAGGCATCTTGGCTGCTTTTTTTATCTCTTTTACTTTTTCAATCTCAAGTTCTCGGGACAGGACGACCCTCTTGGCTCCAAGCTCTTTGAAAAGCAGGGTTCCATCCAGATCGTCTATTCCCATTTGGGTCGAGCAATGCGCCTCCATGTCGATAAAGTTTTCAACCAGATACTCGAAAGCGGCCAGGTCCTGGACGATGATTCCATCGACCCCGATTTCATTCAAATCGTCCATTTGCTTTTTCATATCTGGGGTTTCATTTTCAAAAACGATGGTATTCATTGTGACATAGATTTTAACATTCCTAAGGTGCGCATACCTGACAGCCTCTTTTAGCGATTTTAGATCGAAATTGGACGAGTACGCACGCGCGCCAAATTTTTGCATTCCCAGGTATATTGCATCACAACCGTTAGAGATTGCGGCCTTCAAAGCTTCCATATTTCCTGCAGGTGCCAATAATTCAGTCATTTTCCCCTCCATACCATCCGCAATTTTACGCCAAACGCCTCTAAGCTGGTAAAAAGCTTTTCTGCTTGAATCACTTTTGTTTTCCAGCCAAATAAAATTTTGTCCGAATTTGTCACAGTTGAATTATAACAATTCAAACTGCACGCCACAAGAAAAGTTGCCAAAACAAATCAAAAACTCCAAACCCAGGGAATTCATTGTGTTTAGAGCAGGCATTTCTTGAGTGTAAGCCATTGAGGCCATATGTTGACTTGTCATCATTGACTCATGTTAAAGTCCCCAATCGCTTGTAGTGCTCCTCAGTTGTTTTGATATGAAGCAAAAAGCCCGCCCCCCTACTTTTTAACCCTGCTTTTTATTGTATTTTTATTTCCGGTCTCCGAAAGATTTGCCAGACTCTCCGCTAGCTGCAGATTTTTTCATCATTGAAAGAACATGCCTGTAATCCAACACATGCCCGTCTCGTTTCAGGTCCCTTAATTGCACCATCTCGGGTATCTCAGCCAAGACATACAAAATCGAAATTGCAATCGCAAAAGCGACTTCTGGACTGTAAACGCCATCTCTGAAGGCAAACCATGGTATAGTCAAAACAATGCCGCCTATAAATGCAAAAATTGGCGCAAAACGTCCGATCAGCATGCCCCCTGCATGAGTAATCACAAGTCCCAAGGGACTGATAGCAAGCAGCATCCCCATTATGCTCGAATTGCCGCCTCCCCCGGAAAACCGGTGCCAAACCGGCCATAAATGACCAATCAAAACAGCCACGGCAGCCGCCAAGTGATAGGAATCCTCCGGGAAGGCAGCAAGCAATGCCAAGGTTGGCAGAAACCCTTTCAGCGCATCGAGTATGCTGACCAGCATTCCCCACCGTGGGCCGAAGGCAATCATCACATTCGTAGCGCCTACCGCATGAGAAATAAGCTCCGCCTGGCCATCAGTTGTTGGAGTCCGTATAAAATCCGGGGTCTCACCTGGTTTAAGCTTGGCGAAAACCAGCCGTGCAAAGGATATTGAACCGATAAGATAGCCTGCTGCAACAATGATTGTGTAAATCCATAAAGGAGACATTAATATTCCCTCCTTTCAGTATGCAAGGCGACATCGCCATTATATCCATTGACAGTGACCTTGCTGCCATCCTCGAGCCGGCAGGCTCCCGCAACCGAAACAACTGCAGGGATGCGGTATTCCCGGGCAACAATTGAAGTATGGGAAAGCATCCCCCCGGATTCCGACACCACAGCGCCGGCTTTTGCAAACAAAGGAGTCCATCCTACATCCGAATAGGGAATAATAACAACGTCCCCGTCCTGAATCTTTTCAAAATCCTCTATGCCATTGACTATCCGGGCCGGACCTGAATAAGTGCCGATTGATGTGGGAATCCCATGCAATGCGCCTTTTGCAATTTTCATAACCGGAGGTTGTTCATTGCCTAGGATTATTTCCGGCAAAACGGCTTCCCTGTAGTATTCCATATCCTGACGGCGTGATGAAACCAAGGCCTTCTGTGAAGCCGGCTTCTCAACCCCTACCAATTCCGATAGTTCCGACAAATAGAGATAATAAACATCTTCCCGGTCTTCCAGTGCTTCCTGCCTTACCAGTTGCTCGCCCAGTTTGACAAAGCAAGTCCTGAATTGACCATAGCCGTAGGTGTACATGGAACTGATTTTTTCACGATCGACAGCAAACCTGCTCGTGCGCCTGAATACAATGCCGATTAAAATCCGCTGCATCCATGGCAGTTTCAATTCTTTGAAACTCTGAGACTCTTGTTCGCTTCTGACTGCCTTCTGCTGGACAATCATACGGCGAATCAAACCAGGAACTTCCCGCCACGGAATACTGGAACAGTCATTCCCGCTGTCGCTCAAATGCCCGAATTTCCGTAAGAATTGGTCAATATCCTTCTTTAGTTGCTCTTCTTTTTCCGGAGGCAACATAGCGCTGTCCGGATGAATTTCAATATCGCCAAAATAACGATCATGCAAAGCTTTTAAGGAATGATGAGGATTATATAGCGCTGCCGCTTCCCTTCCGCCCCTTAGTTCCAGCAACCTCACATCATACCCTTGTTTTTTAATCATTCGGGAGAGAAGCTGGTGATGCATCATCGCAAACATGGGAATTATAATATTATAATAAGCCACTGTTCTTGTCTCATCAAAAATCCGCAAAGCCAGCTTAAACAATTCCTCTGAATCCCTCTCGCTCTCCATACGGACTGCCAGCTTTTCATAAACGGGTTTCTTTACCTTTATTAAGCGGTTAAGGCGGTAATGTATTCCAACAAGACTCATGGCAAATGCCGTCAGGCCCGGCAACCGCGAGATAATACCCAATCCGGGTCGCATCTTTGGCTTTTCCGGTCCATCCTGCTCCAAACCATACAATAATTCCAAGGACTCTGCCGGCATTCCCAGCCTTTCGAACACTCGACCAAAAATACTCATATTGAAGTAGGCACGATAATAGTAATGACCGGTGAAGTTATCGGGTTCCCACGAACGCTCTCCTGTAAGTCGCATGAGGATGTCTGCCCAAACAGGGTTGATAAGCCGGGTATTGACTGACCAAACAAGCGGCTTGATAATTCCCGGAAGCATGTCACGGGCTATGCGGTTTGAATAGACAGGAATGTCCAAACGGGTTATCGGGCGAACTTGTATGAAATAAAGCTCCTTCCCGTCCCATGCCCATTCAATATCAACGGGCTGTCTGTATTTTCGCGAAATATCTGCCGCTTGGACCACTATTTCTCTTGCCAGAGCTTCACTCAATACCCCGTCTTTCGGCTTTTGACACCAATTGCCCCATTTGCTTACCCAACGCTCAGGATCCTGATGGGACTGGGCCTGGGATATACCCGTACCCTTTCCGGCCTCAATTATGGTTTCAGAAAAACCCGACACCGGGTTTTTGGTGAAAACCACTCCGGAAAATTGTGCCTGAACCATTTCCTGAATTATAACAGCCATGCGAGGAATGCACTTCGAATTCATATTATGCTTCCAATATGCCTCAAATTCAGGGGATTCCAAAGATGCCCATACTTTGGCAATGCAAGCTATGATATTGTCTATTCCCTGAACTTGAAGATAACTTTTGAAAAGGCCCGCACAGGTAAATTCCCCCGAATCTTCAAGCGATGCAGAAGATCTAACAGCATAACTCTTTCGTGGATCAATTATAGTTTTAAGTTCTCTGCATAGATCCATCTGCGTTTTACGGCTATCGCGAAGATTTTGCTCATAGGCTGTCCAGACGATTCCCCAACTGTCTGGAACCTTTATGCCGTGTCTCAACAAAAAATGAATGTTTGCCGCCTTGCTTCCGACATATGGATTAAGCCGTCTTTTTGATAATGAACAGATTAACTTTTGGGCCAATTCAATCCCTCCTTTCCGGCGCAGCCATCTTTCATCAGCTGAACATGCCGAATTTCTCTTCTACAGGATTCCATCTTTTATCCTTATTCTATCTATACCTGGATTGTTCAAATTCTACACCAAAATTTTTCTGTTCTTTGAAATTTTCAATTCGCTTCGTTCGTCATTTTCAGACGCTTCAGAAGTAGAATATTGCATATGATGACGTGAAAAAAGAGAGCTAATATGCCCTCTTTTTGACCATCAATTCTATAGTTGCAGTCTTCCAGCCAATTATAATAAAACATACACCTAAAGCGATTCAATCAACTTCTCAAGCTCCTCGGAAAGCAGTTTTGCAAGCTCAAAATCACTGTCTTTCAAGGCCATTGCTATTTTCTTATCAAGTGTTCTTTTCTTTTGTTCTCTATGCAAATAGTCTTTGTCGAAATGATTGGAATAAATCATCTTCCTGAATTTTTTCATGCCCATCTTTCTGATATGCTTGTCTTCGATGACCAAAACATAGTCCATGCAATTCGCAATTGAATAATAATCATGAGAAATCATCATTACCGCACCGCTATATTCTTCCAAGGCATTTTCCAGAGCCATTTGTGTATATGTGTCCAAATGGCTTGTCGGTTCATCGAGAAGCAACAAATTCGCTTTGCTGTGTGAAACCTTGGCCAGTTGAAGTATGTTTTTTTCTCCTCCGGACAGAAACTCTATTTTTTGACCGATTTCTTCTTCCTCAAACCCGTAGCTTGAAAGGTATGCCCTTATATCATGCAAAGTCTCAAATCCCGCATCAAAGAACTCATCGACTATTGTATTTGATTCATCCAGTATTTCCCCTTGCAACTGGGACAGATAGGCAAGCTCGACATCGGAATTCATTTCGATTGAATCGCTTTCGTTTTTAAATATATCCCTAATCAAGGTTGTTTTTCCGGATCCGTTTGGACCGATGAGGGCCACCTTGTCATTGGCCTTGATCTCGAAGTTTACATCTGAAAGAAGCTCTTCATCAAAGGCTGCGCAGTAATTGTCAACTTTCAAGACAATGGATTCTTCAATTTCATTCTCCACATCCAAGCTGATTTCAGGCTGCTTGACATCTACGAACGGCGCATTGGTTCTGCTCTTTTCCAGCCTCTTTTGGATTTTAATCCTGGCTCTGAGGGATTTCCCTTTTGAAGCGTCGGAATTATATGTTGCTATGTCTCTCAGCTTGTCTATCATAATTTCATTGCGGAGCATTTCCTGGTCATCGGCGAAGGCCAGTTCCTGCATTTCTATTTTGCTTTGCAAAAGCGAGAAGTTGTAATCAATAAATCTTCCGTCAAACTCTTTTATCTCCATGTTTTCAAGATGCACAATCTTGTTGAAACAGTGATTCAACAAATATCTGTTGTGGGTAATGATCAGCATGGTCCCTTTGTGGGAATTGATCAGTTTTTCCAGTGAAATTAGGTTTTCAAAATCCAGGAACACATCCGGCTCGTCCATTATTATCAAATCCGGGCAGGTTAACATTTCCTTTATGACCTGAACAAGCTTGAATTCGCCGCCGCTGAGTTCAGCCACCTTTAAGTCCTTGTGTCTGACCAAATCTGAAAGGTTCAATTTGTTGTTGATGTTGCTTTCGTAGTCATTCCCGCCAATGGCATCGAAGGCGTCCAGGGCCTTTTGATACTTTTCCAGCAAAATATCGATATCCGGTGATGTTTCCATTTCTGCGCAAATAGATGTTATTTCACTTTGAAGCTTGATGTACTCTTGCCCTATATATTCGAAGACAGTGGTTTCTTTTGTTTCGTCCAGTTTTGAGAACTGGTTCACATACCCGATTCTGCAATTCGGGTCCATATCCAACTTGCCGTCGAACATATAATCTTCCGGATTCATGATTATATCCATCAGCGTGCTCTTACCGCTTCCGCTTCTTCCTATAAACGCGCAGTGCTGACCGTCTTCGAGTTCAAATGAAACCTTGTTGTACAGCTCCTTTTGCGGATATGAGTAGGACAAGCTATCAACTTTTATCATAATATTCCCTTCCTTTTACATTGAAAAAGAGCCTATACAAATAAGCTCCTAAATACATATCATTTCCAATTGCAACTATGCAATTAGTTATATTTGGTTTGACATTTCCTTCAGTATACCGTGATATACTAACACTTTTCATTGATGATTACAATCATTTAAATCCAATAGCACTTTCTATATTTATTCGTTTCAATTATTTCAAATTCAAACACCGGGAAACACCTGCCCGCCATATTCTGATTTTCCTGTCCCTGCATGCTTGCACTTTTGGGGTTAAGACCAAACCGTCCCCGGTGATTCTGCAATAATTCTCCAGTTCTATAATTCGAAGAATCCCGCCTTTTGTGCAAGTTCGATTGTCTTGTTTACATCCACATTTATGGGACCACTCCTTGAAATTCTAAATTTCAGATGGTCACCTTGTCTAAACGATATTTCCCTTTCTCCGTCTACTGCGATAATGCCTCTAAATGGTGCCTCCCACTCGATCACCTTATCCAGTTCAATGACTTCAACGCCCGATGAAAGACCTGCAGTCATAAGGCCTGCAGATATTGGCGCAATAAATTTATGGTTTCCTGTATTCAAAGAAATCTTTCCGCCAAAGTCATCGCATCCCCTGATTATTTTATGAACACCGGCCACAGCTGAAAAGCCTATGGTGGCAGGATGGCATTTTGATACAATTATCTCTTTTATATGGTCCATGTCCCATATTGCTCTGGCGCCAGTAAATACCTCATCTGATATGACAAGGTCCATCAATGCCATATCAATCCATTCTCCATTCTTGCCTATCTCGATAATCTTGTCTCTCTGGCATTCTTTTTCGCAATCGATTTTATTAGTCGCCACGGCTGCTGCAGCCATGCCTACAATTGTGCCTTCAATCATTTTGGGATAAGCATTGTTGGTACCCGTTGAAACGCCGATCATGGGAACTTTCTTCAAATGCTTTGCCACAAGGCGGTTGGTGCCGTCTCCTCCAAGAACAACGACGCAGCCCATTTCCATTTCTTCCATCAGCTTGGCAGCGGTTTCTGTATCTTTAGGAGAAGCCGTCACCTCAAAATCGAGAATTTCAATGTCTGCAGTCAGTTTCTTTGACAAGCTCAAATTATCAATGACATCTTGACCCATCGTAAAAGAATCCGGCATAAGATAAATTTTAGCGACCCCTAATTTCTGCGCTCCCAATATTATTCTTTCAACAACATTTACTTTTTCATTATTATTAGTAATCAGTGCGCGAGAGACCAATCTCCTAATATCTTTTCCCGAAGCAGGGTTTGCAATTATTCCAATTGTAGACATATGATTCCTCCAATTATTAAATATCCCTTTTGCAGCTTTTACAAGATTATTTGTGCTTAACAAATATAATCTTCCAAAAATATTTTTCTGCTGTCATGGCAACAATTTCTTCAATAGATTCAGCCGTCGCCAGCGATTTATTCTCCAGTTCTATAATTTAAAGAATCCCGCCTTTTGTGCATGTTCGATTGCCTTGTTCACATCCACATTTATGGGACCACTCCTTGAAATTCTAAATTTCATTTGATCCCCTTGTCTAAATGCTATTTCTCTCTCTCCGTCTACTGCAATAATCCCTCTAAACGGTGCCTCCCACTCGATCACCTTATTGAGTTCAATGAGTTCAATGCCCGATGAGACGCAATCAGTCATGACACCTGCAGATATTGGCGCGACAAATTTATAGTCTCCTGTATTCAAGGAAATTTTTCCACCAAAATCATCGCATTCTCTGATTATTTTATGGACACCAACCACAGCCGAAAATCCTATGGTGGCAGGATGACATTTTGATACAATAATCTCTTTTATATGTTTTATATCCCATATCGCTTTAGAACCAATGAAGACTTCATCCGATATGACAAGGTCCATCAATGCCATATCAATCCATTCTCCATTCTTGCCTATCTCGATAATCTTGTCTCTTTGACATTCTTTCATGCAATCGATTTTATCGGCCGCCACGGCTGCTGCAGCCATCCCGACAATTGTGCCTTCAATCATTTTGGGATAAGCATTATTGGTACCCGTTGAAACACCGATCATGGGAACTTTCTTCAAATGTTTTGCTACAAGGCGGTTGGTGCCGTCTCCTCCAAGAACAACGACGCAGCCCATTCCCATTTCTTCCATCAGCTTGGCGGCGGTTTCTGTATCTTCAGGAGATTTGCTCAACTCAAAATCGAGAACTTCAATCTCTGCAATCATTTTTTTCGACAAGCTCAAATTTTTAATCACTTTATAACCCATATCAAAGGAATCCGGCATAATATAAACTTTTGTGACACCCAATTCTTGTGCTCCCAATATTATTCTTTCGATAATATTTACTTTCTCATTATTATTCATAACCGTTGCATGAGAGACGAATCTTCTAATATCTTTCCCAGAAGCAGGGTTTGCAATTATTCCAATTGTAGACATATGATTCCTCCAGTTTAGAGTGTCGCACTTTATATCGATTGATTGGTTGATTCAAATATCCCTGTTACAACTTTAACAACATCACTTGTGCTTGGCAACAAATAATCTCCCGATCCAGTCGAAAATGGAATTGGTTCCTCTAAATCAAGAAATATCATTCTGCTGTCACCGAAGCAATTCATTTAATAGATTTAACCGTCCCCAGTGATTACTCATTGAATATTCTCTTGCCCATTTTTCTGTTGACGCCATAGACCACAAAGGCCACCAAGAGGGTTTCAACCGGAAACTTGCTTAGCCTGATGGGAAAATAAAAAGCATAAGACCTGCCGAAAAGCTGGGACAGCCACAGAGGCGCCAAGAGAACCGAGTTGATGAACTTGTAAACAAAACTGATGAATAAAACCTTGTCAAAGCTAATAATCTCTGCTTCTTCAACCGGTGTTTTTTTGTGGATTGCAAAGACCATGGCCAAATTCATGAATATGACCAAAAACATAATTATCGCTTTTATGCCTGGGCTATAAGCTGCTTTCCAAGCGTATACTATTACACCCATGCTGACTAGTCCCATGAGCAGAACTGAATGCTTGCTGAAGTTGTCTGTGATTTTCCGCTTCCTTATCCAATAAAAATAAAGACCTGGAATAAAGCCGGCCAGAAAGGCATTGAGGCTGAAACCAATGTGAAACGGTCCGGTTGCCGAATCAAAAAGGACAAAGGCCAATAGATTTGACACAAGACCTGTCAAGCCTCCCTTCCACGGACCAAACCAAAGGCCACTGAGAAAGACGACGAATGAAAAGCCGAATCGGCTTGAGGATCCCAACATGGGATTGTCGATGTTGAGCCGGCTTGCAATGACCGCTATGGCGACCAATAAAGAAAGTTGAGTCAATTCTCTGGTTTTCATACTTGCGACCCCGGCATTTCCACATGGCTTTCAAACCGCTTGAATTTATTGCGTTCTCTGGGCAGCCTTATTGTTTCTTTACCAATAGTGATTTCGGGCTTGAAAATCTCAAAGCGCCCAAGCTCGCTTGTCAGCTTTGCCTTTAGACGATCCTCTATCCCCGTATCAGAATCCATCAAATCCACTTTCACGGTAATGCTGTTGATGTGGTCTTGGATGACTTTGAACTCCCTGATATTGTCGCTTGTAACAATAATCCATCTGACAAAAAGATCCGGGAAAACATATTGGATTTCCTTGTCCTCCCCTTTGTAGAAGTAGAGAATATCATCATGCCGGCCCAGTACCTGTTTGATACGCCTGAAATTCGACCCGCACGGGCATTTATCGTCCAATACAATCAAGTCGTTCATCTCATACCTGATTAGGGGCTGGGCATAGTTGACCAAGTTGGTGATAATCATCTTATGACCTACTTTGCCTGGCTGAGTGATTAATTTTCCCTCCTCGTCATAGAGTTCAACAAATACCAGGTCTTCATTGATGTGCAGGTGACCATGCTTGCAAGCAGATGCCATCTGGCCTTCCGAAGCCTGATAGATCTCAATGACTTGACTTGCAAAGGCATGTTTGAATTTCTCCTTCTCCTCTTGGCTCAAGACTTCCGCATAGGTGACAACCAGCTGAATATCCGCCGTGATCTCATTTACCCGCGGCAAGATTCTGTTGACCATGCTTGGCGGCGCCATGAGGATGTTGATCTTGAGGGTGTTAATCCTGTCTATGACCTGATCGAGCGGCTCCATGGTCGACATATAGGAAAGACTGATAAAGGGTGAATTGATGTCATCGAAGCCCTGGGAAAAAACCCTGAGCATAAAAAGAATCTTGAAGGGCAGAAGCTTAAGCGGTATGCCCGATCTTGCCAGGAATACAAAAGGGAGACGCTCCGTCAACTGCCGGTCTGTTATATAGATGCCCTTGTTGCCGCTTGTTCCACTTGACAAGCCAACGACATATCGATTTTTGTAATAGTGAAGATGGTCCCTTTCAGCCTCCCTCATGACGGCATATTCGGAGACATCTTCTTTGATTATGCCGCAGGTGTTGAGGCCGGTGAAGTTGTCCATCATGATTTGCTTATTGATGGCAGGCAGTTTATAGAAATCATCCAGGGTCTCGAAGGTCATGTCCCCATAGAGATCCCTATAAAATGGACTCTTGTCCCTGGCGTGGCTGACAATATCTTTTAAGGCCTTCAACTGGTAGCGCTCTATGCTTTTGGCTGAATACTTGTATTGGCGTTTGAGCCTGAAATAATCCAATATGCCGCGAAGTGTCTTCATGTTTTCAGGCCGCCTTCATCTTGTCTGTCTTA
>CAZAFW010000034.1:0-14692 GCA_964484935.1 uncultured Peptostreptococcaceae bacterium
CTGTTAGCAATTACAAACATTGACCATATGGCCTGTGAGTTCCGGTTTTATTTTTTCCCTTATCAGTCTTGCTGCTCCAACAATTTCATCCAAATCAATTCCTGTTGAAACACCCATTTCTTCAAGCATGTTGACAAGATCCTCCGACGCCACGTTCCCCGCGGCGCCGGGTGCGAATGGACATCCTCCAAGACCTCCGGCAGCCGCTTCAAACAGATTGAATCCGTTCTGCAAAGCAACAACAATATTGGCAAGGGCCATTCCCCTGGTGTCATGCATATGGAGTCCTATCTCCTTGTCAGGATAGGCGGCCTTCACGGCCTTTAGCATTTCATCGACCTGCGCCGGATTTGCGACCCCGATTGTATCGCAAAGGCAAACGCCGTCTATTCCCATGCCGTATGCGCGATCCATCATTGCAATCACCTTTTCAACAGGAACCTTCCCGTCAAATGGGCATCCAAATGCCGTCGCTATATCCAACTTTATTTTTAGCGTCTTGAATTCAGCCCTTATTTTTTCAAGCTCCTGGAGGGACTCTTCCACCGTGCGCCTTATGTTGGCCTTGTTGTGGGCCTCGCTTGCTGAAATCACGCAGCTTACCTCGCCTATTCCGGCTTCATATGCCGCCTTGGCTCCATGGAAATTCGGAACCAGGGCAACAAACTCGACGTCCTGGTATTTTTCAACTGCAGCCTTGGCAACTTCTTTGGAATCCTTCATCTGAGGAATGGCCTTGGGGTGAACAAAAGACGTCACCTGTATTTTCTTGAATCCTGCGGACACCATTTTGTCTACAACTTCGAGCTTGACATCGGTGGGAATAAAATCCTCCAGATTCTGAAATCCGTCCCTGGGTCCTACTTCAACTATTTTAGCTTTTTCAGGCAAAAGCATCTCTACTCCCCCTATATTATCTTCTCGTTTTCAAGCATAAGTATCTCTTCTTCTGTAAGATCGAATACATCGCCGAAAACTTCGTAATTGTGTTGTCCCAAAAGTGGTGCGGGCGTCTTTATTTCAGCCTTTGTCTCGCTGAGCTTTATATGCTGGCCTGTCACCTTCATGTCACCGGCAATTGGGTGCTTCAAATCCACAAACATTTCTCTGTCGCCCGAAATGTGGGGATCCTTTACAACCCTTTCTATTGTGTTTATTGGAGCCGCAGGAATTCCATTAGCCAGAAGAAGCTCGACAATTTCATCCGCATTGAGAGTTTGTGTCCATTTTTCAACGATGAATTTAACATCCACATTGTTCTTTACACGTTTGAAGTTCTTGTCGTATCTTTCGTCCTCGATGAGTTCCGGCATTTTCATTGTGTTGCACAACTTGCCCCATAGCTTGTCGTTTCCGCAACCTATGACCATGCTGCCGTCTTTGCATTTGAATGAGTCGTACGGATAGACAGACTCGTATCTGTTTCCGATTCTCTCCGGATTTCTTCCCTCAACTAGATAAATCTGATTGATGATTTCTAGGCTTGAAACAACCGAATCCACAAGAGCCACGTCAACCTTCTGCCCAACCCCTGTGTTTCTCTTGCTGTTTATGGCGGCAAGCACTCCTATTGTAAGAGAGAGTCCCGCCAGCACATCGCCCATTGCAGTTCCTGTTCTTGTAGGCTCGCCGCCTGGCCATCCCGTTGTGCTCATCAGTCCGCCCATGGCTTGGGCTATTATGTCGTAACCTGCCCTTTCAGTGTACCTTCCATAATGTCCGAATCCCGATATGCATCCGTATACGAGCCCGGGATTGATTTCTTTTAGGTCTTCATATCCCAAACCGAGCTTTTCCATAGTTCCCGGCCTGAAATTTTCAATTACAACATCCGATTCCTTTACCATCTTTCTAAAAAGATCTTTCCCTTTTTCAGACTTCAGGTTAAGCGTGATGCCTTTCTTGTTCCTGTTCAAGTTCATGAAATATGAACTTTCCTTGCCGATAAAAGGACCGAACTGTCTTGTGTCGTCCCCTTTTCCCGGTATTTCAAGTTTTATAACTTCCGCTCCCAAATCCGCCATTATCATCGTAGAGTAAGGACCGGCCAATACCCTTGTCAAATCTAATACACGTACCCCTTTTAAAGCTCCTTGTTTAAGCATAATTTTCTCCTTCGCATTCGTTTATTAAACTGCCAAGCGCTAACTTTATGCAATTGAATAAAATGATTTGAAGTCAATTCAACTCTATTTTGTTAAAAAACCGCATGCCTTGGAATGTAAAGTATCACATCCGGTATGAGATTTAGGACAACAAGCAATACGATGAGAGCCACAAGAAACGGAATAACCGCCTTGGACAATTTTTCAATTGAAACTTTAGATATGTTGCATGCCACGAAAAGGCACAGCCCTACAGGCGGAGTAACCTGGCCTATTGCAAGCGCAAACACCATCAGCACTCCGAAAAAAACCGGGTCTATTCCAACCTGCACGGTTATCGGATAAAATATGGGCGTAAGAAGCACGATTGCAACAGCATTGTCCAGGAATGTTCCCGCAAACAGAAGGGCAATCATAATCATGAATTGGATCATCAGCGGATTGCTTGAAACGCTGAGCATCAATTGCGCCAATTGCTGGGGAATCTGCTCGCTTGCAAGTATATAACTGAATATGTGAGCCGTAGCAACAAGATAAAGAATTACCGCGGTGCTCTTTCCCGAATTCTGCAATATCTCCATAATTTTTTTGAAGTTAAGCTCTTTATAGGCGAAAAGTCCTATTATCACTCCATAGACAACAGCCACTACGGCAGCCTCGGTAGGTGTGAATATTCCGCCGTATATTCCTCCAAGTATGATAAGAGGCATAAGAAGAGCCAAAATGCTGCTTTTAAATGACAAGAAGATTTCCTTTAAACTTGCCGGAGCATCTCCTCCGTATCCTCTTTTTCTGGAAATCGCGTATTCCACGCCCATAAGAGTCAAGCACATCAAAAGACCCGGAATGATACCCGCAAGAAACAGTTTTCCAATTGACGCTCCGGCTATTACGCCATAAAGCACCATGGTTATGCTTGGCGGTATCAAAAGACCTATTGTGCCAGATGCCGCAACCGTTGCCGCAGCAAATTCCTTGCTGTAGCCCTTCTTCTCCATAGGCTCCACCATAACGGCTCCTATCGCCGCAGTAGTAGCAGGTGCAGAACCTGATATTGCTCCGAAGAATGTGCATGCAACAGTGGAAACCAAGGCCAGGCCACCTGTAAGCCTTCCAATAAGCGTTCCGGCAAAATTGACCAAACGATTTGAAACACCTCCGGCCGCCATTATGTTTCCGGCCAGTATGAAAAAGGGTATGGCCATGAGTGTGAATGAATTGACGCCTCCGAATATCTTTTGCACTAAAACCATCAAAGACATATCTGTATGCAATAAAACAGCTATCATGGAAGACAGGCCCAGTGCAATGGAAATTGGAACACTCAATACTATGAGTACGATAAATGCAATAAAAAGTGTTACTCCCATCAGTGTAGACCCCCTTCCTCATTTTCATCTTTAATTACAGCCAAATTGATTTCAATCAAGTTAAAAAACATGATCAAGCTTCCGATTGGAACTGCAAAATATACAAAACCGATTTTAAGAAACGGCATAGAAGCCGAAACTTGATTGAACTTGAGTACTTGCGATGCTATATTGAATCCGTAATAGACCAATACTCCAAGGAAAAACATGCTGAGCACATTCGCCAATAATATAAAGGTTTTTTTCACTTTTGGTGATTTTAAATTGTTTACAAACATGGCTACATTGATATGGGTTTTTTCTCTAGTGGCAACGCTGGCCCCTATAAATGTGAGCCAAATGAACATATATCTGGCCAATTCCTCAGACCAGGACAACGATTCCTTGAATACATATCTGAATATTACTTGTGCGAATATAAGCAGCGTCATAGTTCCGAAAGAGAGAGACACAATAAACTTTGCGAATTTGTCTGCAATTTTATTTATTCTCTTTAATATTGTATACATCCGTTTCCTCCAATACTTTATATTGCATATGCGAAGAAGGATTTCCCTTCTTCGCATATGCACTTATTTCAGATTATTTCCCTGCGTTTCTAAGCATATCCAAGAAATCTTTCCCGAATTTTTCTTCGTACTTGTCATAGACAACTTTTGTGGCTTCTCTGAAAGCTTCAACGTCAGGCACTGTAACATTCATGCCCGTTGCTTTGATTTCTTCGATCTCGGCAGCCTCGGATTCTTTTGTTGTCTGATAAGACCATTTCGAAACTTCTTCTCCAGCGTCAAGCAGTATCGTCTGGTATTCAGCCGGGAGACTGTCATAAACAGCTCTGCTCATCATAAGAGGCTCTGCAACGTGAATGTGGTATGTGAGCGAGAGATAGTCCTGAACCTCGTAGAATTTTTGAGTCAAAACGTGTGTAGTCGGGTTTTCTTGTCCATCGACAGTTCCAAGCTGAAGCGCCGAGTACAATTCGCCAAACGACATGGGTGTTGCGCTTGCGCCCATCATATTGAAAGTGTCTACGAATACAGTTCCGCTCGGTGTTCTGATTTTGAGGCCTTCAAGGTCTTCAGGCTTCTCTATGGCTCTCTTGGAGTTTGAGATGTGTCTAAATCCGTTTTCCCACCATCCGACAACCTTGAGGTTCTTTTCATACAAAGCATCCGAGAGTGTTTCTCCGGCCTCTCCGTTTAGTGCGCTTACAACATGGTCATAGTCCTCGAAAAGGAAAGGCAGGTTGAGTGCGCCCATCTTAGGCTCGAATCCCGACAAAAGAACGTCTGATGTAAGAACCATGTCTACTGTTCCTAATTGCGCTCCTTCAACCAATTCACTTTGTTTTCCAAGGCCGTCGGCCGGGAAAATCTGAACTTCAACCATTCCGTCCGTTTTTTCGGCTACTATTCCAGCAAACATTTCCGATGCCTTTTGGTATGGATGGTCGGGCGCACCTGTGTGGCCCAGCTTCAATACAATCTTTTCCTGGGGCGTTTCAGCTTCCGCAGCCGGTTCTGAGTCTGTTCCCCCGCATCCGACCATCATGGTTCCCAAGAGTGCAAAGACCATCAATAATACTAAAAGCTTTTTGATTTTCATAACTTCCTCCTCTAGTTTGTTTGTAATCTTACTGCATAATTCTTAGCGCTTGCCACAATATATACGCAAGTGTCATGCCAAAATAAAACCATTGATTTTCAATGGTTTTATAAAATGGAATGTTTCATTCAGTTTTTAACCCCTATTTTTGAAACGTTTTAAGTGTTCTCCATAACGTAGTCCGTCCTATGCCCAAAATATCAGCCACCTTGTTCTTCCTTTCAGAAAATACATTCAGCAAGTCCTTTATTAATTCCTCGTTGTACTTCTGAGTCTTCTTTTCCGGCTCGAAATTCAATCCATTCTTATTGAACAAATCCTTTATTATAAGGCGTTCGCCTATTGATTTGATGAGAATCTCCCTGAATGAACTCAAATCATGCCTGTTGATCCTTGACAAGAAGAGAGAAAATCTTTCGCTTACATTTTCCAGCTCCCTTATATTTCCCGGCCATGAATAGAATTTTAAAACATTGTAAGCCTCGTCAGGAATCCTCGTTTTATATGTGTCAAGCGACCGATTTTTTGAAACGAAATGCTTGAATATTTCAATTACGTCGTCTCCTCTTTCCCTTAACGGTGGAATTTTTAGTTCAAGAACATTCAAGCGGTAATACAGATCCATCCTGAATTCGTCGGGAACCTTGGATAGCAAATCCTTGTTTGTTGCCGCCATTATCCTTACATTTACAGGAATAACACGGTCTCCACCAACTCTTATAACCTCTTTTTCCTGAATCACTCTTAAAAGCCTCGATTGCAACACAAGCGGCAATTCACCAATTTCGTCAAGAAAGATGGTGCCGTTGTGGGCAATTTCAAAAAATCCGGCTTTTCCGCCGGTTTTCGAACCCGTGAAAGCTCCTTCGTCATGTCCGAAAAGCTCGCTCTCAAGCAAATTCGCCGGGATTGCCGCACAGTTGACAGCAACAAACGGCCCACCGTAAACCCTGCTGTAATTGTGCATGCTCTGCGCAAATATTTCTTTTCCTGTTCCCGTTTCACCCATAATGAGTATGTTGGAATTCGTTCTTGCATACAGCTTGGCCTCTTCCACAAGCTCTCTTATTGTTTCGGACTTTCCAATTATGTTTTCATAGTAATTTTTTGCGCTAAAGCCTTTCTTGTTGTTTTTTATCCGTATTTTCTGCTCCGTCTTCTGTATTTCTGAAACCTTGCTGATCATAATAAGCGATCCTATTATGCTATTTCCTACTTCCAGTGGAATTCTGTTTACAACTACGTCCTTGTCCCTGACCCTGTTTATCACGCTCATCTGGGGCTCCCCGGTTTCCAAAACGCTCATGACTTCGCATCCCGGCAAAATTTCAGAAAGTATCTCGCCTTGGGTTTTGTTCAGATCGATGTCGAACAATTCTTCAACGGCAGGATTGAAAAAAACAATATTCGACTCATTGTCAGTCACTATCACACCATTGGGGCTGAATTTTAGAACGGATTGGAAAATTTTCGAACGTTCCTTTTCATCCCGTATGGCCTTGGATATGCTTTTGGCTTCATTTATGGTCTCGATAATCGAGCCTATACCCGGATAAATAAATACGCACGGTATTCCAAGACTGCCTGCCACCTCATTCGCCAGGCTTGCCCCTATAACCACTTCCACACCCGATTTTTTGAGCGACTCCAGCAAATCCTCTTTGCCCTCATACTGTATTATTGAAATCTTTATGCCCAAGGATTCTTCCAGTTTAGAATAGTCCCGCTTGACGCTGTCATGATAGTTCACTATACCCACACAAGTCCCTATTTCCTTTGCCTTTAATATCGCCTGGAAATAATCGTAGAAGGTAAGCTTTATGTTTACCACATTCGCGCTCGTATACTTGCCAACGAACCTGGCGTTTGCGCCTCCCGCCACAAATACATCGACGCCCCTTTTCATCTCGTGGTTGACGCGGTCAATAAGATTCTCCATAAGACCCTCGATAAAGACAACCTCAACTTCCGGGTCGTCCAATATACCGGCCGCCTCGTGGGCCAATGCGTCAAGTTTTCTGTAAGTCAAAAATCCTATCTTGTAAGTTTTCATGATTCCTCTTTTCAGCGGTTGCGTTTGCCGCTCCAGAATATTCATAAAAGCCGCGATTTTACTGTATTAATGAACTTAATGATAACAAAATGTAGGATCAATAGCAATTCGCTTGTATCAATATTCCTTGTCCACCCAAGAATTCCAATGCTTTTCTATATTTGATCCGCTTTAAAAGAACCCCCGGCAAATTTCACCGGAGGTTCTTTATTTTTTGTTCCTCTATTGATTTATGCTTAAAATCACAGTCCCGGAAGGCTTCTAAACAAATATATCCTCATCCTTTAAATCGGATATGAACATGTAGCCGGGTGCATGAGTTATCATTATGCTGGGCTTTGCATTTATTGCAGCATTTTGAGGGGTTACACCGCAAGGCCAAAAAACAGGTATGTCTCCATCTTTGAATTCGACCGAATCACCAAAATCAGGCTTATCGATGTCTTTTATTCCTATAAGGGAAGGATCCCCAACATGCACGGGTTCTCCATGAGCAAGAGGATAATGCATCGTTATTCCAATTGCCTCCTCAACTTGCACCTCAGGTATCGGACGCATGCTCACAACCATTGTTCCCTCAAACCTCCCCGCCGTCTTGCATGGGATTGAAGTTACATACATCGGCACATTTCGATTTTGTTCAATTTGTCTTACAGGAACACCCTGACTTATAAACGCATTCTCGAATGAAAAGCTGCAGCCTAGAAGAAAAGTGACAAAGTCCTTTTGCCAAAGATCTGAAATCGACTCTTTATACTCTATGAATTTTCCGTCTATGAATACCTTGTACTTGGGCACATCAGTTCGCATATCGGCTTCAAAGGCGGTTTTTCTTGTCAGAAATTCTCCTGCCGGCAATTCTTCCAGCACCGGACATGCGGTCGGGTTTTTCTTGGCAAAATCTCTAAAGTCAACCGCATACTCTTCCGGCAAAATTACTACATTTGCCTGCACAAAGCCTCCGCAAATTCCGCTCGTATTTCTATGCAGTTTGTTTTGCCTAATCATATCCCGCATCTGTGCAGGCGTCTTCTTGCTGTACATAATCTCATCCCCCTTTTGTTATTCACAGATTTTTACTTCGTTAACTTTTATTTCAAATGATTTATTGTTAATGCTCAGCCTTAAATCCTTGTCTTCTTTAAGTCTTTTGCAATGGAAACCCTCAATTATTTCAATTATGGTTTGCTCTTGCATTTTTAAAATTTCATGAGCCTCGGATACATCCACAGCTTTAAAGCGAATGCTGTCTCCGGTTTTTAATTGGGCGACTTTCCAAAGATCTGTCGTTATGACATGGGCAATTTTCGTATATCCTCCGGTCGTTTGGCAATCCGCCAGCATTATTATAGGATTTCCGTGTCCAGGAACCTGCACAGCTCCTTTTACGATGCCGTCGGAAATGATATCCGCCGAAGAATCGTGTTCAATTACCTTGCCTTCAAGTCGATATCCCATTCTATCGAAGTCCTTGGACACACCATAGGCGGAAGAAAAGAAATCGGCTATTCCTTTTCTTGTAAATAAATCTTCTTGGGGTCCGAGAACAACTCGCAATACAACTTCCTTTTCATATACAGGAATATTCCTTGCATGCACGAATCTGCCAATTAAATCTTCTTGGCTTTTTCCGCTTTGATTTATGGAAAGGAGATCGGCTTTATTTATTTGACGGCCGTTAAGGCCCCCCAACTTGCCCCTTGCGTAGGTGGATTTGCTGCCCATTACCAGTGGAACATCAAATCCTCCAGCGGCAGCCAAATAGCTTCTGCAACCTTCTTTTGCAGCTCCAAAAGTTATTTGATCGCCTTTTTTCAAGTATACCGACCTCCACATGCCGATTTGTCTTTTCCCGTTGAGTTTTGGATTCATATCCGCTCCGGTTATTGCAACAAAAACATCTTCTTCAAACGAATAGGTCCCGCCCATGATAGTCATTTCCAATACTGCTTCATTCTGTGCATTACCCACGAGCAGGTTGGCAACGCGATGTGCAAAGTGATCCATGCTTCCTGAAATCGGCATACCGTATTGCTGGTAACCGGTGCGTCCCAAATCCTGAACCGTTGTGTACATACCAGGATTCATCACTCTAATGGAAGTCATTTCCAGCACCTCCTCGAGTAATCGTTTCTTTTTCACATTCGTATTTTCCTTCTTCAACTGCTTCCAGTATTCTTTGATATTCTTCATGGTCGATAGCTTTAAACCGTATATAGTTACCGGCTTCAAGAAGTATTGGATCCTTGCGGTCAATATCAAACAGCTTTAGAGGCGTCCTTCCAATTATCTGCCAGCCTCCCGGACTGTCAATGGGATAAATGCCCGTCTGTTTCCCTGCTATGCCTACTGATCCGGCATAAATCTTAGTACGCGGCTGTTTTAGCCTCGGAGTGGCTATTGATTCGTTCATTCCGCCCAGATATGGAAATCCCGGTGTAAAACCAAGCATGTATATGCGATAGTCCACCGATACATGGGTATTTATTACCTCTTCCTCACTCATGCCGTTTATTGAACTGACATTATCCAAATCTGGTCCGAATTCACCCCCGTAACATACTGGCACAATATAAACCATTGCAAGCGATTCAGTGGATGAACCTTCCTTTTCCATGAACTCATTTATTCTTTTCCGCAATTCGTCAAAACTGATTTCGCAAGGATCGTATCTGACTGTCAAAGATCTGTAAGTCGGTATGCATTCGAGCATTCCTGCAAATTGAGCATTTTCTATAGAAGCTTTGAGAATAGCTACTCTATTGTTCACTTCTTCAGAAATTTCATTTTTAAACTCGACAGCAATCGCGCAGTCCCCTGCAGGTTTTACATAAAAATTATTTTCCAATATATTCCACTCCTAATGTAACAAAGTCAACAATCTAGGCAAGGACATGGCACCCGCGTAACCTGCCACTGCTACAATCAGATATCCTAAGGTGAGCATCCAAGTCGGATGTTTGTAATCTCCAACAATATCTTTTCTTTTTGAGGCTATTAAAACAACCCCAATTGTAAGCGGCAAGATAAGACCATTAAGAGATCCTGCCAGGATGAGAAGAGCTACCGGCTTCCCAATTATTGCCATTATAAGTGTCGATGCTGCAATGAATCCGATAATCCAAGATTTTTCATTCTTTTGAATTGATGGATTCAAAGTTTTCAAGAATGAAACAGATGTATATGCAGCGCCAATAGTGGATGTGAGCCCAGCTGCCAACAATACGAAACCAAAGAACTTATATCCAACCATTCCGGCGCCGTGTTGGAATGCAGAAGCAGCCGGGTTTGAAGGATCAAGTGTGATTCCCTTTACAACAACGCCTAAAATAGCCAAGAATAAAAGCACACGCATGATGCCGGCAATGACTACTCCATATACCGCGCTTTTTTTGATTTCATTCAAGTTTTCTCTTCCGGTGATGCCTGCATCAATCAGTCTATGTCCGCCTGCAAAGGTTATATATCCGCCAACTGTTCCCCCAAGAAGTGTGATTGTGGGAAAAACAAGATTCCCAGGATCTTTTGGTGCAAATGTGCGAATAAGAGCTTCTCCGACAGGAGGGCTTGTTGCGAACGCCATGTAGCCAACAACCGCAATCATCATTATTCCTAAAACCTTTGTCACCTTGTCAATTACAGGTCCGGCGTCTTTATTCAAGAAAACCGCCAATCCGAAAGTTCCTCCTATAAGTACACAAATCTTTATATTCAATCCTGTCAAAACATTTAATCCGAGAGCGGCTCCGCCAATGTTTCCTATGTTGAATGCCAGCCCGCCAAGCGCTACAAGAATTGCCACAAAATGGCCAAGTCCCGGAAGAACCTTGTTTGCGATATCTTGACCCCTCATGCCTGAAACCCCTATGATTGTCCATACATTAAGCTGCGCTCCAATATCCAGTACAATAGAAATGAAAATTACGAAAGCAAAACTAGCGGCAAATTGTTGGGTAAAGGCCGCCGTCTGTGTCAAGAATCCCGGACCTATCGCTGATGTTGCCATGATAAATGCGGCACCCATCAATGCGCTCGCTTTACCCTTTGGCAATTTTACTTTCTTTTCGCTCTCAACTTTCACTTTTTTTTCAGCCATTTAAAACTCCCCCTTATTAATCGATAATCGGTTTAATTTCAATGTCTACCTTAGCCAGGCGTTTTCGTATTTTTACAACAAACTCCAGCGCTTTTGGGTTGTCTCCATGCACACATATGGATTCTGCATTTATTTCTATGATCTTTCCGGTTATTGTCCTTACACGCTTGTTTTTAACCATTTCAACAACCTGTTCGATGGCTTTATCCGAATCGTGGATGACTGCTCCTTGCTGGCTTCTTGGAACAAGCGTTCCGTCATCCTGATAAGCCCTGTCCGCAAAAACTTCACTTGCAGTCTTGAGGCCTTTCGCTTTGGCGCACTCTATCAGCTTGCTTCCCGAGAGACCCATGAGAACAAGATTTGCATCCACTTCGCAAACTGCCTCCGCAATTGCCCTTGCCATAGCCTCATCTTTCGCGGCCATATTATACATTGCTCCATGCGGTTTCACATGTTGCAATCGTCCCCCGTCGGCATCCACAAAGGCTCTCAAAGCTCCAATTTGATATTTCACATAATTCTTCAATTCACAAGGATCCACTTTCATAACTCGCCTGCCAAATCCTATCAAATCGGGAAATCCCGGATGGCAGCCAATAGCAACTTTGTTCTCCATTGCCTTTTTTACAGTCATTGCCATGACATTAGGGTCCCCAGCATGCCATCCACAAGCAATGTTCACAGAACTCACAAGTTTTATAATTTCATCGTCCATGCCCAATTGATAATTGCCAAAGCTTTCGCCCAAATCACTATTGATATCTACCCGCATCTATTCACCCCCTTTTATGGTAATGTTTGAGTCCACCCGTCTTTATTGCAATCCTCATGCCAATTAAAAATACTGATTTTGCAACGCATGCACAGAATACAAAAAAGAGCAAACGAGCGAATTCGCTCGTTTGCGAGAATTTTCGCTCATTTATATACAATTCAACTATTCCCTTTTATCCAACCGCCTCTTAAGTGCAAATCGACTTATGTGGAGCATTTCAGCTGCCATTGACCTGTTTCCGTGGCAAATTTCCATCGATTTATCAATACATTCTTTTTCAATATCCAGCAGCAAATCCGGCAAATCCATATTCTTGCCCTGTTCAAGCCTGCTTAGAAAGTCATATTTCTCATCGGTCGACAAACTATTGTTTTGCTCTTGTGCCTGTATGGGCAAATCTACAATATCAATCCAATCTTCAGTCTGCACAATGCAGGCCCGTTCTATTATATTTCTCAGCTCTCTAATATTCCCCGGCCAAGAGTATAAATTCATGTTTTTAATTGCATTTTCAGTAAACCCGCTAAACTCCTTATTGAACTTCTTGCAATAATGCTTCAAGAAATAATTTGCCAGCAATGCAATGTCTGATTTTCGCTCTCGCAATGCAATCATCCTTATTGGGACAACATACAATCTGTAATATAAGTCGGCTCTAAACTGTTTGTGATTGACCATATCCATCAGATTCCTGTTTGTGGCTGCAATTACGCGTACACTTACATCAATTTCTCTGTTCCCTCCCACGCGTTTTATCTTCTTTTCTTCAAGAAACCTAAGCAGCTTGGCTTGCTGGTCTAGAGGAATCTCTCCCACTTCATCAAGAAAAACAGTCCCTCCGTCAGCCATCTCTATTAGCCCTTTTTTCAGTTTTTCTGCACCGGTAAATGCGTTTTTTTCATGTCCGAACAATTCGCTTTCAAACAAATCTTTGGGAATTGAGGCGCAATTGATTTTTACCATGGGAATATTCCTTTGCGAACTGTTAATATGAATGTAATCAGCCATCAATTCTTTTCCAGTACCAGTTTCCCCAGTCAAAAGAACTGTTATATCATCCTGCTCGGCAATCCTTTTAGCCTCATCCAAAATATTTTTCATGACTTTGTCATTAGTAATTATTGATACTTTTTCATTCTTTTTTTCTTCCTCGAAAATTTGCACCTTTCGATTCAACTTCAATTGATTGAAGGCGCGGCTTATTTGGACCTCTATTTCATCCAAATCAAATGGTTTTGTTATATACTCAAAAGCACCCGCTTTCATGGCATGGACGGCAGATTCTATATCTCCGTAGGCTGTGATAATTATAACCAGTATATCCTCATCCAATGCTTTTATATGCTTGATGTATTCAAGTCCGTTGCCGTCTTTAAGGCGCATATCCAACAATACAATATGCGGCCTGAAGTCCTCTATTATAGGCCCGGCCTGTCTTAGGGATTCAGCCGTTTCAACCTTGTATCCCGCATCCAAAAGTCCCTCTCCAAGTGAAAATCGTATGGATTCCTCGTCGTCTATGACCATGACTCTATTGTTCATATCCCTCTCCTCCTGTCTTAAAACGCAGAGTCATTTGTGTTCCTTCGTTTTTGACTCCTTGTACATCGATTTCTCCGTCATTTTGTTGAACAAGTTCGTGGACTACAAATAAACCAAGTCCTGTTCCAGCTGCTTTTGTTGTAAAAAACGGATCGAAAACTTTTTCCACCAAATCGGGGGGTATGCCAGAACCATTGTCGATTATTACCAGCTCGGCTTTGCCCATTGATTCATCAATGTACCTTCCTCCAATTCTAATAAGCCCTTTATGGGGTGTGACTGCATCCATGGCATTTTTAATCAAGTTAAGCAGTATTTGATTAAAATGTGCCGGATCGATAAAAAAATTCATAGACTTGTCTTTCAATTCAAACGATGCGACGATTCCTTTGCTTTCCAACTCATCGTCCAAAAGCACTAATATGTCAGTCACACTTTGATAAACATTAACTTCTTCTGGCTGATTGTCACCCCTAGTCGAATAATCCAACAAATCTGATACCAATTTGTTCATTCGGTCTATTTCCTTTATCAGTCGATTGAGCATGATTTCATTGTTTCCCGAAAGTTCATTCTTTAAACGTTTTTTTAAAACTTGTATGGATGTTCGCATTCCCGTAAGAGGATTCCTTATTTCATGGGCCACACCCGAAGCAAGTCTGCCGGCTGTAGCCAGGCGATCCAACCTTTGTATTCTGCTCTCGAGTTTTTTCCTTTCCGTAATATCGTTGAAGCTGCATATGTATCCTCTAACATTGCCTTTTTGCCCCCACATTATCGACAAATAAAAATCCAAGACTTTTATGTCTCCATCACTGCTTCTTACGAATTCGAAAAGTTTATTCTTGCTTGTTTGCTCAACATGAGTCAAAACAACTATTTTTTCAATAATGGAAAGCAAATCCTCTCCCCCATATGAATAGCCTTCGAATTCTTCAATAATTTGATTGGCGAAAGGATTCTTGGAAATAATGCCTCCATTGAAATCAAAAGTTACAATCCCTTTTTCAATATTGATCAATATGTCTTGATTGTAGTTTTTCATGCTAATCAATTCGTTGATTGACGCATTCAACCGGTCAAGCATTTGATTGAAAGCCAATCCCAATTGTCCGATTTCATCTTTCCGCTTGAATACAATTT
>CAZAFW010000035.1:0-14645 GCA_964484935.1 uncultured Peptostreptococcaceae bacterium
TTTTCTTGACAGGGAAAACCCCAGCGTCGAGATATAAAAAGTGGAAAGTGGAAAGGAAAAACAGCCGGCAGCATGCAGTTTGCAGTAGACAGTAAAAGAATGAATGAAAAGGGAAAAGACAAAGAACTGATAAAAAATATCAGATATCAGAAAAAACAAAAGACAGAAGAACAATCGTTTAAAACTTAAAAATACAGGCTTAAAGCCCCGATTCCTAATTGGAACCGGGGATTTCGTGTTAGTTTGCGTAGTGTTTGATTAATGAATTGGTTATAGTTTTTTATTTTAAAACTATTGCGATAGAGAATATTGCCGCATTCTTAAAACCATATATATCCATTTGTGTATTTGACAAGGCGTGAAATCATTCTGTAGAAACACGGCAGTAAAGTTTTCTTTCATAAAAGCGCATCGAGCAATGGTTGCATGAATAAGGTCGCTTTCTATGCGGGAAAATGTATTCACGCCGAGTATTGGTGTTTTATCAAAGGCTAAATCATTTAATTCTATCCAGTATTTATTTGATTTTGACTGTGCGGACAATTGTGTGTTTTGCACTTCAATTAGAAGCGTATGTGGATTTAATGGTTATTAGAATCAAATTTGCATTATTGGCAACTTTAAATACAAGTAGTTCTTTTCATAATATTAATTGAGCATAATTGACTATCATATAATATTTTGTTGTGGTGACTTGATTGTGAAAGATTTTTAGCTTTTACTCAATATCTTTTTAATAAAAAATCTGGGATAAGTTTTATTATCCTCAATATTTATTATAGAATCTCATAAAACTTGATGTGACAAATAACAGCCAAGAAAAAAAGACCTGTTTTTGCTGAGAGTAAGGAAGATATGTTTCTGTGCAGAAAATTTGAAAATAGAGAAATTTAGTCGGAAAAAATTATAGACTCAGGATGACACGGGAGTTTTTTCTGTTTATACCATCGGATTTGCCAGTTCTTTTGGGCAAATTGTGATAGAATCGAGATAATATGTGTATGGTGTGTTTTCAAATTCTAAACGTTCAACAACGTTAAAGGGGGTTGCCGGAATTGGAAGAAAAAAACATGCAGTTTTTCAATTGGGGCAAAATCGAATGGATATATGAAGCGGATTCCATAGATTCTCGGAATTTGATGAGTATTGGAATAGTAACAATTGATCCAGGAAAGAGACAGAATAAGCATATACATTATGGCGATGAGCAGCTTTTATATGTGATTTCGGGTAAGGGAAGACAGCAGGTGGACGAGGAAATAGACATAATAAGAGCTGGATCGATACATCATATCGAGGCGGGATCAATACATGAAACCATGAATATGGATAAAGAACCGATTGTTGAATTGATAATATCGATTCCGGTTGCATTCAAGGAAAATTTGCCCATATATACTTTTGGGGAAGCTAATCGTGATTCTGGAAAATTTACTCAGGAAGGTTATATGTATGAACTAATTGGAGATGAAATAAAGGGATTGTATGATTTGGCAATGGAGTCCCTCAAGCTCCCAATAGCTATTTTTGATATGAATGAAAAAATGTTGATTGAAGGTGAAGATTATCCGGAACTGTGTAAGAAAGCTTGTTTTGTGAATAAGAACAACGGAGATTGCCCAATGTACCAAATACATGACGAATATGCACCTCCGATATACAATGATTCCACTGCATATGTATGTCCTTTCGGCTTGACCGTTTTCAATGTGCCGATAGTTGCAAATGGAACGGTGATAGGATGGATAAAGGGTGGACATATAAGGACCTTCAGAAATGAATTTTCTTCTGTCAAAAGAAGTGCTTCCCAGAGCAAACATAACAAGGAACTGTTTGAGGATATGTCGGTCTTGCCCAAAAGCAGAGTGAGCGCCATTCTCAGAATAATGAAGGAGATGGAGCAAAGTTTCGCTAAATATACAGTGTTGAAAAAAACAGAAACCGAATTAAGCATTAAGGAAGAAAGGATAAAGAAAATTGCAGAAAGTGAAAGTATACTCGAGGAATCATTAAAGATGGTTCGCGATGAGATGCTTGACATAACAATAAACAACCATTTTCTCTTTAATACGCTAAATGCTATTGCAAGCATGGCTGTGCAGGAGAATTCGATTAAAACATACGATGCCGTTATCGATTTGTCAAAAATGTTCAGATACAGCCTTAAAAACAAAAGCAATAAAATATTGCTGAAGGACGAAATAGAATATTTGAGGAACTATATTTCTCTTCAAAAAATCAGGTATGGAGAAAATCTGGAAGTTGTATTTGATGTGCCCGAGAAACTCGAGAAGGAATGGATTCCTTTCAATTGTTTGCAGCCGATTGTTGAGAATTGTTTCAAGCATGCTTTTAAGGATAGTAAAGGCAGAATCAGAATATGGATACATGCGGCATCTTATAAAAATGGAATTTGTATTAGGATTGAAGATGACGGAAGGGGGATGAATAGTCACGAATTGGAGAAGCTTATAGAAAGAATTTTGGAAAGCAAAGGAAGAAGCAGCGGACTAATGATGATAACTTCAAAATTGAAGTCATTCTATGGAGACTCCTTTAGTTTTGAAATCGACAGTCGGCTTGAAGGCGGAACGAAAGTAACTTTGTCGCTTTTGAAAGCAGTAAGATGTATAGACTGATTGAGAAAAACGAAAAGTGGTGATTTTATGAAACGAGCTGTAATTGCCGATGATGAAAAATTGGCGAGGGATCTAATAACATTATTAATTGAACAATCCAGATTGCCGATTGATATAGTGGGATATGCTGTTTCGGGTGATGGAGTCTTGGCTATAATAGAGAAGCTCAAGCCCGACATTGTCTATCTCGACATTAAAATGCCCGTTTACAACGGCATTGAGGTTATGAAAAGGGTGAAAAAAATGTATAAAGGTTCTGTCGATTTCATTGTCATTACGGCATATAGTCAATTTGAATATGCACAAGCATCCCTTAGACTCGGCGCTAAAGACATTTTACTTAAGCCAATCGACACGAAGCAGTTTTTGGCAACCATGCAGAGAGTTGTAGGTTACAGATATACTGACAATCAAATTTTCAACGAGATACTTGAGTACATAAGTTGCAATTATAGAGATAATATGGAATTGAGTGAATGCGCAAGATTGCATTTTACAACTTCAAATCAAATATCAAAGATGTTTAAAAGATACTTTAATACAAATTTTTCTACATATGTAAACGATCTGAGAATCAATAAGGCAAAGGAGCTTTTAAAGGAAACAGATATGACAATACAAGAAATATCTGATGAGGTTGGTTACAACAATTTGAATTATTTCTACAGGAAATTCAAGACAAGCAATGGAGTAACACCAAGTATATTCAGAAAAAACAGCGACTGAATGTTGCTGTTTTTTTATTTCACCCCAAAAGCGGTTTTGTGCAATAAATAGGGTATATAGTTGATTTTATATATTCAGAAAATAAACAATAATTAAACAAGGGAAAACGAAGATACAAGTCCCGACAAGGAAATTGTAGGTGTGATTATTAAAACTACCAAGATAGTTATGATGAAGCTGTTAGTCCTACAAGGAAGTTTTTGAAAAATGCTTGGCATAAAAAGTGGTTCAATCAAAAAAAACAGCGAGATCTACGGATAACGCATAGAATTTGATAAATATTCGCTAGTGGAATTTGTGAAATTCAAATTTTTCAAAATGACGAGAATGGGTGGAAGGTGGTGATGCGAATAGCAAATATCAACGTGAATGACTAGATTCTCCGTAAATATTCAATTCATAGAAATGAAAACTACACGTGGAATTTAGGTTATAAAAGAAGTAAGAAGCGAGGAATTATAGGCAGCAATGCTGCTAAGACAGAGTTGCGGAAAGCGTATTAATAAAAGAGACGTTCTTATCTTAAATCGAAATACATATTAAAAGGAGACTATTTATATGATGAATGTTGTAAATTGGCTAAACGGAATTATATGGTCTAATGCTTTGGTAATTGCATTTTTTGCAGTAGGAATATGGTTTACTATTCGTTTGGGATTTCCTCAGTTGCGTCACTTTAAGAGAATGTGGAAGATTGTTTTAAAAAAGCAATCCCAAAACGATAATAAAAAAGGTTTTTCAGCCCTTCAATCTTTAGCACTAACAGTTGGTGGCCGTGTAGGGGTTGGAAATATTGCGGGAATTGCTGTGGCAATATTGTATGGAGGACCAGGTGCAATCTTTTGGATGGGATTGTTGGCTATGTTTGGTCAAGCAACAGCTTTTATGGAAGCCTCATTAGGTTCAGCTTATAAAGTTGAAGTTGAAGGCCAATTACGAGGAGGTCCTTCAGACTATATTGAAAAAGGATTAGGGCAAAAATGGTATGCAATATTGTTTGCAATATCAACAGTGGTAGGCCTTGGCATATGTGTTCCAGGGTTACAAACTTACAATACCGTAGAAGCAATGAATAATGCTTTTGGAGCAAACAAATATATTGTTGGTGCAATTATTTGTGCCTTATTGCTGTATATTATTTTAGGGGGATTAAAACGTATTGGCAGCGCAATGCAATCACTTAGCATTTTTATGACTTCGGGATATCTGTTATTTAGTGTCATCATTATCGCTTTTAATATTACTGCAATTCCAAATGTTATAATCCTTATTTTTACAAGTGCATTCGGAGCAAATGCGGCTTTTGGAGGAGTAATTGGTTCCGCTATTACCTGGGGCGTGAAACGGGGGATTTATTCAAATGAAGCCGGTATGGGTTCGGGAGCTATAGCCGCCGGGTCTGCGGATACAATTCATCCTGCTGAACAAGGTTTGGTTCAATCGTTATCTGTATTTATTGATACATTAATTGTTTGTATGATAACAGCAAGCTTAATATTAGTTACAGATTCTTATAATGTTATTAATGAAAAAACCGGGGAATTTATAGTTGAAAACGTGCCGGGTGTTGAAGGTGGAGTTGGTTATGTACAAGCTGCAATTGATAGTATTTTACCCGGTATAGGCGGGGGATTTGTAGCAATTTCTATTTTCGTTTTCGCATTCACTTCAATAGTAGCATTCTACTATTATTCTGAAAGCGCTTTGGTTTATATTCTTCCGAAAGATAATTCTAAAATGATGAAAGTCTATATAGGTATATATAGAATTGTATTTGTAGCAGCCACTTATATTGGAGTTGCTGATGCAGGTGCATCATTATGGAATTTGGCTGACCTAGGTATTGGATTAATGGCGTGGCTTAACCTAATTGCAATCTTCCTTCTTTCAAAACATGGTGTTAGTATTTTGAAAGATTATGAAAATCAGTTGAAAACAGGCGGGGAAATTACATTTGATCCTGAAAAAATCGGATTGCCAAATGCTGATAAAATGTGGAAAAAAGTGGTCTAAGAATAGAGAGATTTCTATATTACTATTAACTAAACAACCTGCGAACAGACAGACTAATTCATATTAATTAGTCTGTCTGCTTTGTAGGTATATATTACGATGCGGTATCCGTTTCGATTTTACATAAAGATAGAAGATATTTAATAGTACAATTTGATACAAAAAATGAAATGAGTTTTATCTTATTAATGGTATTTGTTACATATATACTGAAAGGATGATGATGATATGATTGATGCGTTTAAGTTGAAAAGTAGAGGGATGGATATGGCCTGCATAATGGAGTATAAAAACATTGAAAGTAAAGGTAAAAATATACTTTTATTTAATCATGGGTTTGTCGGTCATAAAATAACGCCACATAGAATGATTGTTAATTTATCCCATGAGTTGGTGGAAGAATATGATTTGACAGTTGTAAGATTTGATTTCATAGGTTCAGGAGATAGTGATGGGGATTACCGCAATATGACAATCATGGGGGAAGTCGATGACAGTCTCAATGTTGTTGAATATTTAAGAAACAATCATAAGATAGATAAACTTATGATTTTAGGATATAGCATGGGAGGATGCATTGCATCTTTAACAGCTTCGAAAGCAAACCCGGATGCACTTTTATTATGGTCAGCTGTATCTAGTCCATATAAAAATTTCAAATATCTATTGGGAGAGAAATTATTTGAAGAGGGAGAATCGGGCAGTGATGTCGACTTTTTAGGGGACATGGTCAGCTCCAATTTCTTCACTGAATTAAAGCAAATTAATCCTATAAAAGAACTCAAGAATTTTAAAAACTCAATTTATATTATACATGGAGACAAAGACGAAGATGTGTTGCCTGAAAATGCCTTAGTCTATTTAAATGCGACTGGAGACACCAAACAATATTATGTCAAGAATGCCGGACATACATATGACAGCAGGGAATTTCAGCGAGATTTATTTGACAAGACTAAAGAATATATAAAAGAAATAATCAAAGGCGAGTAAGTGGAATTTTTTCTTGATTATTACATAAAACTACTTTTGTGCAATAAAAGGGATATATAGTTAATTTTCTATATTCGGAAAGTAAGCAATAATGAAGATAGTGAAAGAATATACGAGGAGGAGACAAAATGCTTAAAACAGTTAAGGAAAAGGACATAGAACTCTATAATATAGTACAAGAGGAATACAATCGACAAAACACTGGAATTGAAATGATTGCTTCCGAAAGTTTTGTACCTGCTCAAGTCATGGAGCTTCAGGGAAGCATACTCACAAATAAGACTATGGAGGGGTTTCCCGGGAAAAGATATCACGCTGGGCACCAGTCAATCGACAAGATGGAGACATTGGGAATCGAAAGAGCTAAAAAACTTTTTGGTGCTGAGCATGCCAATATACAGCCGCACTCGGGTTCTCAAGCAAACCAATGTGTATATGCTTCGATAATCAAACCCGGGGATACAATAATGGGAATGAGACTAGACCAGGGCGGTCATCTTACACATGGAGCGAAAGTAAATCTGTCGGGCAAGATGTACAATGCTGTTTCCTATGGATTGGACAAGGAAACGGAAACGATTGACTATGAAGAAATGGAAAAAATTGCAAAAGACCATATGCCGAAAGTGATTATTGCGGGCGCTAGCTCGTATCCGAGGGAAATCGATTACGAAACAATATCCAAAATCGCAAAATCAGTGGGAGCGTATTTCCTTGTAGACATGGCGCATATCGCGGGACTCGTTGCAGCTGATATACTTCCTTCTCCAGTTCCTTATGCGGATTTTGTTACATCTACTTCTACAAAGACATTGGCTGGAGCAAGGGGCGGATTCATACTTTGCAAAGAGGAATATGCAAAAAAAATTGATAAAGCGGTTTTCCCGGTAGTACAGGGTTCGGCGCATCTTCACATAATGGGTGCCAAGACATTTACATTCAAAAATGCGATGACTGAGGAGTACAGAGAATGCATGAGGCAGGTTGTCAAGAATGCGAAAGCTTTGGGAGAAGCATTGAAAGAAAAAGGCTTCAGACTAGTTTCTGGAGGAACTGACAACCATCTATTGCTTGTTGACCTGCGTTCAAAGGGGCTGACTGGAGCGCAATTGGACCAAGCGCTTGCAAGCGTAGGGATAACAGTAAACAAGAATATGATTCCGTACGATCCTGAAAAGCCTATGGTTACAAGCGGAGTCAGAATCGGAGCTACAGCGATGACAATCAAGGGAATGAAGGAAAAAGAAATGATTGAGATTGCTGATATGATTAATACTGTTGCCGAAAACATGGATAATGAGGAAGTAATGAAAGAGGTAAAAAGAAAATCTACAGAGCTTGCATTGAAATTCCCGATGTACGAAGGCTATTTCGAATAAGAATAATGCAGTGATGATAGTCACTTTTATTAATGGTTATCTGCTCGTGAAAGTTTTATTGTTATATGACATAAAAACATATTTGTTAAACCTTGGGAATTTTGCATGGAGCAGTAACCGACAAGGAACATCGATAAATTTATGATATCCGAATTCTAACACATCATTCGGATATTGATATGAATATGGCTGTAATGCAGCCGATATAGGTTCAAGCCATGTCTTTGCAATTTGGGGACATGGCTTGAACAGCAATGCACAAGAAAATCAAGACATATATGTTAATATATGATAAATATATTCGGAATTTTAAAAATAAAAACGGAGGGAAAAACATGTCATACAAAAGCGATATAGAAATAGCGCAAGAGGCAACAATGCAGGACATAAGAGAAATAGCAAAGAAAGTGGGACTTTCGGAAGACAACATAGACCTTTACGGAAAGTATAAGGCGAAGGTAGACTACAACGTACTGAAAGAAACAAAAGGCAAAAACGCCAAGATGATTCTGGTAACAGCAATAAACCCCACGCCGGCAGGCGAAGGAAAGACTACCACAACAATAGGAGTGGCCGACGCGCTCACGAGACTCGGAAAAAACACAATGGTAGCCCTGAGAGAACCCTCGCTCGGACCGGTATTTGGAGTAAAGGGAGGAGCGGCAGGCGGAGGATACGCCCAGGTAGTTCCCATGGAAGACATCAACCTTCACTTCACAGGAGACCTCCACGCAATAGGAGCTGCAAACAACCTTCTGGCGGCAATGCTCGATAACCACATCCACCAGGGCAACCTTCTCGACATAGACACAAGAAGAGTAGTCTGGAGAAGAGCAGTAGACATGAACGATCGCCAGCTGCGTAAAATGACAAACGGACTCGGCGGAAAAGGAAACGGAGTACCCCGCGAAGACGGATTCGACATAACAGTAGCAAGCGAAGTAATGGCGGCCTTCTGCCTCTCAGACGACATAGTAGACCTAAAAAACAAACTAGCAAGCATAATAGTAGCATATAACAGAGCAGGAGAACCCGTAACAGCAGGGCAAATAAACGCCCAGGGAGCAATGGCAGCCCTCCTTAAAGACGCGCTCAAGCCAAACCTGGTTCAAACACTAGAAGGAACACCCGCATTCATACACGGGGGACCCTTCGCAAACATAGCCCACGGATGCAACTCAATCATGGCAACAAAAATGGCAAGACACTTCGCAGACTTCGTAGTAACAGAAGCAGGCTTCGGAGCAGACCTGGGCGCCGAGAAATTCCTGGACATCAAATGCAGAAAAGCAGGCTTTGCGCCGGACGCAGTAGTAATAGTGGCAACAGTCAGGGCCCTCAAATACAACGGAGGAGTAGCAAAAGCAGACCTTGGCCAAGAAAACCTTAAGGCCCTTGAGGCCGGACTTCCAAACCTCCTCAAGCACGTAGAAAACATAACAAACATATACAAACTTCCCGCAGTAGTTGCCATAAACAGATTCCCGCTAGACACAGAAGCAGAGCTGGCCCTAGTAGAAGAAAAATGCAAAGAACTGGGAGTAAACGTAGCGCTATCAGAAGTATGGGCAAAAGGCGGTCAAGGCGGAGAAGAACTCGCAAAAGAACTGATCAGACTAACAGACCAGCAGGGCAGCAAATTTGAATTCGCATACACCCTCGAAATGACCATAAAAGAAAAAATTGAAGCAATAGCCACAAAAATATACGGAGCAGACGGAGTGGACTATACAAGCAAGGTTTCAAAAGAAATAGCAAACCTTGAAAAACTGGGCTTTGGTAACCTCCCAATCTGCATAGCAAAAACACAATACTCCCTCACAGACGACCCCAAGAAACTTGGAAGACCCGAGGGCTTTAGAATAACAGCAAGCGACTTAAGCATTTCCGCAGGAGCAGGATTCATAGTAGTCTCCACAGGAAACATAATGAAAATGCCGGGCCTCCCAAAAGTTCCGTCCGCAGAAAAAATAGACGTAGACCAAAACGGAGTGATATCGGGACTCTTCTAAGAAAAGAAAAACAGAATGCAGGTAGCGTAAGGATAAATCCCTTGCGCCGCCTGCCAAAATAGGAGAAAAAAATGGAACTTACCCAAAAGACCTGCAAAGAATTTGCGGAAATCCTAGCATCAAAACAAGCCGTCCCCGGAGGCGGAGGAGCAGCGGCCCTTACAGGAGCGCTCGGAGTGGCCCTTGCAAGCATGGTCGCAAACTTCTCGAAAGGCAAAAAGAAATTCATAAGCGTTGAAGAAAAACACAAAGAAATACTAGAAAAGGGAGAAGAACTAAGAGAAAGACTCCTGGCACTAATAGACGAAGACGCCAAAAACTTCTATCCGCTCTCGAAAGCATACGGAATAAAAGCCATAACAGATGAAGAAAAAGAAGCCAAGCAGGAAACACTCCAAAGCGCCCTCAAAGTAGCTTGCAGCGCGCCAATAAAAATGGTAGAGGCCATATATCAATCAATACTTCTGCACGAAGAACTCTTTGACATATCCTCAAAAATAATAATAAGCGATGTCGGAGTAGGAGCGCAGTGCCTTAAAGCGGCCCTCTATGGAGCCCAACTAAACGTAATAATAAACCTGAACGCAATAAAAGACGATACATACAAAGATGAAATACAAGAGCATATAGATGAATTGGTTAATAAGGGATCGAAAAAGGCCGATGACATATACCAAAAAGTCATAGAGAAAATGAACTGCTAGACATGGCAAGGGAGAAAACAATGGGCATACTAATCAAAGGGAAACCCGTAGCGGATTCCATAACAGAAGAACTGATAGAAGAAGTAATAAAACTCAAAGGAAAAAATATCCTTCCTAAACTTGGGGTAGTAAGAGTCGGTAAAAACGAAAGCGACCTTGCATACGAAAGAGGCGCGCTAAAGAGAATGGCTAAATGCGGAATTGAAGCTCAAGTATTCGAATTTGAAGAAAACATATCCCAAAAAGACTTCATAACAAAACTCACACAAATAAATGGAGACAAAAGCGTCCACGGGATACTAGTCTTCAGGCCACTCCCAAAGCAAATAGACGAAAACGCAGTAAAACACATCATATCTCCCGAAAAAGACCTGGACAGCTTTTCGCCCGTAAACGTGGCAAAAGTCACAGAAGGAGACGAGACCGGTTTTCCACCATGCACACCAACAGCAGTAATGGAGATGCTGAAGTACTACGGCGTTGACCTGAAAGGCAAAAGAGCAGTCGTAGTGGGAAGATCAATGGTGGTTGGCAAACCCGCAGCAATGCTTCTGCTAAAAGAAAACGCAACAGTAACAATATGCCACTCAAGAACAAATGACCTTCCAGGCATATGCAGAGAAGCCGACATACTAGTGGCAGCCGTAGGCAGAGCCGAAATGGTAGACGCGTCATACATAAAGACAGGCGCAATAGTGATAGACGTAGGCATAAACGTAAACAAAGAAGGAAAGCTGGTAGGAGACGCCAACACCGCATCCTGCATAGAAAAAGCATCAATGATTACGCCAGTACCCGCAGGAGTGGGATCAGTCACAACATCGGTCCTTGCAAAACACCTTGTAAAAGCGTGTAAACTGCAAAGTGGCATTTAAGGAGACAACCAATGGAAAAATTATTCTTGACGCCGGGTCAAATAACCCAGGCATGGATAGGAATAGGTAAGAAAAAAGCCAACCTTGAAATAGGGAAGATGCTGCTTCTTGGAATACTCGCCGGCATGTTCATAGGCCTTGGGGCCCATGCAGATATAATGATAGTACAGACACTAGGCAAAAATGTAGACATTGGCCTGGCGAAGTTTCTGGGAGGAGCCGTATTCCCAGTTGGAATAATGCTGGTAGTAATAGCCGGAGCAGAACTCTTCACAGGCAACTGCCTCATAAGTCTTGCAGTAATGGACAAAAAGACAACATTAGGTAAGATGCTGCGGAACTGGGCAGTAGTATATGCGGGAAACCTCATAGGATCGGTGCTCCTTGCACTTCTGCTTGCAAAATCGGGCCTGTACGCGCCGGAGGCCATGAGCGAAAAAGCGCTTGCCATAGCAAGCGGAAAGCTATCCCTTACCCTTTCTCAGGCAGTCATAAGAGGCATATTCTGCAACGTGCTTGTAGTACTTGCCGTATGGATGCAGGCAGGAGCAAAAGACATATCCGGCAAAATACTGGCAATGTGGTTCCCCGTCATGCTCTTTGTTCTTTCGGGGTTTGAGCATAGCGTTGCAAACATGTACTTCATTCCCCTTGGCAAATTCTTGGGAATGAACATTTCCTGGGAACAGATTTGGATGACCAATCTCATTCCTGTAACAATAGGAAACATAATCGGCGGAGCGATATTGATCCCGGGTGCATATTGGTATGCATATGCATACCAAAAGAATGAGATTGAGCATAAGCGGCTAGGGAAAGTCTGGTCATAAGAATTATTGTTGCTTTTATGGCAATAATAAAAAAGTAAAACAGAGTGGGATGCATGTGTAAAGACCATGGGATGGGAAGTTGCCTCGTGGAGAAAGCCTATGGCTGCGACATGTATTCGCATCCGCTGTTACATAAAGGAGAAAGGCTCCCTTTTGTGACAACAATCTAAAAGGAGGTCTTTTGTATGAAAGATACTAGACAATTGACAAGGATGGGACTTTTGCTTGCACTTGCAATTGCCTTGAAAGGAATTGCGGTTTACATACCGATTTTTGGGGTTTTTGGGATAAGGATAGGGTTCATGTCCGTAATAGTTGCGGCGACTGGTGTATTATATGGACCGGCCGCAGGCGGAATTTTTGGAGCAGTATACGATTTGCTTGCATTTATGGTATTTTCAACCGGAGGGCCCTATTTTCCGGGGTTTACAATAAGCTTTGCCTTAATTGGTATCATGGGAGGGCTTTTTCTGCATGGACGAGTAAGAAAAAAACTGAAAATAGGATACAAGTGGTGCGGAGTACTTTTTGTTTTCATTGCATTGTCGATTGATATGACGTTTAACACCTTGTGGCTTTCAATGCTGACAGGCAAGGCCTTCATGGTTTTGCTAGCGCCTAGAATGATTGCAAAGCTTGTTATGATGCCAATCAATGCCTATATTCTTATGATTTTTCTCGACCTTTCAGCGAGATATGAGTTGCACAGGGCATGATTGATGGAAGACAATCGAATTGATTGAAAAGAGAGGATGCGAAATTGGAATGTTTAATAAAGAAGCAGTACTTGAAAGCGCCAAAAAATTTGACAGTTTTTATTTGTACGACCAGAGCAGGATTGTTGAATACGCAAGGCAATTAAAAAGAGATTTTGAGAATGTAGAACTATTATATTCAAACAAGACAAATTCGAATAAAAGGGTTGTGGAAACTGTGTTTTCACAAGGCTTCGGTTCCGATTCTGCAAGCCTTGCAGAGGTGATGATGGGCAAGAATTACGGGTTGCCAAAGGAAAAAATATACTACTCGGCCTCCGGAAAAAGTCTTAGCGATATTCGTGAAGCGATGGATGTTGCTGTAATAGTTGCGGACAGCATAAATGAAATTTTGAAGATACAAGAAATCGCCCAGGAAAAGGGGTTTGTAGAAGAAATAGGGATGCGTGTAAATCCGGATTTCGGATTTTATTCGAGAGAGGGAGTTCCATTGAAGTTTGGAATAGACGAGAAAAGCATCTTTGAAAATGCAGAGCTTCTCAAGGAATTGAAAAACGTGAAAATTGTTGGAATACATATTCACCTTTCGTGCCAGGAATTGAAGGCGGAGGTTTTGGAGACCTATTACAGGAACATACTAAACATTTCGGCTGAAATACAAAAAAAGCTTGGCGCCGAATTCAAGTTTGTGAATTTGGGTTCGGGAATCGGCACTGATTACAGGCAAAGCGACAACCCGCTTGATACGGTCGCACTAGGTAAAGCTACAGCGGAACTTGTCGGGACCTTTAAAGAAAAGATGCCGGATGCAAAAATATTCATCGAGTTGGGGCGTTTTATCGTTACAAAATGCGGTGTATATGTTACCAAAGTCCTTGACTGGAAACAATCATATGGAAAGACCTTTGTCATCCTTAACAATACGTTGAACGGGTTTATGAGACCGTCGATAGCCCAGCTTATCGCAAGCTATTCATATGATCAAAATCCCCGTGGATGTGAACCTCTGTTTTCAGGAAAGGATTCATACGACTTTATTGCACTTAACGATGAGTCTGAGCAGGAAATGGTTACACTTGTCGGCAATCTATGCACATCGGCAGATGTTATTGCCAAGGATATACTTATGCCCAAATTGGAATGTGGAGATGTGATTGTTATAACAAATGCAGGCAGTTATGCGGCAGTTCTTTCCCCGATGCAGTTTTCATCGCAGACACCCCCTGCGCAATTATTTTTGGATACTTACGGAAATGTGACTAATACAGCAGAGTGAAAATTGGAGAGTATTGAATAACAAGCAGCTATAAACTGAATAGCATAAAGATGACACGCCTCGATTCCAATTTGGATTCGAGGCGTGTGTTGCTGTGTTTTCAGATTCTGATTTTCTGACGTTCTAATTTATGCTTTTTATTGCTTTTTAGCAACGAAAAACCCATGAATAAAAAGTTTGCCAAAATATAATTGTATATATAAATTAGAGGGCAGAGAAACGTCTGGCTCAAGGCGTTTATTAGCGTGCAGTTTTCGGTGAAAACAAAATTCCAATCAACCATAAAATAATCAGACGGCAGAGAAGTTTCTAATTCGAGGCGCTGACGTGAGAGCATGATAGGAGCGTATTTTAATATAATACAAACGGACGAGAAGCCAATTAGTTCAAGGCGTCTATTAGAATGCATATAAAAAAAAGATAAAAAAATATATCAAACGGCAGAGAAACTTTTAATTCAAGGCGCTGATATGAGGATATGA
>CAZAFW010000036.1:0-12956 GCA_964484935.1 uncultured Peptostreptococcaceae bacterium
TCGGCTCCGGTCCTGTGGTCCTTGACCATTGTATAGGGATGGAATACATAGGTCCTTATCTGGCTTCCCCAGGCTATCTGGGAATAGTCGCCCTGTATGTCCTCTATCTTTTCCTTGTGCTCGGTTTCCTGAAGTTCTATGAGCTTTGCCATCAGCATTCGCATCGCGGTGTTCTTGTTGTGGTGCTGGGACCGTTCGTTCTGGCACTGCACGACTATCCCTGTAGGCAGGTGGGTTATTCTGATTGCCGAGTCGGTTTTGTTTACGTGCTGGCCTCCGGCTCCCGAAGACCTGTATGTGTCAATCTTAAGGTCCGCTGTGTTTATGTCTATTTCGGCATCGTCCGGAAGCTCCGGCATAACGTCTACCGATGTGAAGGATGTGTGCCTCTTTCCGGATGTGTCAAATGGCGACATCCTTATCAGGCGGTGCACGCCTTTCTCGGATTTAAGGTATCCGTAGGCGTAGTCGCCCTTGATCCTTAGAGTAACGGACTTGACTCCGCCTTCCTTGTCCGGAATGTAGTCGAGTGTCTCCATACCGTATCCCTGGTTCTCGGCCCAACGCGTGAACATCCGAAGCAGTATCTCGGCCCAGTCCTGTGCATCGAGGCCTCCCGCTCCCGAGTGTATCGAGAGTATTGCGCTGTTAAGGTCGTACTCTCCGCTTAGAAGGGTCTTGAGCCTGAGCTTTTCGAGGGATTTGTTCAGTTGCACAAGCCCGTTTTGAATTTCCTTCTCGACGGAATCGTCCTCTTCCTCGATAGCCATCTCCGTGAGTATCAAAAGGTCTTCCCACTTGCTGTGCAGTTTCTCGTATGACTCTATTTTGTCTTTTACTATCTTTGATTCCTTCATAACCGTCTGGGCTTTTTCGTGATCGTCCCAGAAGTCTTGCGCCGTCATCAATTTGTCAATTTCGGCTATTTTTTCTTTTAGGCTGGCCAGGTCAAAGGGAAACCCTCAAATCGTCGAAGATTTCTTCCATTCCTTTGAGTTCGGCCATGCTCGTTTCGAGCATAAGCATGGTCAACACCTCCAAAATGTCGGATATTTTTTTTATTGCTATTTGTCTTTCCCGCAGCACTTCTTGTATTTCTTTCCGCTTCCGCAGGGGCAGGGATCGTTCCTGCCCACTTTTTTGCCGGACACGAAGGGTTTGGCTTTTTCACTGCTCGGAGCGCTGTTGGGGACTCCGGCCCTCATTCCTTCCTTGTAGTCCAGGTCGCTGCCTTTTTCATCCTCTATGGTGGCAAGCTGCTTCCTTTGCGTCTTGGTTTCTATGGTTACGTGGAACATGTACCTTACCATGTCCTCCTGGATGCTTCTTATCATCTCGTCGAACATGTCGAAGCCTTCCATTTGGTATGCCCTGACGGGATCCTCGTTTCCTATGGCCCTGAGTCCTATTCCCTGCTTGAGCTGGTCCATTGCGTCTATGTGGTCTATCCACTTGGAATCGACTACCCTGAGAAGTATGACCCTCTCGAGCTCACGCATCTTCTCGGAACCTATTTCCTCTTCCTTCTTGGCATACATTTCGGTCGCCACTCCGAGAGCGTCATTCCTAAGGGTCTCCCTGTCAAGCTTTTCGATGTCTTCGTACTCGAGGTTCTCCTCGGGCATGAAGATGGCTTTGAGCTTTTCCTTCAGCCCGTCCATGTCCCACTCTTCGGGATATTCGGAACCCACCGTATGCACGGCTATGGCATCGTCTATAACCTTCTCTATCATGGAGAAGACATATTCCTTCAGGTCTTCGCCCTGAAGCACCTTTCTGCGTTCTGTGTATATTATCTCCCTCTGCCTGTTCATGACATCGTCGTACTGGAGAACGTGCTTCCTTATGGAGAAGTTCCTTCCCTCCACCTTCTTTTGGGCGCCTTCTATGGACTTGGAAAGGATGGAAGCCTCTATGGCGTCGTCGTCGCTCATGCCAAGCTTGTCAACGACTCCCTGTATCCTGTCGCTTCCGAAAAGCCTCATGAGGTCGTCCTCAAGCGATATGAAAAACTGGGACGAACCCGCGTCTCCCTGGCGCCCCGAACGGCCCCTGAGCTGGTTGTCTATCCGCCTGGACTCGTGCCGCTCCGTTCCCAGTATATGGAGTCCTCCTGCAGCTTTAACCTTTTCGCCCTCTGCGTCTATGTCCTTCTTGTATTTGGAATATATGTCGTCGTAGATTCTTTTGGCATCGACGGATTCCTCGTCCTTGTATTCTATTACTCCAGTGGCTCTATTTATTGTTTCCTCGTCGTATCCGAGCTTTCGCATTTCCTTCTTTGCCATGAATTCGGCGTTTCCGCCGAGGACTATGTCAGTTCCACGACCGGCCATGTTAGTGGCTATGGTTACAGCGCCGTATCTCCCTGCCTGGGCGACTATTTCGGACTCGCGCTCGTGCTGCTTGGCGTTTAGAACCTCGTGCTGTATGCCTCTTTTTTTAAGCATGGCGCTTATAAACTCAGATGTCTCTATTGCTATTGTTCCAACGAGCACAGGCTGGCCAGTCTCGTGCCTCCCGGCTATCTCCTCTACAACGTTCCTGAACTTGCCTTCAATGGACTTGTATACGGCATCAGGCATGTCGTCCCTTTTAATAGGCTTGTTGGTAGGCACTACGACTACGTCCATGTTGTATATTTCCTTGAACTCGTCCTCTTCCGTCTTTGCGGTACCTGTCATGCCGGAGAGCTTCTTGTACATCCTGAAGTAGTTTTGCAAAGTTATGGTGGCAAGGGTCTGGGACTCCTTCCTTACCTTTAGGCCTTCCTTGGCCTCTATTGCTTGGTGAAGTCCGTTTGAGTAGCGTCTTCCAAGCATTAGCCTCCCGGTGAATTCATCTACAATCAGTATTTCTCCGTCTTTGATTACGTAGTCCCTGTCTTTTTTCATAAGCGAGTAGGCTCTCAGAGCCTGGTTTATGCGGTGTGAAATCTCCATGTTCTCAGGGTCTGCAAGGTTTTCTATCTTGAAGAACTTCTCGGCCTTGGGTATCCCCTCGTCGTCTGTAAGAATTACGGTCCTCGCTTTTTCATCGAGCACATAGTCCCTCTCGTTTTTCAGGCCCGATGCGAATTTGTCAGCAGCGATGTAGAGCTCGGTCGTCTTGTTGCCTGCGCCGGAAATTATTAGCGGAGTCCTTGCCTCGTCGACGAGTATGGAGTCGACCTCGTCCACTATTGCAAAATTAAGCTGCTTCTGGACCATGCCCTCTTTGTATATGACCATGTTGTCCCTGAGATAGTCGAAACCGAATTCGTTGTTTGTTCCGTAGACTATGTCGCATGAATATGCGTCGTTTTTCTCCTTGTCGTCCATTCCGTGCACAAGGCATCCAACGGTGAGTCCAAGGAACTCATAGATTCTTCCCATCCACGCCTTGTCCCTTGAAGCCAAATAGTCGTTTACAGTTATAACATGGACTCCCTTTCCTTCCAGGGCGTTGAGGTATGCCGGCAGAGTGGCCGCCAAGGTTTTTCCCTCGCCTGTCTTCATCTCTGCTATCCTTCCCTGGTGGAGAACAATGCCGCCAAGGATCTGAACAGGGAAATGCCTCATTCCCACCGTCCTGACCGCCGCTTCCCTCACAACTGCAAATGCCTCCGGCAGAATATCGTCGGGGGTTTCTCCGTTTGCTATTCTATTTCTGAATTCATCTGTTTTTCCTTTTAGGCTTTCATCGTCTAGGGGCTTGACCTGAGGCTCTAAAGCTTCAACCTTGTCGACTATTTTCATCAGTTTTTTTATTTCTCTGTCGTTTATGCTCCCTACAATCATATTGATAAGTCCCAATTGGCCCATCTCCTTTCGCACACTTCATAACATTATATCATTTCTTGAGGCTTCCTTCAAAAATAAGACCGCCTAGGAGGGCGGCCCGTTCAATTCTATCTTCTTTTGTATCTTGGGGTAACCATTCGGCTCTTTGAAAATCGGTATTTCTTGACCATTTCGCCCCTGAGGTAAAAAACTATTCCAAGCGACATCAAAAGGTCCCCTATGCTGATTACCTTAGCGAGCGGATAGGGCTTGGGAAGCACTATAAGCTTGCCCATAAAGCGCGACCACGAGTCCAAGCTCTCTATAGACACATAATTTATTATTTCTCCCGACTTTATTCCGTTTATCATTCCGTCAAGTCCCGCTATGCGAAGACCCTCCATGTAAATCGGCATCTTAAAATCAGTCAACATTATCACCAGCAAATTGAGGCCGGCCCCCACGGCTATTATCCAAAAGCCTTTCTTGTCCAGATTCCAAAGCACAACGGCAAACATCACAAGCAGCGAAAACAAATAAATATAAACTCCAAAATCGTCAAAAAAAGGACTGTTTATTGAAAACATGGGAGATATGCTAAGCAGCAAAGCCGCTATTATAAGATACCATCCCCGTATGCTTGTTATTCCTATGTTTGTCAATCTTCCGTGCTGTACGACTCCTATTATTATTCCTATGACAACGCTTTCAACGAACAATTGTTTTCCTCCTTTTGTGTGAATTGAATATGAAGAAAAAAACTCCCACGGATAAGACTATGTCTCCAAGGCTTATTGTCTTTGGAAAAGGATATGGGGGCGGAATGTGTATGACATCCCCCAATATCTTAAGGCGCGTTGTCTCCTCGTCAAGAACATCATGCCCTGCAATTAGGCCTCTTGACAATTGTTCGACCTCTACGCTGTAACCCTCGGACAAGGCTCCTTCAACATCCACAGGCATCTTTCCGTCATTAAACGATATAACTGCAAAATTAAGCAGTATACCGACAAGTATCAATGTGAAAATCCGCCTGTCAATATTATGGTAGCAGAATATAACCAGCATTGTATATATTATTATCTGAACTATGAGATAATATTCGTTCCAAAATAAACGCAAGCCCAAAAGGTTTTGGCTCACGATGATTTCACTTGCAATTTCAAGCATGAAAGCCGCTATGGGCAACCAAAAATATCGGACATTGACGTATCTCAAGAAACGCATGTTGCCGTTTTTAAAGGTTGCGGCCAGAAGTCCCAGAAACACCGATTCACCCAACATTCAAAAAACGCTCCCTGGAATCCTTGTTCTGCACGATAAGTCTGAAGGCCTCTACCACCTTGGGCGCGAACTGCTTGCCCGATTCGGAAAGTATTATTTCTATTGCCTCTTCGTGGCTGAGGGCATTTCTGTAGGGGCGGTCCGTAGTGACCGCATCGTATGTGTCGGCAACTGACAAAACGGCGTCCTCAATTGATATCTGACTTCCCTCCAGTCCGTCCGGATATCCCCTTCCATCGAATCTCTCGTGATGGTGAAGTATAATTTCGGAAACTCCCTTGAGGAATCTTACCTCGTCAAGAATGTTGGCCCCTATTCGGGGATGGTTTTTTATGACCTCATACTCTTCCGCGGTCAATTTGCCCGGCTTGTTTAGTATGCTGTCCCTTATGCCTATTTTCCCTATGTCATGGAGAGTAGCCGCTATTTTTATGTTTTCAAGCTGCCAAGGGGCAAGCGACATTTCTTCGGCAATCCTGAGGGCGTAGTGGGCCACGCGCTGCGAATGTCCGTTTGTATATTGATCCTTGGCGTCAACAGAATTGGACAAGGCTTTTATTGTCTCCAGATAAACATTTTTCATATCAAGATAAAGTATAAAAGAATACCTTGCAAGTAGGAGAGGTCCGTAGAAAAGAATAAGGGCGAACCAACCGTAATAGCTGTAGGCTATTGCCATTAGGACTCCAAGAGGAGCTATGGCTATGAAATTTTTGGCAACCCAAAGGTTTTGCCTCAAAAGGCTAAGTACGGTCGAGTCCTCAAAAAATGAGAACAAAACCATATACATTATAGTATTTACAAAAATATAGACAAGTATTGCAATCATGATGCCAAGTACGCTGAATCCTCCGATATTCATGTTTGGAAAGAGCATACCTCCGTAAACATATCCGTAACTGGCCAGAGCGGCGCTTATTGCATATGCCGAACCGTTGAAGAACCTTTTTTGAAAAGAAGTGTTTAAAATATGGTGGCTTTTGCCGTCGATCTTTTCGACTCTGAGAATCGTCCCCAATGCTATTACCATGGGAACAACCAAAGGTTCAAACAAGAGCATTGATGCCAAACCTATTGCAAATCCCAGGGAAATGAATGTCGATTTGTTGATTATTATAGGCATCGACTCGGTCAATACAGCCAAAAAAACAAAATAGAGCAATTCAAACCACATGTCAGCCTTTGCTATGTGCAAAGCGCTTGCAACCAGGGTAACCAGACCCACAAGGCTTATGGCAGTTGTATAGCTCTTTAACTTTAAATCTTTCATGATGTTCTCCCACGTTTTCAGCTTTCTATCTGCATATTGCCAGCAACATTTACCTTGATTATGTTCATTAATACATCTATAATAACGAACCGGCTTTTTTCATTTGTTTCTAGTTATCTCCAGCCCCAGTGAGCTCCGCCTGCCAACACGAGTGAAAGCAGCGACATGAATAATACCATTAATCTTTTCACAATATAGCCTCCTTTTCAAGTATGCTCTGTTATGCTCCGCTAACTTGAACAGGCTATTTCGCTACGCTTATGTAAAAAGAATTTTGAAAAATAATAATTTGAGCCGGTTCGTCACTATCAAATCAATTGGGTTTCATCACTTTGCGATTAATAGCATCAAGAACGGCCTTTACGACGCTTTGTTTCTCGTCCTTACGGACAACCGCCGTACCCGACAGGAATATTTCCTGCGAAGAAGCCATAAGGCTTACTCCAGCCACAAAAACATCTTCTTCCACTAGTCTTATCTTGCGAATCCCTTCCAAAATAAACTTGCTTTCAGTTTTAATCATATTGTTGATGCAAGTTATTGTAGCCTCGGCCAAAAGACGATGCACATTTCTTGGTGTATTGAAACCGGAAGCCTTGCTTACATAAATCTCTTCACAATCCAAAAGCTCTACAGACACTTCCGCTATGTTTCCACCGATACTGAAGCCTACACTCTTTATTTCGGGTCTTGAGCTTTTACCCCAATCTTGCTGGAAATCTATCTGTGCCACCGAAATTTTCTTATAATCCAAATCAACATCGAACTTTGATATTACTGCAGATTGTATGTCCCTGGAAATCTGTTTTGCATTTCTGGAATTTTCAGCCAACACATGGACCTCTGTAATCAAATCTTCCTCGGCTATCACCTTGCATGAAATCACATCCGGCAGACTACCTATAGTCTCCTCTATTTCCTTTGTTTTTATTCCCTTTACCTGCATGTCAACACCCCCGTCGGCGCCTTATGAACAAAAAATATAACTATCGCACCAATTATATCCATTCTACACGTATCCTTGATATTCCTTTGATTTATTAATAAATTTTTCATTATTTTTGTATTTTATGCGCAAAAAGCGCCTGATTTGTAAAAACCAGGCGCTTGACCATTAAAACTCAATATATCGTCGGCTCAATCAAGCCGTAATTTCCATCTTTTCTTTTATATACCACATTGACCTCGTCGCTCTCCGAATTTCCAAATACAAAGAAACTGTGTCCCAAAAGCTCCATCTGAAGAACAGCTTCTTCCGGATCCATGGGCTTGACCGGAAAACGTTTTGTCTTTACAATCTTCAACTCTCCTTTCTCGGCTTCTTCAACATCCGGAATATTTTCAAGCCTTATGCTTTCATGGCCCCTGTACCGCCTCTCTATGCGGGTTTTCTGCTTTTCAAGCTGCTTGTGGAGTTTTTCGATTGACTTATCGATAGAAGTGTACATGTCGCCTGTAGCTTCCTCAGCCCTGAGAAGAACTCCGTTCTTCAGGGGAATCGTAATTTCCACAATCTGTCGATTTTTTTCAACGCTCATTGTGACTTGCGCATCAACCTCGCTACTAAACAGTTTGTCGATTTTTTCAAGCTTGCTTTCAGCCATGTCCCTCAGTGCGTCCGTTATGTCGATGTTCTTGCCACTTACAGTGATTCTCATAAACTTCATCCCCTTCCAATGCTTTTCTATATTGATTTGTTAATTTACTTTTACCCAAATGATTTTTCCTGAAACTAGATAACGGCCAAAAAATCAAACTCCTTTGCATCGCCATTGATGCAAAAGAATAATCCCCTTGTGCTTTTTCCGTATTCTTGAATAAAAAAAATTTATATGTAAAATTACCTTTTCATCTGCATGCCACCGTCGCAACAAAAACCGAGCCCGCTCCGGAATCCATGAGTGCCCGGGTGCAGTCGTTTGAAGTGGCTCCCGTAGTTACGACATCATCTACCAGAAGAATCCTTTTCCCCTTGATTTCATCTTCTCCTCTTGTCGCGAATGAGCCTCTCAAGTTTTTAAACCTCTCCTTCTTGCCCAAATTGGTCTGGTCGGCGGTTTGCCTCTCTCTGAAAAGAATTTCTTTCAAAACCGGCTCTCCACGCATTTTGCCCAGAGCTTCCGATAAAAGCAAAGCCTGGTTGAATCCCCTTTCCCGCTCCCTCTTGACATGGAGAGGGACCGGAACAATACAATCAAAGAGACCTGCCTTCGAATCCTCGAGCCTATCCCTTAACATTTCGGCCATGTGGAATGCAGAATACTCCTTCTTCCCGTATTTCAATTGGAAAATCAGCTTGCGGGAAAAATCGTCGTAGAAAAGACAGCTAACCGCCTTATCAAAGGACAGGTCCTGCCCTGCGCATTCAAGGCAAAAGCCTTCCTCCCCCTTGTATGAAATGGGCCTTCCGCAGCGCTTGCAGCAATTCTCTTCAAACAGAAAGGTCATTTTTTCGCGGCACAGGCAACAGATGGAGTATTTCTCGTCCGGAAGTATCTGGCGTCCGCACAAAAGGCAATGTATGTTGCGAGGGAATACCAAGTTTGTCATGTAATCGATCCAGCTTCTTTTCATTCCCCTTCACCCTCTTCAATAAACTCCGCCACTTTTTTGAAACGGCAAAGCAGCCCCGAATTCCTTTTCATGCCCTTTTCATTCTTTATCATCCAATGCAGATACTTTTTCTGGCCTACAAGAACAACAAGTTCCTTTGCCCTGGTTATTCCGGTATATATGAGGTTTCGGTTGAGAAGCATTGGCGGGGCCCAGCTGAGCGGAATCACAACCACGGGAAACTCGCTTCCCTGGCTCTTGTGTATGGTCACACAATATGCATGCAAAAGCTCGTCCAGGTCTGCGAAGTCATACCTTATTTTCCTGTCCTCGTCAAAAATTACTTCCATCGTGGAAGAATCGTTGTCTATCCTGGAAATGAATCCTATGTCCCCGTTGAAGACCCCTTCGCCCTCCCTCAGGCCGTCCGTCGACTTCCACTTTATGTTGTAGTTGTTCCTTATCTGCATTATCTTGTCGCCCTCGCGGAATATTCTATCGCCCGTATTTCTTTCATTCTTTAATTGAGACGGCTCATTGAGTATCCTTTGGAGTGAAACGTTCAGGTTCTTTGTCCCGACAATTCCGCCTTTCATCGGCGTCAAGACCTGAATGTCCTTCATCGGATCGTATCCGTTGAACTTCGGCAGCCGGTCGCTCACCAGCTCCTCCATTGTCTTTAAAATTTCATCCGGAGTGTTTTTCCCTATGTGGAAAAAATCCTTGTCCTTAAGGTTCATTACAGGATACTCGCCGTTGTTTATCTTGTGGGCGTTAAGAACAATCATGCTCTCGCTCGCCTGCCTGAATATCTCGTCCAGACGGACCACCGGTATAATCCCGCTTTCAATCACATCGCTGAGCACATTACCTGGCCCCACAGGGGGAAGCTGGTCGGCGTCTCCCACCAATATGAGCCTTGTCCCCGGCTTTATGGCCTTGAGAAGATGATACATCAGCAACACGTCCACCATCGAAACCTCGTCAATAATCACCACATCCGCCTTAAGAGGGTTGCCCTCGTTTCTTCCAAACATCATTATGCGATCATCCATCGACGGCGCATACTCGAGCAGCCTGTGGATTGTCTTGGCCTCCATTCCCGACGCCTGGCTCATCCGTTTTGCCGCCCTGCCCGTCGGGGCTGCAAGTGTTACCTTCAGTCCGTTTCTGTAGAATATCTTTATTATGGAATTTATTGTAGTCGTCTTACCGGTTCCCGGTCCTCCGGTAATGACCACAAGGCCCTTCTCTATGCACCTTTTCACAGCCATTTTCTGCTTTTCGGCGAGTGAAATTTCATCGCTCTCAAGTTTCTTGATTTCCTTTTCCACCATTATCCCGGGATTGACGTAATTCGCCAATGCCAAATCCGTCAGCATCCTCGCAACCCCCGTCTCGGCTACATGATACATCTGTCCGTATACGGCCTGCTCTCCGCCTACGTCCTCGACGAAGACATCTCCCTTGACGAGTATCTCCAAAATCATGTCCTCAACCTGCATAGGATAAACCGACAGCATTTCCGCCGATTTTTCTATAAGTTCTTTCCTTCCCGCATATGTATGGCCTTCCTGCTGGAAAGTATTGAGCACATATCTTATGCCCGAAGCTATCCTTCCCGGATCGTCCTGCTCAACGCCCATCTTCATTGCAATCCGGTCGGCCAGGCGAAAGCCTATTCCGCTTATTTCATCGGCTATGCGGTATGGATTCTCAGACATTATCGACAATGCCTCGTCCTTGTATTTTTTGTATATCTTCAAAGCGTATGCTGTCGAAATACCGTATTTTTGGAGCCCTATCATGACTTCCTGCATTTCCCGCTGTTCCTCAAACGACACAAGTATGCTTTCAAGCTTGGACTTTCCTATGCCACTTACTTCCCTCAGTCTTTCAGGAGAGTATCCTATAATGTTCATTGTCTCGACGCCAAACTTTTCCACAATCCGCTCAGCAAGCTTGGGGCCTATGCCCTTTATCAAGCCGGACGACAGATAATTCACTATGCCGTTTTCGGTGTCAGGCATGACCTTTTCGGCCAATTCGGCCTTAAACTGCTCCCCATACCTTTGATGGTAGACCATGTCGCCCTTTAGCCTGTAATGCTCTCCCTCATGCACAGAAGGCAGAGCCCCCACAACAGTCAGCGGCTCTCCGTCGGACTCGAACAGGGCCACAGTGTAGCCAGTGTCGTCCGCATGGAATTTTATTTCCTTTATTACGCCTTCGATTTCTATGGACATTTTTTCTCCTATGCCAGGAAGCCGCCGCAGTCATTTATCAATGCATTCTGCATGAGGCCCGCTTCTTTAAGTTATAGACTTTTTCATACGCTCTGCTTGTTTTAATTTCTTCTCTTCTACATTCTACCATACCAAAGGGCATTTTCCTTTCCCGTAAGTCATCGATTCATAATCCCAGGACTTCCCTTATGGTCCACAATTCTTTCTTTAATTCCTCTATGTCGGATTTGCTTGCAGGATTTCCTTCCTCTCCGTAGAAATAATTATTAGATGAACGGCTTTCCGGGCAGCCGAAGGGTTTCACGATGTCCGACTTGGCAATAAGCGAAGCGTCGCCGTTGAGCTTCCTTACAGATTCCGCAGAACCAAGCACGGGAATTGTCAGCCCGTTGAAAAAGCGTATAATGCAACACCTGCCGTCTTCGCTTATTTCTTCAATGGCAAAATAATTGGCATAGCCGTAGCAGACATCGCCCCGGACAAGTGGCTTTCTCATCTTGAAAGGAACAAGAAGTATTCTCGAGTTTACAAGAAGCGGAACCAAGTTTTTCCTTCCTGTAATATCGCTGCCCATGCTTCTCATGGCTTTCCTGTCGACGCAGGCATTGAAAAAAATGTTCTTTACAACAGTTTTCATGGTTCTGTATTCAGTTTTTACGCTTTTATCGGCAAAGGCGATATCTGTGGCCCCACCCCTTGAAGGGACATACTTGGGAAACAGATATACCGGATCATCAAAATTCAATCCTTTCTTTTTCATATTGAACACCTCAAATAATAATACGATAATTATAATCGAACATATGTTCTTTGTCAATTATTTACAAAGGAGGATCACGCAATGAACAAGGCAGAAAGTACACTTGAAGCACGCTTGCAGGCAATAGAAAAAAAGTTGGATAAAATCGAATCCGACGTTTCAGAAATCCTCAAGGACACAATCGCTAAGAATCTTAGAGTCGATGCCATAGAAAACCTGGCAACCGACATCGATGACAACCTGATGACCGTTGACGACAATGTGGATTTCATAAAGGACGCATTTGACAACATGGACAAAAAACTCGACATACTCGCCACACTTTTAATGCCCGAAGATTGAATAGAAGGGCAGTAGAAAGTGGAAAGTAGCAAGTTGAAAGAAAAGGCAAAAAACAAAGCAAGAGCAAAGTGCAAAATTTCGGTTAGCGCGCTTTGCTCTTCTGTCTCTCTACAATTATATTTCCTTATGACTGACAAGTGACAGTATGCAGTCGGCAATGAAAGTACACAAAAGGCGCGTCCCTTTTTAGTTCTTTTTCGTTTTTTTGCTCTCTGCTTTTGCTACTTCTTTGCCCTTATTTTTACTGATATCTGATATCTGATATTTTTTTCTTTCATCTCTTTTGCTCTCTGCTTTTGCAAGTGCACTTGCACTTGCACTTGCACTTTCTTTCCGCTTTCCACTTACTACTTTCAACTTTCTTCTTTCCACTTTCCACTTTCCACTTTCAACTGTTCTTCCCTATCTCTCCATATTGATCACTCTTGAAAGCTCAAGAATGCTCTCCGTCAGCCTTTCAAGTTTTCCCTCAATACGTACAAGCAAATACACCGATACGGCTATTGGGAATCCCAAATTCGCTACAGTCGCATAAATTTCGTCCATTGACAATCACCTCTTTTTTATAATGGACAAAAGGCGGTCCATCACAGACCGCCTTCCGCCACGAAACAGTGGACAGTGGGCAGAAAAAACAAGTACAGGCCCAAATTCATTTTGAAACATAAATGCATTTCAATCTTTTACTGCTCGCTGCAAACTGCACGCTGTTGAATCTTTTGTCTTCAATCTTTTCCTGA
>CAZAFW010000036.1:13056-13162 GCA_964484935.1 uncultured Peptostreptococcaceae bacterium
ACTGCTCGCTGCAAACTGCACGCTGTTGAATCTTTTGTCTTCAATCTTTTCCTGATATCTGTCATCTGTTCTTTTGCCTTTTTCTTCAATCTTTTCCTGACATCTG
>CAZAFW010000036.1:13262-14616 GCA_964484935.1 uncultured Peptostreptococcaceae bacterium
TGTTCTTTTGCCTTTTTCTTCAATCTTTTCCTGACATCTGATATCTGTCATCTGTTCTTTTGCCTTTTTCTTCAATCTTTTCCTGACATCTGATATCTGTTCTTTTGCCTTTTTCTTCAATCTTTTCCTGACATCTGATATCTGTCATCTGTCATCTACTTTCTAGAACAATTCAGTTACTGTAGTGCTTACGATTCTGGCGCTCTTGTATGACAGAAGGTCTCCGCCCGCGCTATTGAATATATTTGCGTTTACTATCGCGGTCATTGCCGCTTGTACCTCGACATCCGTCAAATCAGCCCTTGGATTGTCCACAGATATTTTAGTGCTTGTTCCGGCACTGTTGTTAAAAGTCATTTCAAGTTTTTCATTCATTCATCAACACCCCCTTCTATTCTTCTACGAGTTCTTCTTCGTCGACTCTTGCAATTTCCTCAACCGTCTTGGTTTGAAGATCCATCATTGCATCAGCCACCGCATAGACATCGGCGTCTGCCGCAGCGGCCTTGATGTTGGAATAAGTTTTTGTCCTGACTATGTTGTTGCCTTCCACATCCATTCCGCTGATATACTTGATTTTCACCTTCGATTCTCTTGCTTGCGATACTACAGCCATTAAAACCACCTCCTGATTTTTTGCCGGCCGGCCCGGTCTATTATTAAAATGATTCTTCCATGGCTTGTTTATATACCGTATTTCATTTTTTCCAAATTGCTTCTCAATTCTTCAAGAGCCCTCCTCTTCCTTTGAACAGCTGTCATGTAGTGAATATTCTTTTCAGTCGAGATTCTTCTGAGCGTCATGCCCCTAAGATAATAGTCGCACACAATCTCTCTGTGAACCCGAGACAGCCCTTCAAAAGCTTTCTTCAGAATGCCTTCGAATTCCCTGCTCAGGCATATCTCCTCTGTGTCAACCGAATCCTCTATGAGATCTAATTTCTCACGCAAATCCCCTTCAGTCCTAACGCAAACATTCAAGAAGCAAAGAGGAACCCTTTGACGCCTGAGCTCGCAATACAAATACTGGAGCGACTTTTTTGCAACCCCAAGAAAAACGGTATTCCTCTTCGGGTCAAAGCGTGCAATCTCGCTTAATATCCTCAGCCTGCCCTCCTGCAGCAGATCTTCATAATCCATGTCCCCGTAGTAAAACTTTCCGATGGATTTTTTAACGAGCGGCTCAAGCCTGTTTATAATCGTTTCCCTGTGGTCTTCCTTGCCTCCTACTGTTTCCAAAACCATTTCCTGTATGCTTTTATCCATGTTTCAACCCTTTCGGGTCAACCGGTTGCCCTTGTTTTGCCTGGCAAGCCAATCATAAAAGCTTTCGGCACAAAAGAAAAAAGCCGAC
>CAZAFW010000037.1:0-14219 GCA_964484935.1 uncultured Peptostreptococcaceae bacterium
GAATTTGGATAAAACAGATATGGCAAACAAGTTTTTTGTTCTTTTCATGATTTCAATTCCTGGATTGCTTCAGATCCAAATGCAGCCATTGGACTATTGTTCATCCCGGTGTATCTATTCATAATTCTAGGTTTTTCGTATCTTATTTCATATATTCTTCTAAAAATACGAAAAAATTGAATCCAGCGGTTAGTGAGCAATCCGTTGGCTCAAAATGGTTCGGATTATTCATACATCATTAAGATTGAGAAAGAATGAGTTTTTCAGAGCAAAAATTGGTGCTTATTCGAGGGGGAGGATAAGCTTACATCAGTGGATTTTGAAATATCTGCATAATAATCCCATAGGGTGAGACATGGTCGGGTAGTCGTAACTGAAAGGAAGCATATCATTTTTTGTTGGACGGTAGAAAGTTAGCATTTTAGCTGATTTTTGAATGACTGGAATAATTGCAAGCTTACGGTCAAAAGGCAATGCGAACTCATTGGATTGCCGCGCTCGACTGCATATCATAAACCTGTTGAAATTAATCCGTCGGAAGATGAAACAGCAATCAAGAATGCGATCGATCAAATCCATTTCAAAGAGCCTGTTTATGGAGTGAGACGCATATGTGAAAATCGGGTTTTACGCAAGTTGGCCGCCGTTGGCTTGCATGCAGGCATCACGCCATGCTTCAACCTGCTCGGTGTACAGGCCCTTCTGACGACAATATTCTGATAGCTCTTTCTTGTTTAAAGAGGCTGTTTCAACAACAATCATGAATTTATCTTGAGTGCTCCAGTTTTCGGCTTTTACATCTTCATCTGTTATGACAATGCCTTTAGCCTTAGCATTTCGTTTCCACTTGTACAGAGTTTGATCTGCTATTCCGGTTTCTTTCGAGATTTGAATTACTTTTTTGTTTTGGGTGGTAGTATTTGCTTGATGATACTGAGTTTGAATTCTTCGCTATACTTTGCCATTAGAACCTCCTGGTCTTTTAGCATCTTTTAGATACTATATACCTTTACAGGCTCTATGACAACTATCCTAACACATAGGGATAAGGGACCGCTAACGCTTCCTGATGTAATCATAGGTGTTGGATTTGGCCATTGATTTCTCAATAGTGTCAAATAGCTCCATCCTGATGGAGAATGACCCCGTGTCAGGTAGGGCAGCTGTCTCGATCCATAGGCTACCTGAGTGATATGAAAAATCCACCGCATCACCATCTATGAAGACCAAACCTTTTGAATACAGATTTGTACCCGAGACGACCAGATGGTCGTCTTTTTCATAGACTTTTTCAATCTGGATATTGCGTAGGTCCTGATTGTAGTCGTAATTGTTTTCAATCAGCCATTGGCTAGCGTTACTTTCATAGAGGCGGTCGCCATACATAATATCTTTCTGTATGGTTACCATGGGGTCGGAGATGGCATGATAGATTTTGGAGTCACGGTAGTGATAGCCTCCGTCATTCTCTAGAAAGACCGGACTGATGAAATCGGTATGGGCGTAGATGTCCAGGAGATTCTTGTAGTAGTCCGGCATAAGCAGCTGACATCTATTCAAGAGATATGGCCCGATAAAAATGGTGTCCATCACACCGAGGTCTTGGCTTTCATTGCTTGAGTTGGACCAGATGACAAATGGGGTCGTTCGCATTTGCAGGTACTTATGGATGTAGTTGTCACTTTCATCCAAGAAGCCAGTGTCACGGTAGACTTTGAAATCTGGTCCCAAGAGGGGCAGATGGTCTCCGAAGAAAACCACGATAGTCTCCTCATCTGATTCCTTCAGGTAATCCAGTAGTTTTTGCAGTGAGTTTACAGCATCAAAGACGCCCTGGCCGTAGACTTCAAGCAGTGTGAGGGCTGTCTCATCCAGATTCTCTCCTGTGATACTGATGTCCAGTGACTGATTGTCAAAACGGCCATCATCGTAGGGACCGTGATTTTGCATGGTCACGGCATAGAGAAAGAGGGGTTTTTCAGTTGCTTCTATCTGGTCGATGATTACATCTGTGGTCGTGTCATCTGAAATATAATAGCCTTTCAGTTTGGAGTCGCTGATATGCTCGGCGGTGATGAATTTGTCGAAGCCTAGATAGGAGTAAAGCAAGTTGCGGTTGTAGTACCAGCCACAGAAGGGATGGAGGCCGACTGATTTATAGCCCTGATTGCGCAGGATGCTTGCCAAAGTGATGATAGGGCCCTGGATCTCATTATTGAAGACCATGAGTCCTTCCTCATACATATGTGTGGAGATGGAGGATAAGACTTCAAACTCCGTATTGCAGGTGCCGCCGGCGAAGACAGGGACTTCAAAGCGCCCATAGAGACTTTCTTGTTTGATCTGGTCGAATTTCTCATAAGGATTAGGGCTCATTGTTACACCAGGGAGTTGATAGAGGTCCCAAAAGGCTTCATTCATGATGATGATGATATTGGCTTGATTGGAGCTTGTAGTATTTTCTTTTTCAGATGGATCTTTTTCTTCAATGATTTTACCGAGATCCTCTTCTTCGAAAACAGTCAAAGCATATTCTGATTTGTTCCAGATGCTTGCAGAGAAGACATAGATGGGGCCCGACTTCTCAAATGGCATTTGTGTAGTCTTGATGGCATACAGTGAAGAAGCCAACAAGAAGAAAGAAAGCCCTGCACCAAGTAGTCTGACGAAACGATTGCTACGCCAATCGAACTTCTTCCACCTTACAATGAAACAAGCGATGAAGATCAGATTCAAGGCAATTATGGATGCAATCTGCGGGATATACTCTGAAAAATGTACATAACCTCCCAGCTTGTTGAATTCATCAAACAAGAAGAAGTCATTGAAGATGGCTGGGATATTCCGCATCTCATATTTGATTAGACTGGCTACACTGAGTGAAGAGAATAGGTTAAAAGTGATAAAAACCGATATAATAATATTTGATAGTATGTAGACCAAGAGGCTAAATCCCAGCACAAGTATGAAGCTGAGAATCACTGCCAATGGTTTATAACTGAGAATGTAGAAGCCCTTATTGGTTATGAATAGACTCAGTAGTGTGACAATGGCTGAGACAACAGACAAGATGAAACCGTGGGTGACGATTTTTTTGAGATTTTTTCGCATGATCTTCTCCTATTTGATTAGTGTGTTTAGACAATGACAAATAAGAAAACAGTCAGCAGAGTCCTATTGGTAATCTGTCTGACAAAATTATATAAACTATTCGGACTCCTAAGAGATGTGCCCATGGGGATATCGCTATGGGACATCCATGGAAAGCGATGCCTATTTCGCAGCTTAAAGGATGAGTATCATAGTTCTTCTTTCCATTGGAAGCGCTATAACCGCAACAGCGATTACATTCACAGTCAAGTATATCAAATCAGGCGATAAAAATCATAAAAATTACTTCATCGGCAAGTTGATGACAATCATGATCATCGTAGGAGCCGCAATCGCTTTTAACTGCTATCTTGCCTCACCAGTCTATACAGGTTTCATTGCTGTGGGATTAGAGGGCCTTATGTGTTAGGATAGTTGTCATAGAGCCTGTAAAAGTATATGTATCTAAAAGATGCTAATGGTTCAAATATTTGCTTGAAGCCATATAGTATGGGATAATTTAATTAGATAATTAAATGTTTTCTGAAGGGCTGACCGGTGATTATTCCATAACGTATAGTAGGAGGATAAAGAGATGAAAGTTGTCTACAGAAAAAATGAGAACGACCCCGATGCTGCTGTAATATTGGAAGAAGCATTAAAAAAAGAATGTAAAAATCGTGACATGTCGGTGGCTAAAGAACCCATGCCAAACTTTAAAAGTACTCCAGGAGGCGAATATGGCATGCCCCTTTCTTTTTGGGCGTCATGGGAGTTGGCTGACCGTCCCAGAAGAATTGCACTTCTCCTTGATGATTGTATGGAGGAATATCGTGACTACGCTTCTGGCATTCTTCCCAATCTCTCTAAATTGGTTGAGGCTTTTAGGGCTAAAAAGTCTACCCATGAAGGCGTTTGCATTACATGGAGTGTCTGGAGTCGGCAGTATGACGATGGCATATCCAATGCTCAAGACCGTTGGTATGGACCAAGGGGATTAAATCCTGAAAGCCCTGAAAATGCTGTTTATATATTTGAGGGTGATGCCGGTTTGAAGGTTTTGTCGGAAATAGAACCAAATGATGGTGAATTGGCTGAAGGTTGGTTCTATCATGCTCAGCACCTTGACATGTTTTGGACCTTTGATGATGAGGGGAACTCTTATTTGGATGAGAAACTTAAAGCCCTTGATATTGATACAGTTGTGATTGCAGGGTTATGGACTGATGAGTGTATCCTGGCTACAACATATGCTGCCAGTTCTCGAGGCTATGACACTGTTCTTGTTGGAGATGCGGTTGCAACAGCGACGGACAACCAAGAGACGGCCTTGACCATTGCAAACGGAACTGTTGCCAAAGTTCTTGATACGAATCAGGTGGTAGCATATATGAACAATGACTTTGAGACTGGAGCACCTGGTGCTTTCAAAGGGAAAAAATATCCTGATGGACGAAAAGACGATTAAATAATGACAACTTACTAATGCAAGAATTTATGACATCGCCTTCGCAGATGTGGGGACGGTGGTTGTTGCAAAAAAAAGCACGGCGTGTAAAAATAATAAGTAGAAAGAAATGCTTCCTGAATATTGGGAAGCATTTCTTTAACGGGCTGATACTGATATTTGCACAAAAATCTTTACGCTAGTTATTATTTATTATATTATTGAATTCTTCTGATTCCCAAAATATAGTATGCGAGGAGACAATTAAATGATTAAAACAGTAATTTTTATGATGCTTTTAGCATCAACAGCAATATCTTTATTATTAATTCTAGTACAGACAGGTAAAATATGGTATAAAAAAACAGAATCAAAGGAATTCGAGAAAACTGGAAAGAATAGGACAAGGGTGTTTCGCTTGTTTTTGATATCTGCATTTATGTCAGTTGGTATAGTTTTCATATCTCAGATATTAGTAGAGACACCAAGCATAGAAAGTGAATCAGATAATTCAATTTCAGAATTGATAGAACTAGAAGTAAACGGTAGAGAAGAATGGGTAAGTATTAGAGGCAATGATTCAAACAATCCAATAATTCTATTTCTTGCCGGAGGGCCTGGAGGAACTCAATTAGGAGCAGTAAGGAGAAATTTAGGGGAATTGGAAAAGGATTTTGTTGTTGTAAATTGGGAGCAACCCGGTTCGGGAAAGTCATATAAAGCTTTGCCAGTAAATAAAATCACACCCGAAACGTATATTGAAGATGGAACAGCACTAACAAATTATTTATTGGAAAGATTCGATAGGGACAAAATATATCTGATGGGTGAATCATGGGGAAGCGCCCTGGGAATATTCTTAATTGAGGAAACTCCAGAAAACTATTATGCATTTATCGGTACAGGACAAATGGTTGATTTTGAAGAAACTGAAAAAGAATGCTATAATTTGGCGCTTAGTATAGCCGAAGAAAAAAATGATCTTGATAAAATAGAAGAGTTAAAAAAGCTTGGTTTGCCACCATACTACGGTAAAAACATGGCTTTAAAAGCAGCGGCATACCTTCAGTACCTGAGCAGTGAGATGGCACATAATCCTAATATACATAATGCGGGATATGAGACATTTGCGGATTTGGCTTCTTCAGAATACGGTATAATGGATCAAATAAATTTCTTCAGGGGAGTTCTTACAACTTTCTCGAATGTTTATCCTCAGCTGTATGAAATTGATTTAAGAGAGAATTATAGTGAGCTTGATGTACCTGTATACTTTTTTATAGGCAGACACGATATCAACGCACCTACACACCTCGCGGAAGATTATTACACTCAACTCCAAGCACCTGATAAAAAATTCATATGGTTTGAAAATTCAGGACACAGTCCTTGGATTAATGAAAACGAACTATTTTGCCAAAAGACAATTGAACTATTCACAAAACACAAATAATGGATACGGGAAAAATGACGATAGAGATAAGAAATGAAGAGTTAAAGGATGTACAGAAGAGTTAGGATGATTACGAAGCCACAATATCAATGCTTGATGAATGAGTAGATTGTAATTTGCAGTGGATTTGATTGAAATGAGAGGTGATGTTGAATCATGAAAGGCGAAATTGCATTTATTGACGACAAAATGCAAAAGGGCATTTATGTGCTTGACGAGGATTTCAGGCAGATAAAGAGATGGAAAGCCATGAGAAGGCATGTTGGAGCAATAAGAAAAAATTGCCCCATTGGAATGCTGGAATGCAGAAAAAAGCAGAGACAGGCCTTGTTGCATTAGGCATACGACAACAGAAAAATTTGAGTTGGACACATGGGCAGCTTGATTTTGATTTTTAAAGATACAATTCAAAGAGCTTCAGCGTTGACACAAGTCAGCTCGGGCATTCAAAAACATATCCGAGCTGACTTGTGTCATTGGAGTCTTTTTTAAAAAAATTATCCAGTTTCATTATTTTGTATGTGGATTAGCCTTTATCAATCAATTCAAGAACTTCATTGCTTTCAGGAATGTCTTTCATTGAGTGGCCGTAATGAACATATCTAAGCATTCCTTTTTTGTCAACAAGCATTTGGGCAGGCATACGCCCCAATTTAAATAGATTTACTTCTTGTCCATACAATTTGAGGACGGCGTGCGATTCATCGGAAAGTCCCACGAAAGGAAATTCATGTTTTTCCCAGTATGCTGCAAAATCCTTGTTGTTTTCAGGTCCGATGACCACAATTTCCGTATCTCTTTCAGCAAACGATTCATATTCCTGACGCAACTGCGCCATGTGCCTTTGGCAGAATGGTCAGGAGAAACCTCGATTGAGCACAATTAACAGCCATTTCTTTTCGCGGTAATCATTCAATGAAAAACGGTTTCCCTTGTAATCAGTCAACTCGATATCCGGCGCTTTTTGGTCCACTTTGACACTTGGCATAACTCCTCCTTCCGGCTTTTGCTTGAATCAGTCTAAAAAGATTAATGAAACAGGGTTGCAGAGTTGCAAGATAATGGTCGGGTAATGATTATTTGCTTGGTTGAAGCGATTTAAAACAAAAAAATCTTTCTCATTAAAGTATATTATTTATACCCCAATAAATCAAAAATGCTCAGAGTTGTCGATAAAACATAGCTGGGAATTGTGTGGTGATAGAATTAACTGGATAGGAAAAGCCGGTTTGCAATATATAATGGTGATTGAGATTGTTGAAAGGACAAAAGGAAAAGATGTAAATCTATTCAATATGGCTTGCTTTAATTTTAAAGTGAATGGAATTACGGGTAAAGTCTTTAGATTTACAGTTATTGGAGGGAAGCGCCTAAAATGAGGCTCCAAAATAGCATGCCGAGAATCATTTGCATGCGCAACAATAGAATTGAGTGAATGGTTTTTGAGTCTTAGAGCATGGAAATGGGTATTGTTGAATTATATCGTTGCATAAGATGAATAAAATGTTTGAAACAACATGTTTGTGTAAAAAAAAGGATCGCAGGAGGTCCAAAAGGAGCAGAGATGAGCAAACGAATGAAAAAAGCTCTCATAGGCGGAGCTTTGTTGGGAATTTTTTGTGTTGTAGGCGCATATGTGCGATCCGGTTTTACAGCATCACCCGTTTTTGTGTTCTCGCTATGGTACAACCGAGTTGTTATCGGCCTTGCTGTTGGAGCTCCGTGGAAGGTTGCAGACAAAAGAAGGGCTATTTTGCGGGGGGCGGTTTTGGGGCTTTTGGTCTCCTTTGCCTTTTACAGTTCTACAGGATTTCACGACCATATAAGCTTTGCGGCAGGCATTGTGTACGGCGCATTGCTGGAAGCATGGCTTATTGGGGCGAAGCAATAAGGGGAAAAGCGAATTGGCAATAGAACTCATTTAATACCATTCATATTGAAATCGATTTGATTGATAAAAATCCATATGAAGAAGTCCATTCGAAAAAAGGGTGCGCTAAATCAATAAAAAACCATGTACTCTTTTGGAACAGACTTGTTTTAATGGATTTTTTGCTGTCTATATATGTTTATCGAAAGTTTGCATCCAGAATATCTTTTAAATCTCCTTTGATGAAAACATTGACATTTTTCAGGTCGCATAGGGTTCTGCTGCCGGTAAGCAGCATCAATATCTTTGTTTTATATAGAAGTTCATGCATGAATTTTTCGCTTTGCCCGTAACCGTTAAGCAGCAGTTCTTTTAGAATTACGCCTGAAATTGCGGCCATTTTGCTTCCCAAACACAATGATTTTACAACGTCTTCAGCTTTTTTTATTCCGCCGCTTGAAACGATATTCAGTTTTGGGCTTGCCTTCACGCATTGAACGAGGCTTAAAGGAGTGGGAATTCCCCAATTGTAAAGATCTGAAAAATCCATTTCATCGTTTCTCAAATCTTCTATTTCTATAAAGTTTGTTCCGCCTTTCCCGCCTATGTCTATGTAGCTTATGCCGATTTCGGACAAACGTTTCGCCAATTTCCCGGATATTCCGAAGCCGACTTCTTTTACTATCACCGGAACAGAAATGCTTTTTGCGATTTTTTCGATATTTTTGATTACACCCTTGAAATTTCTGTCGCCTTCCTTCATGCAAATTTCCTGGGCGACGTTCAAATGAAGCTGAACGGCATCGGCATTTATCATCTCAATGGCGCAGACAGCTTTTTTTAGGTCTGTGTTTGCCGAAACATTTGAAATGACTGTTCCGTCACCGAGCGTTTCTCTGACGATCTTGTAAGACTCAACGCCAACACCTTTTACTCCCAGCGATTGCGAGCCTACGGCAATGGGAATGTTGAATTTTTTTGCCAAAAGTGCAAGATTTCTATTTATATCGATAGCTCCGTCAAAACCACCGGTTATTGCATTGATAATTATTGGGTAGTCCGATTTTTTATTAAGAAAAATGATGCTCGGATCGATATCTGAAAAATCAAGCTCTGGCATGGAATTATTCTCCAAGATAATATCGTCAAAATAATTTTTAGCTTCCGAACAGCTTTTAAGGAAATTTTCAATATGCTGTTTTTTTCGGATTTCAGATTCTTTGATCTTTGAGTCAAAGTTTTTGCCAAGCATTTTTGTTTCTCCCCTTCCGGAGTTAATGTATATCAATAGTATCGGCAATTGACGTATCGATGTCAACACATTTGATGAATATGGGCTTTTACAAAGTGCAAATGGAGTTTGAAACAGCAAAGCATATGATAGTATAATAATAAAGATTGCGGGAGTGGAAATCTCAAGCTCATGTGAAGGCAAGGGAATCATAAAACGCATTATATGGAGTTGGGGTGAAAAATTGGGTATAAACATTATTGAAAATATTGTTTTATATTCCTTTTTTAATACTGCGAAATTCTGTCGCGAAAAACCAGTGACGAAAATGAAAGGATTCCGATATGGACATTGCACCTGTATATCTTATTTTTATTCCGGTTGTGGCTTCTGTATTTGTGTATCTGACAAATGACAACTATTCAAATTCTGTCGCTTTCTTGGGGCAGGCGGCTATAAGCGTTGTAGCGGTCAGATATTTCCAACTGCAGGATGGCTTTGAACATACGCATTCAATAATTCTAGGAGGATGGGATCCCGTAATAGGCATTGCACTTAGAAACGACAGGATATCGATTGCTTTTGTTTTTTTGACCATTCTTTTGTGGTGGTCCGTGATGATTTATGCATGGCAAAGTAGAGGCAGGGACTCCCAATTCATGTTCTTTTTGATGTTTCTAGAGGGAATATATTTGGGCATGCTCCAAACAAACGACATGTTCAGCATTTTTGTTTTCATTGAACTTATAACAATCGTATCGACGGTTCTGATTCTCTACAAGAAGGACGGCGAATCGGTTCGGGCGGGCCTTTACTACCTGATTTTCAACAGCATGGGCATATTGTTTTATTTGGTCGGAATGGCAATGCTATACAATGCTTTTGGCACACTTAACATAGAACTGTTGACCGACCGAATGGCCGAAGTCAATAATGTCAATTTCATTTCGACTGCATATATTTTCATAATGGCCGCTGTTGGAGTCAAATCGGCCTTTTTCCCCGTTTTTAATTGGCTGCCAAAAGCCCATAGCGCAGCGCCTTCGTCAATTTCCGCATTGTTGTCGGGACTGCTCGTCAAAAGCGGTTTGTATGTGTTCATCCGCATGAATGTCATGTTCAATTATGACGGATTGGACCGGTTTTTCCTTTTCATCGGATTCATTACTGCATTTGCGGGGGTCCTTTTCGCACTTAGCCAAAAGGACATAAAGCGAATTTTGGCTTTTCATACGATTTCCCAGGTCGGAATAATCATGATGGGACTGAATGCGCTCGATCCGACGAAAAGAATAGGTGGAATCATGCATATATTCAACCATGCATTTTTCAAATCTTTGCTTTTTATGGGAGCGGGAGCAATAATACATGTTTACAGAAAAAGAAATGTTAGTGAAATAAGAGGTGTGTTGCGTGAAATGCCATTCGTTTCGATCCTTATGGCAGTGGGAATGCTCTCGATTACCGGCATGCCGTTTTTCAATGGTTTCGTCAGCAAGGCGATCATAAAGGAAGGATTCAAGGAGTCGGTTTTAATCGGTATTGGACTCAGAATTGTCAATATCGGAACAATGGTTTCATTCATAAAACTTTCACAAATTTTCTTTGGCGAAGGAGAGACTGAAACGGCTTATTCCGGAACATGGCAAGAAAAGGCCGGAATGCTTGTTCCTGCTGTCTTGTGCGTGGCCCTTGGAATATTCCATGTGCCGCTTATGAGTTTGTTGCTTGATGTCGATATAGGGCATGTTAATCCGATGTCGGTTGAAAAATGGACGGCTTATTTTATAAATGCGGCGATAGGATTTCTCGTCTACGCAAAGATTATTGCAAGGGATTTCAAATTTGTCAGGAGGATAAGACGTTTTAAAATATCTTTTGGCAATTCAAATTACCTTTTGATCCTATATATTTTTCTGATGATGATTTTCAGAGGCTGAAATAAAGGAATTTTATTACTGTTTATTTGCAATTATGTTTGATGGGAGAGTTTAAATGAAAAACGTATTGATCCATTACAAGCTGTTTCTGACACTCATGTTTTTCTGGCTCATGCTCAACATGAGCATGAATCCAATAAACTTGGCTGGGGGGGTTGCGGTAGGCGCTTTTGTCACCCTTCTTTCGAAAGGGATTCTATACAATGAAAACGGATACTGGTACAAACCAATACGAGTCGGGAGGCTGATTGTTTATTTGCTTCGTTTGATCGGCGAGATTTTCAAGTCTTCAGTGTCTTACATCGCAAGAATCATAAAGAAGGATTCAATTCCAATCGTTGTCCAAGTGGAACTTCGGGTGGATGACCCCTTGGTGATTTCAATAATTGCCAATTCAATCACATTGACACCGGGTACAATAACTGTGGATGTGGATGAAAATAAGTTGACCGTAATATCGCTTAAGGATATAAACAGCAGCAGGGAATCTGTCATAGATGAAATACATGAAAAATTTGAGAGTTATTTCATATGAAAATCAAGAGGGGATGATTGGTATGTTTTTCGAGATTACAATGGTGATTTTACTTGCAGCAATGTTTTTTTCTATGGTAAGGATGATTCTTGGGCCTACCGTATGGGATAGACTGCTTTCGCTGAATCTGATATCGGCAAAAATTATTTTACTCATAGCCGTTTATGCCGTTTATATGGGAAATCAAATGCTTTTGGATGTTGCATTGTCCGCAGGCATAGTAGGATTTTTGACTATAACCTTGTTTGCTAAATTCATTTTGGCTGGAGGTAGACAAAAATGATATGGAAAATATTTATGGTTGTTTCATGGATGTATATAATTTTTGGAGTCTTGGGAATATTCAGGTTCAACAATTTATACTCCAGGCTTCTTACCAGCAGCAAAATCGATACTGTTGCTGCCATTTCAATGTTGATAGCCTTGATTGTTTATTCGGGATTCAGCGCATACACGGTTAAACTGCTGCTTTTGCTTTTCTTTTTAATACTCACAAATCCAATCAGCAGCCATATAATAGTGAGATCCGCATACTTGAACGGAATGCCGGTTGACGAAAAGGAGGACAAGCAATGGAAATGGCGGTAATTGGCAATTCGCTGCAGATTTTTATTATTGTAATCCTTGTCGTTTTAGTTGCAAGCAATGACGGGATTTTCATAGCCATTCTTTTTTCTCTGTTTTCACTTTTCGCCAGTCTGCTTTTTTTCATCAACCATGCGCCCGATGTAGCAATTGCTGAAATAGCCGTGGGAAGCGCCATAATGCCTCTGATTCTTATAATATCAATCTCAAAGCAAAAGGAATTTTTGGTTGACGACCGAGTAGGCGACGGCTTTGTGACAAATGAAGGAAGTGATGGCTACAAGCTTCTAATGGCATTCACCAAGCACTACAATCTTAATCTTAAGATATGCAAGAACGGAATTTGCGATATTTCAGGAGTCCTGCGAAAGGACCATGTTGATTTGATAGTTGAAAAGGCAGATGGCGGGAAAGGTTATTTGCTTAAAGGGAAAAAGAGCAGCATACTTATGAACCGCCTGAAAATGGAGGCGAAAGAGGTTTCAGGGATTTCAATCGTGTCAATTGAGGAGAGGGAAGAATATGATTAAAAAGATATCATTGATACTCATGCTTTCATTTATTCTTATAGTATTCTCAATCAATTTAAATTGGCTCGAAGACAATTCTGTTGCTGACAGCAAAGATTATTTGATTGAGAATGGAATGGGAGACACGGGTTCGGCAAACATAGTTACAGGAATATACTTGGACTATAGACTTTTTGATTCCATTTTTGAAACCGGTCTTTTGCTTATGACTGTCTCTGGAATAACGCTTATAATAAAGAAGGTGGATAAATCATGAAAAATTCAAGATTGCTTGTCTGCCTCAGCAGGATTTTATTTCCCTTTATTATGGTTTTCGGATTTTATTTAATACTCAACGGTCATTTGAGTCCGGGAGGTGGCTTTCAAGGGGGGGCTATCCTTGCAACTGCCGTGCTCATAACATATTTCATTGAGCCAGAAAATATGAGTGTTTTTGAAAATCTCATAAGATATGAAAAATGGCTTTATGTCGCAATAATCTTGACAGCATCTTTGAGTTTTATCACAAGAGGGGTCTTTTTCACCAATCCTTTTCCAATTAATTCGGGCATTGTTTTAAAAAGTTTGTTCATTGTGCTTTTGAACTTATTGATAGGCATAAAGGTATCCATGGGGCTGGTTTCAATTTTAGCCAGTTTTATCGAAGAAGGGAGGAACTCGCTTTGAATCCTGTTCTTTCATTCGCAATCATTATGATTGGAATATATGGAGTTGTCTTCAGCCGCAACATAATAAAGTCGATTATTTGTTTTGCGGTTACAGAGACTTCGCTCATATTGCTGTTTCTGAATCTCAGCTATATTGAAGGAGGCGGAATACCCATAGTTTCTTCAGCTCAGGCTCCTATGGTGGACCCTCTTCCGCAGGCCTTGATGATTACTGCAATTGTAATAGGGGCGTCGGTAACTGCCTTGGCTTTTATGGTCAGTATAAAAATTTTCCATCATTTCGGAACATTGGAATGGAAAAGACTTTTCATGGAGAAGTAAGGAATAGTGAAACATTGAACGAGTTTAAAAATGATCTAAACGCTGCAAATGGAGCCGTCTTGAATAGACGGCTCCATTTGCAATTGAAAGAATTTCCATTATGAAATAGCGGCTCCCGATTACCCATGCGGTGAATTTAATGTTTGTTTGAAAGTGAGCAGGATATCATTTATTATATAAAACCTGAAATAGTTGTTATTTCCAGGATTCCGAATTTATCTTGCGGTTTGCTATTAACAAGGGGTGGAAAATTTATGGATGCGCATGAAAGAAAAGTCGAGAGAGTTTCAAGAATGCTGAAAGAGCGTAAAAGCTGCGAGCCTCTTTCCTTGAAGAAGAAAGCTGTTTCGCACCAGGTTCCAAAACCCAATGACAAGAGGCATGCGGACGAGAAGCTCGACATAAGCGATTTTGACGAGATAATTGAAATAAATGAGGATACATGCACATGCATAGCGGAACCTGGCGTAACATTTGAAAGATTGGTTGATGCGACAATCAGCCACGGACTTGTCCCATTTGTGGTTCCGGAGCTAAAGACGATAACAA
>CAZAFW010000038.1:0-13402 GCA_964484935.1 uncultured Peptostreptococcaceae bacterium
TCTTTCGTATTTAGCTTTTCCCATTTCTTTTCGTCCTCCTTTATTTGGTTGATTTATTTTCCTGTCAATACTTTTTCCATTATGGAATTCGGAACTTCTTCGAAATGGCTGAATTCCATCGAATAGTTTGCACGTCCCTGAGACTTGGATCTGAGGTCGGTCGAATAGCCAAACATCGCTGAAAGCGGTACATGCGCCTTGATGACTTGGATTCCGGCTCTCATTTCCATCCCTTCAAGCTTGCCTCTCCTTGAATTCAGGTCTCCCATGACATCTCCAAGGTACTCCTCCGGAGTTGTCACTTCCACTTTCATATAAGGTTCAAGCAATGTGGAACCGGCTTTTTTGAGAGCTTCCTTCAGTGCCATTGATGCAGCAATTTTGAAGGCCATTTCACTGGAGTCGACTTCATGGTATGAACCGTCATAAAGCTCAACCTTGACGTCAACTACCTCGTAGCCGCCAAGAACACCGGCCATAAGAGCTTCCTGTATTCCTTCGTCTATTTTGCCGATGTATTCTTTCGGTATTGAACCTCCGACAATCTTGTTTGTGAATTCATAGCCTTTACCCATTTCATTGGGTTCGACTTTTATTTTTACGTGTCCGTATTGACCGCGTCCGCCACTTTGCTTGGCGTATTTTTTGTCAATGTCCACAAATCTTTTAATTGTTTCTTTGTAGGCGACCTGCGGTTTACCTATGTTTGCCTCGACCTTGAATTCCCTCAGAAGCCTGTCCACAATGATTTCCAGGTGGAGTTCCCCCATGCCTGCAATTATTGTCTGTCCGGTTTCATCGTCTGTAAACGTCCTGAATGTCGGATCTTCCTCTGCCAGTTTAACCAATGCCAGCGACATCTTTTGCTGCCCGGCCTTTGTTTTGGGTTCAATGGCAACCGAAATGACTGTTTCGGGAAATACCATGGACTCGAGAATTATCGGTTCTTCAGCGCTGCAGAGAGTATCTCCAGTGGTCGTATACTTGAGACCTATTGCCGCGGCTATGTCTCCGGAATATACTATATCCAAATCCTCTCTGGTGTTTGCATGCATCTGGAGTATTCTGCCGACTCTTTCTCTCTTGTTCTTTGTCGAATTGAGCACATACGATCCCTTTTCCAAGAAACCGGAATATACTCTAAAGTACGTCAATTTGCCCACATAGGGGTCCGTCATGATTTTGAATGCAAGAGCTGCAAAAGGAGCTTCGTCCGAAACTTCCCTTGTAGCTTCCACTTCTTCATCCATGAGGGTTCCCCTAATCGCTTCAACATCAAGCGGCGACGGCATATAGTCCACTACGGCGTCAAGCAGAAGCTGTACTCCTTTGTTCTTGTATGCCGATCCGCAAAGCACCGGGAATATCTTGTTTCCTATTGTGGCTTTCCTTACAGCGGCTTTTATTTGAGCAGTATCGATTTCCTCACCCTCGAGGTACATCATCATTAGCTCTTCATCGAAGTCTGCTATGCTTTCAAGCAATTGTTCCCTGAACTTTTCGGCCATTTCTCTATAGTCGTCAGGTATTTCCCTTGTTTCTATTTCTGTTCCCATATCATTGGTGTAAAATTTTGCATGCATTTCTACAAGGTCGATAAGACCCACATAGTCTTCCTCCGCACCAATCGGAATCTGCAACGGAACTGCATTTGCCTTCAAGCGTTCTCTCATGGTTTTTACGGACATATAGAAGTCCGCCCCCATCTTGTCCATTTTATTGACAAAACAGATTCTGGGAACGCGGTATTTGTCAGCTTGTCTCCAAACGGTTTCGGATTGGGGTTCAACCCCGCTTTTAGCATCAAACAAGGCTACCGATCCATCAAGAACTCTCAGGGACCTTTCAACTTCAACTGTAAAGTCAACGTGTCCCGGTGTGTCTATAATGTTGATTCGGTTATCCTTCCAAAATGTGGTGGTAGCCGCAGAGGTTATTGTTATACCTCTTTCCTGCTCTTGTTCCATCCAGTCCATTTGAGAGGCGCCTTCGTGAGTTTCACCTAATTTGTGAGTCTTTCCGGAATAGAACAGGATACGCTCAGTAGCTGTCGTTTTTCCAGCATCGATATGAGCCATTATTCCTATATTCCTGGTATTCTCCAAACTGAATCTTCTTGGCAAACTCATTCCCTCCCTTCATATTTGCACTTTTCATCTTATTTATACATCCTATATTTGTCTTACCATCTGTAATGAGCAAAAGCCTTGTTGGCTTCAGCCATCTTATGGATATCTTCTTTTTTCTTTACTGATGCTCCCGTATTGTTGGCTGCATCCAAAAGCTCTTTTGCCAAACGGTCTGTCATATTCTTTTCGCCTCTTGCACGCGTATATTTGACAAGCCATCTTATTCCCAGAGTCTCTCTTCTTTCAGGCCTTACTTCGATCGGCACTTGATAGTTTGCTCCACCGATACGTCTGGCCTTTACTTCCAATACCGGCATTATGTTTCCTAAAGCCTCTTCAAAAACTTCAAGCGGCTCTTTCCCGGTTTTTTCCTTAAGTATTTCAAATGCTCCATAAACAATGTTTTGCGCAACACCCTTCTTCCCGTCAAGCATAATCGAATTTATCAATTTCGTAACGATTTTCTTTTGGTATATAGGATCCGGCAATACTTCCCTTTTCGGTATATTTCCTTTTCTCGGCACGTCGCTTCCCTCCTCTATTATTTATTGGACTTTTTTTCATCGGTACTCGACAGCCTCCCGGCTGCCGCTGTGTCGATATATGATAAACCTCGCCCCCTCCGACTGGAGGAGACTCGGCATCATTTTATCATTACTTTTTCTTTGGTCGTTTTGTACCGTACTTAGACCGGCTTTGCATTCTTGAATCCACGCCTGCTGTATCGAGTGTCCCTCTGACGATGTGGTATCTTACACCCGGCAAGTCTTTGACTTTTCCGCCTCTTATAAGTACAACACTATGCTCTTGAAGGTTATGTCCGATTCCAGGAACATAAGCTGTAACCTCGATTCCGTTGGTAAGTCTGACCCTGGCTACTTTTCTCAACGCCGAGTTAGGCTTTTTGGGTGTTACAGTCTTTACAGCTGTACACACGCCCCTCTTTTGCGGCGAGCTTACAGGAACACTTCGTCTTTTGAGCGAATTGAATCCTTTTTGCAGTGCCGGCGCCGTGGATTTTTTAACGGAAGCCTCTCTTCCATTACGGACCAGTTGGTTGATAGTTGGCATTTTCGCACCTCCTTTTGATTATTATGTTTTTTTATCATTTTATTATTACTGCTGTAGCAGCACCTACATCTATTTCGCATGCCTTTCCAAGGGCTTTCATCGATTCATAATACTCGATTTTCACTCCATGTTCCTCAGCAAGCTTCAAGACACCGCGGGTCACATATTGATCCGCATCACGAGCAATAATCAACTCCTCGGCCAAACCTTCCGAAATCGCTTTCATGGACTGTTTCAAGCCTATCCTGAGTTTTTTATTTTTTTTGCAATCAGCCAGGTTCATGGCATCCACGTTCCTTCCAATCACAGCCCTTGTGTCTCAATTACAGTGATTCAAAACTTTTTCAATTTTGCACACTAGACTATTTTAGCATCATTGAATGTCAGTGTCAACAGTTGTTATATTTAGTGCGTCGATGTCTATTTTTTCCAGTTCTTTCTGTATTCCTATGTTTCTATACTTCTTCATACCAGTCCCCGCCGGGATAAGTTTCCCGATGATTACATTTTCCTTCAAACCAATCAGATTATCCTCTTTTCCTTTTATGGCGGCTTCCGTCAAGACACGTGTTGTTTCTTGGAATGAAGCTGCGGAAAGGAAGGAGTCTGTAGCGAGAGACGCTTTCGTTATACCAAGCATTATTCTCTGCTCGAGCGCTTCTTTCAAACCGGCTTTCTGCATTTCACCATTAATCTTGTTGAAGAAGTTTACGCCTACAAGCTGTCCTGGAAGCAACTTCGTATCACCCGGATCGTCAATCTTGAGTTTTGAAAGCATCTGCTTTATTATCACTTCGATGTGCTTGTCGTTTATGTCAACACCTTGAAGCCTGTAAACTCTCTGGACTTCCTTGACTATATATTGCTCAACCGCAGTGATTCCGCTGATTCTAAGAATGTCATGGGGGTTTACAGAACCTTCGGTAATCTTGTCTCCGGCTTTTATGAAATCACCATCTGCGACTCTAAGACGCAAACCGAAAGCAATCGGATAAACCTTGCTTGTCCCATCCTCCGACGTCACTGTTATTTCGCGTTTTTTTCTGGTCTCGTTCATTGTGACCTTGCCGTCTATTTCAGCGATTACAGCCATTCCTTTCGGCTTTCTCGCCTCAAAAAGCTCCTCGACCCTCGGAAGACCCTGCGTGATGTCGGCTCCTGCGACACCACCTGTGTGGAAAGTTCTCATTGTAAGCTGCGTACCAGGCTCGCCTATTGACTGGGCTGCTATTATTCCTACAGCTTCCCCGATATGCACCGGTTTTCCCGTTGCAAGGTTGAGCCCGTAGCATTTGGCACAAACACCATGCTCGGCTTTGCAGTGAAGAACCGACCTTACAAAAACTTTATCTATTCCCGAATCGATTATTCTTTCAGCAGAATCGGCTGTTATCATTTCACCTTCAGTGACAATGATTTCACCGCTTTCAGGGTGGCATATGTCTCCAATGCTGTAACGGCCGACAATTCTGTCATATAGAGGCTCAATCATTTCCTGTCCGCTCTTGCCGGACTTAAAAGCCACCATTTCGACTCCGGTGGTCGCTCCGCAGTCTTCTTCTCTTACAATTACATCCTGGCTCACATCGACAAGACGTCTTGTCAAGTAACCTGAGTCAGCTGTTCTGAGTGCCGTATCGGCCAAACCTTTTCTTGCTCCAGTAGTCGATATGAAATATTCCAAAACGGAAAGTCCTTCACGGAAATTCGATTTGATCGGAATCTCGACAACCTTTCCGGTCGTATTGGCCATAAGTCCCCTCATTCCAGCCAATTGTCGGATTTGGTTCCTGCTTCCACGCGCTCCTGAATGCGCCATGATCTGTATGTTGTTCATTGCACCGAGGTTTTGCATGAGGGCCTCTGTGACATCCTCTGTGGTTCTCTTCCATGTTTCTATAACCTTGGAATAGCGCTCCTCGTTTGATATCATGCCCCTTCTATATGCTTTAAGATGCTTTTCGACTTCGAGCTCGGCTTTCTTTATCAAGCCTGCTTTCTCATCCGGAATTTCCATGTCCGTAACACTTACCGATATGGCTCCTTTTGTGGAATACTTGAACCCAAGCTCTTTGATATGGTCAAGCATAAGAGCTGTAACCGTATTGCCGTGCCTTCTGAAGCACTTGTCTATGATTACACCAAGCTTTTTCTTTGTGCACAGGAAATCGATTTCAAGAGCATATTCATCTTTGCTTCTGTCTACAAATCCGAGGTCTTGCGGTATGTTCTCATTGAATATGAATCGTCCAACCGTTCCCTCGACAAGTTTACCTTTGTCTTTTTCGTTCAAACGCCTTCTCACTTTAACCTTTGAATGAAGTCCTACAATCTTATTGTCATAAGCCATGAACATTTCTTCAAAATCCTTGAATATCATGCTGTTGTTCGATTCATCGCCTGTGTCGATAGTGAGATAGTAGCTTCCGAGCACCATGTCCTGTGTCGGAGTTGTTATTGGCAGGCCGTCCTTGGGCGCCAATATGTTGTTTACAGAAAGCATCAGGAATCTGGCTTCTGCCTGGGCTTCAACCGAGAGCGGCAAATGAACCGCCATTTGGTCTCCGTCAAAGTCGGCATTGTATGCCGTGCATACAAGCGGGTGAAGCTTTATAGCCTTGCCTTCGACTAATACAGGCTCAAAGGCCTGTATGCCAAGTCTGTGAAGCGTAGGTGCCCTGTTGAGAAGAACCGGGTGGCCCTGTATGACTTCTTCAAGAACATCCCATACTTCTTCCTTGCCTCTTTCTACCATGCGCTTGGCGCTTTTTATATTGTGAACATAATCTTCATTTACCAGTTTTTTCATTACAAAAGGTTTGAAAAGCTCAAGTGCCATTTTTTTCGGCAAGCCGCATTGATGGAATTTGAGTTCGGGTCCGACTACTATTACGGATCTCCCGGAATAGTCAACCCTCTTTCCAAGCAGATTCTGCCTGAATCGTCCCTGCTTGCCTTTAAGCATATCCGAAAGAGATTTCAGCGGCCTGTTTCCCGGCCCTGTTACAGGTCTTCCTCTTCGTCCGTTGTCAATCAAAGCGTCGACAGATTCCTGCAACATACGTTTCTCATTCCTGACGATTATTTCGGGCGCACCAAGTTCAAGCAGACGCTTTAGCCTGTTGTTCCTGTTTATCACTCTTCTGTAAAGGTCATTCAAATCAGATGTTGCAAAACGTCCACCGTCAAGTTGGACCATGGGCCTCAAATCAGGCGGTATTACCGGAAGGACATCCAGTATCATCCAATCCGGGCTGTTTCCGGACTTTATGAATGCCTCTACAACATCAAGGCGTCTGATTATTCTTATCCTTTTCTGCCCTGTGCTATCATCCATTTTCGCTCTCAACTCTTTGGATAATTCTTCCAGTTTTATTTCTCTAAGGAGCTTTTTTACCGCTTCGGCGCCAATGCCGGCTTTAAAGGCATTTCCGTATTTTTCTTTGTTCTCCCGGTATTCTCTCTCTGTCAACAATTGCTTGGCGCTAAGAGATGTATTTCCCCCGTCAAGAACTACATATGAAGCAAAATACAGAATTTTCTCCAAAGATCTTGGGGACATATCGAGCAAAATGCCCATTCTGCTTGGGATTCCCTTGAAATACCAAATGTGGGATACCGGCGCGGCCAATTCTATATGACCCATCCGTTCTCTTCTCACTTTGGATTTGGTGACTTCAACACCACACCTGTCACAAATGACCCCTTTGTACTTGACGCGCTTGTATTTTCCGCAGTGACATTCCCAATCCTTTGTCGGACCGAATATCTTTTCGCAGAAAAGACCTTCTTTTTCCGGTTTCAAAGTTCTGTAGTTTATGGTTTCAGGCTTTTTGACCTCACCCTTGGACCACTGTCTTATTTTTTCCGGAGACGCCAAACCAATTTTGATGGAGTCGAAATTGTTCAATTCAAACAATGAGCTTCTCCCCTTCCTTCATATTTGTACCTGTGATTCCCAATAGTGCCGTCTTATTCTTCCGAATCCTTTACCTCTATGTGTTCATCTTCCACTATGGATCCTGCCATTATTTCACTTTCAAGTGTTTTTTCGGCATGGTCCTCTTGTCCATTTCCAATCAAGCTTTCAAGATTTTCGGAAACGTCGTCATCCAAAGTTTCCTTAAGCTCAACTTCCCCTTCTTCTTCCCTGAGAATCTTTATATCCAGGCACAGACTTTGCAATTCTTTTATGAGAACCTTGAACGATTCAGGAATGCCGGGTTCGGGGATATTTTCCCCTTTAACTATTGCTTCATATGTCTTGACCCTTCCGACCACATCATCGGACTTGACTGTCAAAATTTCCTGGAGTGTATATGCCGCCCCGTATGCCTCAAGCGCCCATACCTCCATCTCTCCGAATCTTTGCCCGCCGAATTGAGCTTTTCCTCCTAAGGGCTGCTGCGTAACCAACGAATAAGGACCTGTGCTCCTGGCATGGATCTTGTCGTCGACCAAATGGTGAAGTTTGAGCATATACATATATCCGACCGTCACCTGGTTGTCAAAAGCCTCACCGGTTCTGCCGTCCCTAAGCTGAAACTTTCCATTCTGCGACAGCTTATGTTCTCTGAAAAGCTTGAGTATGTCGTCCTCATGGGCTCCATCGAATACAGGCGTTGCAACTTCCCATCCCAGATATTTTGCTATATATCCCAGATGAACCTCAAGAACCTGTCCTATGTTCATCCTTGAAGGAACTCCCAAAGGATTAAGAACCACCTGAAGCGGTGTTCCGTCTTCCATGAAAGGCATGTCTTCTTCCGGAAGAATCCTTGATATTACGCCCTTGTTTCCATGTCTTCCGGCCATTTTGTCGCCAACGCTTATTTTTCTCTTTTTGGCAATATAGACTCTTACAAGTTCGTTTACTCCCGGAGACAGTTCATCGCCGTTGGCTCTTGTAAACACTTTCACATCCACGACAATTCCCGATTCTCCATGTGGAACCTTTAGCGAAGTGTCTCTAACTTCTCTGGCTTTTTCTCCGAAAATGGCTCTTAAAAGCCTTTCTTCAGCGGTTAGCTCTGTTTCGCCCTTCGGAGTGACTTTTCCTACCAATATGTCTCCCGATTCAACCTCCGCTCCAATCCTTATGATTCCGCGGTCGTCAAGATTTCTTAGGGCATCTTCTCCAACATTGGGAATGTCCCTTGTCATTTCCTCAGGTCCAAGTTTTGTATCCCTTGCTTCGGATTCGTGCTCTTCAATGTGTATCGACGAGAGCACATCGTAACTTACAAGTTTTTCGCTGAGTAGAATGGCATCCTCGTAATTGTAGCCTTCCCATGTCATGAAGCCCACCATCAGGTTTTTGCCTAGCGCGATTTCCCCCTGGTCGGTGGATGGACCGTCGGCTATTATTTCACCGGCTTTGACCTGGTCGCCTTTTTCTACCAATGGCTTCTGATTTATGCAAGTCCCCTGGTTGGAACGTTTGAATTTAAGCAGTTTATGCCTCTCGCGCCTTCCATCGGAATCCTTTTTGATTACAATTTCATCCGCGCTCACTTTTTCTATGATTCCATCATTCTTGGCAGTTACCGTAATACCCGAATCCTTTGCGGCCTTGTACTCCATTCCCGTCCCTATTACAGGCGCTTCCGGTTTTACTAGGGGAACTGCCTGACGCTGCATGTTGGAACCCATTAGGGCCCTGTTGGCATCGTCATTCTCAAGAAAAGGTATCATTGCCGTTGCAACCGAAACAACCTGTTTAGGCGATACGTCCATGTAGTCGACCCTGTTTCTGGCAAAAAGGCTTATTTCTCCGCCAATGCCCCTTGCTGCAACTTTTTCATTTACAAAAACACCGTTTTCAAGAGGCTCGTTCGCCTGAGCCACAACAAATTTTTCTTCCTCGTCCGCTGTCAGGTAATCTATTGTCTCTGTGACTATATTTTTTTTCTTGTTCACCCTTCTATACGGGGTCTCAATGAATCCGTACTGATTTACACGGGCGAAACTCGCAAGGCTGTTTATGAGTCCGATATTCGGTCCCTCAGGGGTTTCAATCGGACACATTCGACCATAATGCGAATGATGCACGTCCCTTACCTCAAAACCCGCTCTCTCCCTGGAAAGTCCTCCGGGCCCGAGTGCTGAAAGCCTTCTTTTGTGCGTCAATTCAGCCAATGGATTTGTCTGGTCCATAAATTGTGAAAGCTGACTGCTTCCAAAAAATTCTTTTACAGCCGCCGCAACTGGCCTTATGTTTATAAGCGCCTGCGGGGTGATGGCATCCATATCTTGAATTGTCATGCGTTCTTTTACAACGCGTTCCATTCTTGAAAGTCCAATCCTGAACTGGTTCTGCAGAAGTTCCCCAACAGACCTAAGTCTCCTGTTGCCCAAATGGTCGATATCGTCAATTTCTCCTACTCCATAAGGCAGATTGAATATATAGCTTGCAGTGGCAAATATGTCGTCAATTATAATGTGCATGGGCACAAGACGGTCTGTTTCACTTATGATCGCCTTTCTCAAATCATCCGGTTCGGAATGTGCTTTAAGCAATTCCTTAAGTACCGGATAATGCACTTTTTCCGCAATTTTTATTCCGTCAAGCACCTCGGAATCAACGTACTTGTCTATCCTCACAAAATTATTGCCTATGACCTTGACCGAAAAAACCCCATCGTTTCCGAAAACTTTTACAGACTTGAGTCCCACGTCCTCAATTTCCTTTGCTTTTTCTACAGTTATTTCTTCGCCTTTTTCCGCCAAGATTTCTCCCGTTGCGGGGTCCACTACGGTTTCAGCCGCAATTTTTTGCGCTATTCTGTTGAAAAGCCCCAACTTTTTGTTGAATTTATACCTTCCAACTTTTGCCAAGTCATATCTCTTTGGATCAAAAAATAGAGAATCAATCAAGCTTTTTGCATTTTCGACGACCGGAGGTTCTCCTGGCCTAAGCTTTTTGTAAATTTCCAAAAGAGCCTCTTCCTGATTGGTCGTGCTGTCTTTATCCAAAGAATTCTGCAAACTTTCCGTTTCATCAAAAAATGACAATATTTTTTCGTTTGTATCATATCCCAGTGCCCTTAGCAATACGGTTATAGGCAATTTTCTCGTTCTGTCTATCCTGACAGAAACGATTCCGTTTGAATCAGTTTCATATTCAAGCCATGCCCCCCTATTGGGTATTACAGTTGTCGAAAAAAGATCACTGCCGGATTTATCGATTTTTTTGTTATAATAAGGGCCGGGTGACCTTACAAGCTGACTTACTATAACTCTTTCAGCTCCATTAATGATAAAAGTTCCCTTTTCTGTCATCAATGGAAAATCACCAAGAAAAACTTCCTGTTCCTTGATTTCACCGGTTTCCTTGTTTATAAAGCGAACTTTCGCCTTAAGCGGCACAGAATAAGTAACATCTCTTTCCTTGGATTCTTCTTCTCCGTATTTGGCTTCCCCTTCCAAATAGTAATCGACAAATTCCAAAATCAGATTTCCAGTGTAATCCTGGATGGGAGATATGTTCTTGAAAGCCTCCATGAGACCCTCCTCAAGAAACCACTTGTATGATTGCTTTTGAATCTCAATCAAGTTCGGCATATCCACTACTTCTTTGATTTTAGAAAAGAACAATCTTTCTTTTTTCCCGACCTTCTCAAAATGCGGCATGATCTTCACCCCTCATATCATAATAAAAGGTTTGCATTAAGCGTCTTAAATGACGCATGCGACCTTCGTTTCCTCACGCTTTAACTGTCGTGACATTATTTTAAATCATCAAAAACTAATGCCTTTTCATAGATTCCACATTGAGTTTTTTTTAAAAACGCATAGTAAAATCAGTCTACCATGGCAATTTATAATATTATCACACAAAAGCACTGTCGTCAATCCATTTTCAATATTATTTGGTTTTTGCCAATTTAAAATAAAAAGTGCTTTGATTAAATCAAAGCACTTTTTTCTTTTTTCCGTTTGTTTCCCTTTGCTTTTGATGCAGCTACTTGAGTTCGATTTCAGCTCCAACCTCTTCCAATTTTTCTTTCATGGAATCAGCTTCTTCTTTGCTTGCAGCTTCCTTGACTACGCAAGGAGCTCCGTCTACGAGAGCTTTTGCTTCTTTGAGTCCCAATCCTGTAACTTCGCGGATTGCTTTGATTACTTTGATTTTGTTGGCTCCAAAGCTGTTCATGAATACATCAAACTCGGTTTTTTCTTCAGCTTCTTCCGCTCCTGCTCCGGCTCCTGCTCCGGCAACAGCTACAGGCGCAGCCGCGGATACTCCAAATTCCTCTTCACAAGCCGAAACCAATTCGTTAAGTTCCATGACTGTCATTTCCTTGATTGCTTCAATTATTTGCTCTTTAGTCATTTTAAACACCTCACTATTTTTTGTTTACGCTTCCGCGCTTTCTTCATTTTTTTTGTCGGCAATCGCCTTGGCCATGTAAACAAAATTGCTGACAGGCGATTTGATGCTTCCCATAAACTTGGCAATCAAGACTTCTCTTGCCGGTATGTTTGCAATAATACTCAATTTTTCAAGATCACAATATTGACCTTCGACAACAGCCGATTTGAGTTCAAGCAATTTATGCTTTTTAGCAAATTCATTTACCAGTTTTGCGGGAACAATCGGATCTTCAAATCCAAACGCAATGGCATTTGGTCCCTTGAGATCTTCGGTCAATGCTTCAAAATCAGTTCCTTCGATTGCAATTTTCACAAGATTGTTCTTGTAAATTTTGTATTCCGCACCGGCTTCACGAAATTGCTTCCTGAGTTCGGTGACTTCCTCTACGTTGAGTCCTCTGTAATCCACAAGAACCGCCGCTTGAGCTTTTTCAAATTTTTCTTTTATCTCCTGAACCGCTTTTTTCTTATTGTCAAAATTCTTGGACATGTGCACACCTCCTCAATTTAATATCCTGCCAATGAAAAGACCTCCAGGCGGTGCAAACGCAAAGAGGCCAGATAGTTTCATAAAAACTGACAAATCTGCCTCGGCAGGTAATTTTAAGCTATTCGCACCTACTGTCTGTGGCTATGCAATTATTTTCCTATTTTAGCAGTATTTATTTTGATTCCAGGTCCCATAGTGCTTGTCATGGTTAAGCTTCTAAGGTAAGTTCCTTTTGCCGACGCCGGCTTGGCTTTAATGATTGCCGCCATCAAGGTATTAAAGTTTTCCATGATTTCTTTTTCTCCAAACGACACTTTGCCCAATGGAACATGGATTATGTTTGCTTTGTCAAGCCTGTATTCGACTTTTCCGGCTTTGATTTCTTTTACAGCCTTGTCGATGTCGAAGGTAACTGTTCCCGATTTCGGGTTAGGCATGAGACCCTTTGGTCCCAGCACTCTTCCGAGACGGCCAACTATTCCCATCATGTCAGGTGTTGCCACAATAACATCGAAATCGAACCAGTTCTCTTTTTGTATTTTTTCGGTCATATCTTCTGCTCCAACGAAATCGGCTCCGGCGTCTCTTGCCTCGTCGGCCTTTTCGCCTTTGGCTATGACCAATACTTTTTTCGATTTTCCTGTTCCGTTTGGAAGAACGATGGCTCCACGGACTTGTTGGTCGGCGTGTCTTCCATCTACACCCATTTTGATGTGCAATTCTACAGTCTCGTCAAAATTGGCATTTGTCATTTCCTTCAAAAGCGCTACGGCTTCATTCGGTTCGTAAAAATTCAATCTGTCAACTTTTTTGAAATTATCTTGGTACTTCTTTCCTCTTTTAGGCATTCCTTTCCCTCCTTCGTGGTATTAACGGGTGCCCCCTCCCACTTAATGTTACTCTTTTATTGTGATGCCCATGCTTCGCGCAGTACCTTTTATCATGCTCATTGCAGTCTCTATGCTTCCCGCATTTAAATCAGGCATCTTCAACTCAGCTATTTCCCTTACTTGATCCAATGTGACGCTAGCCACTTTAACCAAATTAGGTTCTCCCGAAGCTTTTGGAATTCCAGCCGCTTTTTTCAAAAGAACTGCCGCAGGTGGAGTTTTCGTAATGAAACTGAATGATCTGTCCTGATAAACCGTTATGACAACCGGTATTGTCAAACCTCCCTTGTCAGCTGTTTTCGCATTGAATTCTTTGCAAAACTGCATTATGTTGACTCCATGCTGTCCCAAAGCCGGACCTACAGGCGGTGCCGGTGTGGCTTTTCCTGCAGTAATCTGCAATTTAATGAGACCAGTAACTTTTTTTGCCATGTTTTCACCTCCTG
>CAZAFW010000039.1:0-13153 GCA_964484935.1 uncultured Peptostreptococcaceae bacterium
AATGAATTCCCCCTCAGCAAAACCGTTTATCCAAACAACAATTAATCCAAGTATTTGAAATCCTCTTATTCTTGCTTATAAAACAAGCATTTGTTATAATATTACAGTAAAGAGCATTTGCCCTTTTTAACCTTGAATACATTTTTTTATTTAGATATTTATTCCAAAATTAGGGGGGAAATAAAATGACTTATTCACCATCACTATCGTCAGCTTTCAATGAAACAAAAAATCGAATCGACAAGCTGTCGCCTCAATCCGGAATGTGCTCCTTGTGCACTGAAGATTGCGCCACAACTTGCGAGCTCGGATTGGCTGCGGTTCTTGGTATGCGAACTGTTTATCCAACAACAACAGGTGCAAATCAAATAGGTTCTGAAAAAGACTATCCAATTGACTACTCCCATTTCAATATAAATGGACGTGTTTTTGGAGCAATTGGCGCCAATCCAACCCATGAAGAGGCAACCATATTCAATGTAAACTTAGAAAGCGAGTTTGGCTTGATCAACCCTGTAAAACTTGCAATGCCGGTTATTTTGCCCGCGCTCATAAAACTCAACTGGGAGGATTATTTTGGAGGAGCGGCCATGGCAGGCGTTTGCTGCGTAATCGGCGAGGACGCAAGGGAAAAGGATCCCGAACTCAAGATTGAAAACGGCAAGATTGTCAATTTCCCCGCAATTGGCAGGATGCTCGACACATTCAGGAAATACTACCGCGGATACGGGCAAATAATCATACAAACAAATGTCGAAGACGACATGCTCGGTGTTGCTGACTATGCAATAAGAGAACACGGGGCCGAGGCCATAGAAATCAAGTTCGGACAGGGAGCAAAAGGTACTCAGCCTGTAAAGCGCGTTAACGGATTAGAAGATGCCCTTGCCAAACAAAGCACCGGGTATTTTGTTCATCCCGATCCGAGCGACCCAAAAGTAGCTGCGGCTTATGAAAACGGAGTATGCCCGAATTTTTATACATATTCAAGGCTCCCTCAATGGACTGAGGAGTATCTTGTTCCAAGGATAGCGGAACTCAGGTCCCTGGGCGCCAAAAACATATACTTCAAGATGGCGGGATACGATCCCGCCGATCTGGAGAAATCCATACGCCTTGGAATAAAGGCCGGGGTTGACATGATAACCTTCGACGGTGCAGGAGGCGGGAGCGGATACAGTCCCTGCAAAATGATGAACGAGTGGGCTTACCCCACAGTCATTATGGAAGAGGCCATATGCACAATCGTCAAAAAACTTAAAGCTGAAGATCTTTCTATCCCTGCAATAACAATAACCGGTGGTTTCGCATCCGAAGACCAGGTATTCAAAGCACTTGCCTATGGCGATGGAGATGTTGCTGCAATAGGCATTTGCAGGGCGGCTATGGCTGCAGCCATGAGCGGCAAAAAAACAGGCGATATGATAAATGCCGGCAAAGTGCCAAACTTGTTTAAAAAATACGGAGATACCATAGAAGAAATATACGGAGACCTCGCGGACCTCAGAGCCATATACGGAAAAAAGGCCAACGATTTCTCTCCAGGGGCAATTGGAGTTTTTTCATATTTAAACAAAATTGCTTTTGGGCTCAGGCATTTCGCCGCCCTAAATCGAAAATTCGATGTATGCTATTTGGACAAAACAGATTTGATTCCACTTACAAGAAATGCGAAAGATTTGATTGAAAACAAATGGCTTTAGAATCTGCCTTGATTGTAAAAAATGACATAAAAAAGGATTCGCATGTAAGCGAATCCTTTTTATATCCCTATTTATTTGCCAATGCATATTCTATTCTTGCCTTGACGTTTAGCCTCGTAGAGCGCACTGTCAGCAGCCTCAAGCAACATTTCCGTAGTCGTGTCCTCATTTGGCTTTATTGAAACAACCCCGATGCTAAGAGTGGCTCTTATTTTTTCATTTGTAAACTTCGGCATGGTACTGACCTCTTCAAATGCCTTTATTATTCTCTCGGCAACCAAAGTGGAGCCTCTTTTGTCTGTATCGTATAAAACAACAGCAAATTCATCTCCGCCGAATCGTGTTAAAGTATCGGTGCTGCGGGGCAAGGCAGACGCTATCGCATCGCTTATCTTCACCAAAAAATCATCACCTGCCAAATGCCCGAATGTATCATTTATATCTTTGAAATTGTCAACATCAAACATTATCAGTGATATGCTCGAGTTGCTTCTCTTTGCAAAATCCAACTCCTGCGTTATTAGAACATCGAAATATCCCCTGTTGTATACGCCTGTCAAATGATCTCTTATAGACGCTTTTTCCAGAGCATTGTTTGTCTCCTCCAATTTATTGTTCAAGACTGACAACTCCGAATTTTTAGCGTTCAAAACATAGCTTTCTCTTATCTTGAATGCGGCTAAAACAATCCCAAAGAATATCAATACAAACAAGCTGTAAGCATAAAATGTCATATACCAAGGTTTTTGAATAGTGAAAATAAAATTTGCCGTTTCAGTGCTTACCCCTCGGAATGTTTCCGCTTTGACTATGAATTCATATTTTCCTGGAGACAAATTAGAATACGAAACATAGTTCCTCGTTTCGGCACTGTTCCAGGAATCCTCAAATCCTTGGAGTTTGTATAGAAATTTTATCTTGTATGGAGAATCGTAGTCCAATGCAACAAAATCGAAACTAAGCAAATTGTCTTCATGACTCAACTCAATTTCTTGACCATTAAAAATCTGCTTGTTGGGATCAATTTCCTTTTGCCTAACATTCACTCCCGTTATATAGACGCTTGGAGATTCATAGTTGTTGATTTCAACACTGCTTGGAATTGATGTAATTCCATCAATTCCACCGAAAAGAAGGCTTCCATCCTTGTCGGCAAAATGGCCTGAATTGAATTCCCAAAATCCTATTCCGTCTTCTGGTGTCAACTTGAATATTTCGCCATTCTCAGGATTCAGAATAGCAATTCCGTTTTGTGTAGCCATCCAAATCATCCCGTCATCGCCTTCCAAAATACTGATTACTGTATTTCCCGGCATACCTTCAGATTCAGTGTAGCTTTTAAATGTTTCATCGCTTTCGTTATAAAGCGCTACACCTCCGCTTACAGTTCCAATCCATATTCTTTCTTTTGAATCTTGAAACAGACACCTTATGGTATTGCTGGCAATTTGACTGTAATCCCCCATTTTTTTCATGAATATCCTGAATTCATCTTCTCCCGGTTTCATAAGGTTAAGTCCATTGTTTGTTGCCACCCAAATTCTGTCTCTGCTGTCAGTCAAAATATCATAAACCAGATTGTCGGAAAGACTTTTTTCGCCATTTTCATTGTGGTAGTAATGCTTAAGGCCTTCCGTGCCTTCATCGTAAATGTATAATCCATCAGTATATGTGCCAATTAGCAGCTCGTCGTTTATTCCGTTTTCCAATGCATAGACCATGCTATCCTCTGGAATTATATTCAAATATTCAAATTCGCCCGTTTCATAGTTGAATTTTTCCACTCCAGCCCCGGTTCCAAGCAAGAGTTCATTTCCTTTTGTTTCAAGAAAGGTTACTACTTGGTTATCAACCAATGAGAATGGCTCGTCCATTCCTTTCGCATATTTTACAAACCCGTTTTTTTCTTCATCAAAACGGTTGACGCCCGAATTATAGATTGCAACCCATAAATTTCCTACGCTGTCTCTAAATATGCTATTTATTTTACCCTGGCTCAGACTTTCTTCATTTTTTGGATCATAACGATATTTGACATAATTTCTTTTACGGGGATTGAGCTTCGATATCCCCCCTCCGTTTGTGCCTATCCACAATATCCCTGATTTGTCCTGCAAAAGAGAGTAAACTACCGGATTGGCAAGCGAATTCACATTGTCGTCCCCTGCAAAACGAAACACATCTCCATCCTTAGTCTTTGCAAATAGGCCGCCGCCCCAGGTTCCCGTCCAAAGGGTTCCGTCACCAGTTTTCAATATGCAATACACTCTATTGTCGTCATATGAGCTTGTATCAATTTCTTCACCCTCAAGTGTTGTTTCGACAGTCCCTCCATCCCAAAGGCCCAATGTAATTATCCCCTTTTCAAACTCCTTGACCTGCATGACATAAGGGGAAGGCAAATTGACTTCTGTTTTTTCAACCGACTCCGTCCTTCTATTGAAATACAAAAGCCCTTGATAGCTCCCAATGAGAAGTCTTCCACTTGAATCGACGAGCAGGTCCCTAACTACATCCCCCGGCACATCATAATTGGCAATATCGCCGCTTTCAGGATCCAATCTATTCAAACCCTCAAGTGTTCCGATCCAAACCATTCCATCAGTATCCTTTTCGATTGCAACCACAACAGCATTCGACAGCCCGTCTTCTTCTACCGTGTAATTCTTGAACACATTTTCAGCAATTTTATAATTTGACAAGCCTTGATATGTCCCAATCCACAATTCATGGTTTTCTTCATCATAATACATCGTTTGTATGAGGTTGTGTACCAATCTGTTGTTTTCAAAAGGATTGTTTTTAAAGGTCTTGATGCTTCTTCCATTATAGTAGTTCAATCCGCCCTGGGTGCCAAACCACAAAAAACCGTACTTGTCCTGCACCATTGATGAAACTGACAAATTCGACAAATTCATTTCTCTTCCGATTTTTTCAAATATCGGCTCATTTTCGTTTTCAAAAAATGTCTCTTCCGCATAGGAAGGCAATGTTGTTAAAATTATTGCCGCAAAAACAAAAGCAGCCGTTATCATCAATTTTGTAAAAATTCTCTTTTCGATGTTTACTGCCATTGCCGTCTCCTTTATTGTCAAAACCAATGCCTGTTTTGTTTGCACTATAAATTGTATTTCAAATTAACGATTTGCAGTAAATTATATCATACGGCAAGTCCCGAAAGTTGAATATGTCTTAAAAAACCCGTTTCCGTTGGTATTTGTTCAAATCCAGTGTTTTATCAGGATTTTTCATTGAAAAAGAGTCATAATTTGGCTCCATCGAAAATAAATAGCGCACATATGACTCTTTAATATTTCAGTATTAAAATTGAGTTCCATTCTCCCGGCACATAGTTTGAATACCAGTTGCATACAACTTCAAACTGCATGAATTATTGCTTGTTTTCCAATTTTTTATCGATTAATTTTCCCAGCCTTTTTATTCCAGCAATGATTTTTTCTGGCGGGACCGAACCGTAGCTTATCCTCATGCAGTTGTTCCCTTTACCATTCCCCTCAACAAAAAAACCTTCCCCTGCAACAAAAGCCACTTTTACGTTTGGATTTTTCACAGATTCAGCCAAAAGCTCTGTTGTGTTTATTCCTCCCGGCAACTCAACCCATGTAAAGAGTCCGCCGTCGGGAAACACCCTTTTTGTTCCTTCAGGAAAATATTTATCTATGCTCTCTATCATGGTATCTCTTCTTTCCCTGTACAAATCGCATATCATCTTGTGATGCCCGGGATAATATCCTCTCTTGAAAAATTCGGCGCAGAGTATTTGGGGAAGCATGGATGTATGTGAATTAGTTGCAGTTTTAGCAGCAAACAGCTTTTGCATTATTTCATCATTTGCAAGAATATAGCCTAGTCTGCTCCCTGGCGAAAAGATTTTCGAAAAGCTGTTTGCAAGAACTGTATGACCGGTTTTATCAAATGCCTTTATTGGCAGCAAGTCGGCTCCGCTGTATCTTATATCCCTGTACGGATCGTCTTCTAGAATAATCACATCGTATCTACCGCCAAATTCGGCAATCTTTTTTCTTCTTTCAATGGAGAGTGTTCTTCCTGTTGGATTGTGAAAGGTGGGAATCACATATACCATTTTGGGTTTGTAGCTCTTGATTTTTTTCTCCAAATCCTCGGGAACCATTCCCTCATCATCCATATCAACTCCTATGCACTTTGCTTCGAACATATCGAAGATCTCGACAGAATGCACGAATGAAGGAGACTCAACCAATATTACGTCCCCCGGCTCTATGTAAAGTTGGCAAAGCAGATTCATGGCTTCAAGTCCGCCATTGATTATCATTATGTTTTCAATTTTCGCATCTACACCCTTCGGTTGTAAAAGTTCTTTTACCACTACTTCCCTCAAGTCCTCAACACCCATTACATTCCCGTATTGAAGAGCTTCCACTCCTCTTTTATCTTTTCGTATCACATCATTTGTTATTTCCCTCACAGCACCCACGGGCAAAGCCTCAACCGCCGGCGCTCCACCGCCGAATGAAATAAGGTCGGGATCATTCATCGCCCCAAAAAGTCCTTTAATGACATTTGCCGATTTTTCCATCGCCAACATCCTTTTCGCAAATTCCGGCATAACAAGGCCTCCTTAAAAATATATTATAGTGATATTATATCATGTAATTCAGCCAACAAGGTTTTTCGATTTTAAATGATTTTACTCTTTGTTTTTTTTAAAAAATATGCTACCTGGTAATATTCTATTTCATAACCGTTGCGTTTAAGTTCCTTAGCGATTTTCCTGGAACCCATTCCTTCGGAATGATAAATGTTTATCATCCTTTCAATGGTTTTGTCTATTCGTTTCGGATTCTTTCCGTTTTTCGCTCCTATCAATTCAAATGGCAAGTCGTCGATTCCCACTCTTGTTATTATTTCCTTGTCCCTGTTTATGTCGTCTATCAAGGGGGATGCTGAATCTATGCTGAAATTTATCACATCCCTCATTTGTCTTATGTTTCTTGGATAGTAGGCATTTAGCAATATCTCCCTGGCTTCATTCTCAATTACCACTTTGTAGTCAATTTCGTGAAGATTTTTTACCGCCTCCTGGTATTTCATTATGAAATAGTCCAGCAGATCATTTTTTTCCCTCATATCCCTTTCGCTTAGAGAAGGAAGGTATATTTCGTATTGAGCAAGCCTTTGATAAAGTTCAGGCAATAATTCGTCTTTAAGGTTCCTTGTAGACGCGGCTATCACAATTACATCCACCCTGTGCTCTTTTGATCCTCCAATGCGCCTTATCTTGCCTGTTTCAATGACCTTTAGAAGAAGATTTTGGTAATGCTCCAATGCATGGGCCTCGTCAAGGAAGAGTATCCCACCGTTTGCCTGTTCAAAAAGTCCCTTTTTCCTTTTGGATCCCGTATATGCACCTTCCTCGCTGCCGAATATTTCTACAGCGGCGATATCAGGATTTGTGAATTGCGCACAATTTATTTCGATGTAGGGAGCCTCATGACTTATGACGCCAATCTCTTTGGCATAATTGTATATCATGTTGGCAACCATAGTTTTTCCTGTGCCTGATTCTCCTATTATGATAGAGTGGCGAGGTCCGCCTAAAGATCCGACAGTTCTTCTCGCCCTCTTGATTACTTCACTCAGGCTTCCACCTTTACCTATTATGGAAGGAACATCTTCAACCACTGAATTCAATTCCAATTGGAGCTCAAGATATTTGATTTTCTTGTTCAATTCATCGATTTCCTTTATGCTTCTGAAAATGGAAAACGCCCCCGAGAATTCTCCTTCAATATAATACGGATATGAATTCACAACATACCGTTTGTTCTTTACATAGTGAATCCTTTTTTCCAATATGGGCTGACGATCCTCAAGCACCTTCAAAAGTACAGCATGCGGATAATATTTAGTTATATTGTTTCCGACCATCTCGTTAATTTTGTATCCTGCATAATCTGCCGAAGCCTGATTCACATATATTAGAATCCCGCTTTTGTCGACAACATTGACCCCGTCGTTTGATTTATTCATTATATTGTCCACAACTTCGAATTTTAAATTGTTCCCCATTTTATCCTCCGTTATTCTAACACTTTATTCGCATTATAACACTGATTCTAACATTCAAATAGGTACTGTGCCAAAAAAACATTGAAAAATCCACATTCTTTTTTTGGCACATCATTTGCATATATAGTTAACAAATTTAAGGAGGTATGCTTTATGTCAAATCTTACAGAGATTCGCTGGCATGGAAGAGGCGGGCAAGGCGCAAAAACGGCTTCCCTGCTTTTGGCGGATGCAGCTTTCAACACAGGCAATTATGTCCAGGGTTTTCCAGAATACGGCCCTGAGAGAATGGGGGCCCCAATTACTGCCTACAACCGAATCAGTTCAGCTCCTTTGAGGGTGCACTCAAACATTTATGAACCTGATTTTGTGGTTGTGGTCGACGAAACACTGCTCTCAACGGTGGATGTTACAGCCGGATTGAAACCGGAGGGCGCAATAATAATAAACACGCCTAAATCTGTCGACGAAATCAAATCCAAAATAGCAGGCTACAGCGGTCGAATGTTCACAATCGACGCACGCAAAATTTCAGAAGAAACTTTGGGAAGAAACTTTCCAAACACGCCAATGCTTGGCGCAGTAGTTAAAGTAAGCGGTGTAATGGAGGAAAAAGCTTTCCTCGATGCAATGGAGGGTTCCTTCAAGCATAAATTCGCCACAAAACCTGAAGTTATAAGCGGAAACATGGCAGCTCTAAAAGAAGCAATGCAGGAGGTGGCAAAATAATGGACAAGCGAAAAACAGAAAATATCAATCCGCAAGTAAATTGGAAAAACATTTCCCCTGGTGGAGCAATCACTCAATCAGGAAGCGCGGACCTTTTTAAAACCGGCGACTGGAGAACAATGATACCTGTCTTCAAAGAGGATAAATGCAAGCAATGTCTGCTCTGCGTACCGGTTTGCCCGGACTCTTCCATACCAGTAAAAAATAATAAAAGATTAGACTTTGACTATGATCATTGCAAAGGATGCGGCATATGCGCAAATGTATGTCCATTCGGCGCCATAGATTTCATCAAAGACGAGAAAAAGGAGGTTTAACATGGGAATCAGAGATAGAATGTCAGGAAACGAAGCGATTGCAAATGCAATGAAACAAATCAATCCGGATGTCATGCCCGCATTTCCAATTACGCCTTCGACTGAAATACCGCAGTATTTTTCTCAATTTGTAGCAAATGGAGAAGTTGATACAGAATTTGTAACTGTAGAATCCGAGCACAGCGCAATGAGCGCATGCATAGGTTCGGAAGCGGCCGGAGCAAGAACCGTAACCGCCACTTCTTCAGCTGGACTGGCTCTCATGCATGAGGTTCTTTATGTCGCCGCATCTTCAAGGCTTCCAATCACCCTGGCTTGTGTAAACAGGGCTCTTACAGGGCCCATAAACATAAACGCAGACCATGGCGATTCCATGGGCGCGAGGGACTCCGGATGGATACAAATTTATTCAGAAAACAATCAGGAAGCCTACGACAACTTCATACAGGCATTCAGGATAGGAGAGCATCCTGACGTTCAATTGCCCGTAATGGTTTGCCAGGACGGTTTCATCACATCGCATGGAGTGGAAAACATAGAACTTATCGAAGGTGAAAAAGTCAAAAATTTTGTAGGCGATTACTGCCCTCAAAACTATATGCTCAATCCAAACGAAACTATTGCCCACGGCCCGTATGACAGCCCTGTCTACTATATGGAACATAAGCGCCAGCAGCTCGAGGCTATGAAGAATGCCAAGGAAGTGATTTTATCCGTAGGAAAAGAGTTTGGTGAGATGTCAGGCAGATTCTACGAATTCTTCGAATCATACAAACTCGAAGACGCCGAAGTCTCCATAGTTGTCTTGAACTCGACTGCCGGAACCGCCAAGGATGTCGTCGACGCGATGCGGGAAGAAGGCAAAAAAGTCGGTCTTCTCAAGCTGCGCGTATTCAGACCTTTCCCGGGCGAAGAAATCGCCAGGGCCCTTAAGAACGTAAAAGCAGTGGCAGTAATGGACCGCCACGAAGGTTTTTCCACAATAGGAGGCCCTGTATTTTCTGAGGTGCGCACTGTCCTCTACGACCTTCCCAATCCGCCAAAAACCATCAGCTACGTTTACGGTTTGGGTGGACGCGATGTTAGAACGATTCATATCGAGTCAATTTACAACGAACTTCTTGAAATAAAAGATGGCAAAGACCAAGGCGAGGCATACCGTTACCTCGGTGTCCGAGAATAGGAGTGATAAAAATGGCATATCAATTTAAAGATGTAATGAACAAACCGGAAAGACTTACCGGCGGCCATAGAATGTGTGCAGGTTGCGGCGCTCCCTTGGCTGTAAGAGGAGTCATGAGAGCTCTGAAAGAAGAGGACAAGGCGGTTGTAGGCGTTGCAACAGGATGTCTTGAAGTTTCCACCTTCACGTACCCGTATGTCGCCTTCAAGGATTCTTTCATACACACCGCATTCGAGAATGCGGCTGCAACAGTTTCAGGCGCCGAAGCGGCCTATAATGCTCTTAAGAGAAAAAACAAGATCGATGAAACATATAAATTCATAACATTCGGAGGTGACGGCGGAACATACGACATAGGGTTCCAATCTCTCTCGGGCGCTATGGAGCGCGGACACGACATGGTCTATGTTTGCTATGACAACAACGCATATATGAACACCGGCATACAGCGTTCATCTGCAACCCCCAAATATACCGACACCACTACTACGCCAGCCGGAAAGGTTATTCCAGGTAAAAGACAATTCAAAAAAGATCTTTCTGAAATAATGGTTTCTCATGAAATACCCTATGTGGCCCAAACAACTTTCATGGGCAACTTCAAGGATCTTCACGAGAAAGCTGAGAAAGCCATCTATACAGAAGGTCCCGCATTCATGAATGTACTTGCTCCATGCCCAAGAGGTTGGAGATATGAGACCGAAGATTTGATGAAAATATGCAAGCTTGCTGTTGACACTTGCTTCTGGCCTCTCTTTGAAGTAATCAACGGAGAATGGAAGCTCTCATACAAGCCAAAGAAAAAGCTCCCTGTAGAAGAGTACCTCAGACCACAAGGTCGCTTTAAGCACCTCTTCAAGCCAGGCAACAAGCATTTGATTGAAGACATCCAAAATGAAGTCGACAGAAAATGGGAAGAACTACTTAAAAAATGCGGAGAACTTTAATTATCATCAATTGAAACACCCCCATATTTAAGCTGCCGGCCATTTGGCCGGCAGCTTCAGACTGTAGAAAAACAACAATTTCTGCGTTGCCTTGCCAAAACCCGTTTGGTCACGTATGTCTCAATACGCTCCCATCACTGGCTTTTGGAATCGCCTTGAAATAGAAGGTTTTCTACAGCCTGTGATATTGAGATTTCTTATATATTGGATTCAGTAGGTCAATTCAAATGATTTCCGTTTTTCCCGAAGGTTAATCCCTATTTCTCCATACGTTCCAGTGAAACGATTTTTTTCAAGCCTTCTTGGCCGACAATATAATGGAATCGTATTTCGTCGCCGATTTTCAATTGAATGCTATCCATTGCCTTCTCCACTTCATCAGAAAGCAAGTATTTTTTAGCTCCTATCTCATCTGGATTGCCGCTCAGCTTGACGGATATCGATGTCCCTACGATTCCGTCAAACCTTCCACTTTCCGTCAATATCTTCTCATAAGATGTTATGACCTTACGACCATAATCGTCTACATAATAATCGAATTCAATATATTCATATTCTTCAACAAGCTTTGAGCTCGAAAGCAGCAATTCATATGCTAGATGGTAAGGCTTTCCTTCAATCATGCATACGTCCGCTCCAAACATATCTTCTATTTCCCCTTCAGCAGCAATTTCAGGGGCATTTCCAACCCCCGGAGGATCCGCCTTGATCATCGATTCGATTTGGCGCCTGCCTTGCTCATCTTCAATGTACCGGATGTCCACCGCCGAATAACTTTCTAATTCTTCGGCTTCGCGAGCCGCCTTCCCGTCCTGATGAAACATGTACGATTCGTATTCTCCATCCCGAAGAATCTCAACAAAGCTAGGATCCATTCTTCCTATGTATATTGCCTTGATTGAAACCGCTTCCTCGCCACTTTCTTCCACATCTTCGGCCTTTTCTGTCAATTCCCCGCCTGAATCCTGCTCGTCAGAAGGCGACTCTTTTTCCTGACGTATGCATCCTGCAAATAATACCAGCAACACAAAAGCTATAATCCATATTGTATTTTTATTTTTCATTTTTACACCTCCATATGTCTTTGACGAAACCACTTTCTGAAATGTTTCAACAATGTTGTTATTTATATTTTTTTCAACTCTCTACTAATAAAACACATTATTTTAGCAATAATTCTCTAATCAGTAGACTTTTCGACAGCTTCCCTGTATCCATCGTATAGATTGATGGCTTTTTCCTTGTATTCATAGGGGATTTCGACATGCCCCCATCCAAGTGTCATTGTAAATAGTCCGTCATATACAAGACTCTCGTTGCCGACTATAGTATAGGGAATCCCTTCTTCTTCAAGAATATTGCTAAATATATCCGCTTCAAATTCATTTTCCAACTCGATACGAAACATTTTCACTGTTGACACCCCTTGTTTTGTTCATCATAGATTGTTTTGTTCATCATAGATTGTTTTGTTCCAATTCAATCAATTGTCTTTTCATCTCAACCCCATGTGCAAAGCCAGTAAGCTTTCCATTCTTTCCTACAACTCTGTGGCAAGGTATAATTAAAGGTATTGGATTTTTTCCAATTGCCATTCCAACAGCCCTAGAAGCTTTTCCATTGCCCGTTTTTATAGCTATATCCTTGTAACTGCATAAATTTGCGTATGGTATATCAAGCAGTTCAGCCCATACTTTTTTTTGATATTCAGTTCCCCGCGGATTTATTTCAATGTCAAATCTCTTTCTTTTCCCGTCCAAATAATCCTTTATCTGCATAATGCTTTCTTTGTGAAAATCATCATTAACCGCCCATTCTTCTAAAATTTCAAAGGACCTCTTCCCTTTTCCCGTATTGAAATATAAATTGCATACTCCTTTTTCATCTCCTGCTATTGTCATTAAACAAATTGACGTTTCAAAAACAGAATAATACAATTCAAACCCCTCCCATTATTAAAAATTCAAAACTTGCCATAAAAAATGATTTGCCCTTTAAAAACCTATCCCACATTTATCATGTCCTCATTCTTCAATAATTCAAGCAATTTCGGGCTTAAATCAAGCTCTTCTTTTATTCGAAGAACTTCATCAAGCGCTTCTTTTTTATATTTTTTAGTCATGTTCGACTTGACCGCCCTTATCATGATATTCTTCGGGGTGTGCCCGTAGTCAATGAACTCAAGAATCTGTGTCTTGTATC
>CAZAFW010000040.1:0-13051 GCA_964484935.1 uncultured Peptostreptococcaceae bacterium
ATTATATCATAAATGCTTTGTTTTGTTAATAGCTTTTTTCCAATATTTTTAAAATGCTCTTTCTGAGTAATTTGTCTGTGTTGCGGTCTCCAAGTATGGCATCTATCATGTCCGGACGCTTTTTTATAGTTTCTTCTATTGCCTTTTCCAGGCGCCACTCTTCAATAAGCTTATGGTTGCCGGATATGAGCACATCCGGAACACTCATTCCCCTGAAAATCCTAGGCCTTGTATAGTGCGGGTATTCAAGAAGCGATTTGTAACTGAAGCTTTCTTCCTCGTATCCCTTGTTGCTCTTCAATACTCCCTTTTGAAGTCTTGAAATTGCATCCACAAGCACTATTGCAGGAAGTTCTCCGCCCGTCAAAACATAATCACCGATTGATATTTCCATATCCACCATTTCATCTATGAATCTTTGGTCAATTCCTTCGTAATGGCCGCATACAAGTATCAAATGGTCTTTTGATGAAAGCTGCTCAACTAACTTTTGGTCCAGCCTTTTCCCTTTTGGGGAAAGATATATTTTTATAGCCTCTTCGTGGCAATCTATGCTTTCAACTGCTGAAAACAATGGCTGCGGTGTGAAAACCATGCCTTCTCCTCCTCCATACGGCGAGTCGTCAACCTGGCTGTGCTTGTTGTCGGCATGATCCCTTATATTAACAGTTCTTACATCCATTAAGTCCTGTTCCAAAGCCCTGCCTAATATGCTTGAGCTGAAGAATGGTGCGAATACTTCGGGAAAAAGAGTCAGTATGTCTATTTTCATTGAACCATCCCCTCAATGAGTTCCACTTCCATAGTTCCTTTTTGCAAATCGATGGATTTTACGAAACTTTTTACAGCAGGAATTTGTATGATTTTACCTTCTTCGGTCTTTACCAAATATATGTCTTGACAGGCATTCTGATTAACATCCACCAGTGTACCTATATTTTTTCCATTTTCATTCACATTCAATCCAATCAAGTCAAAAACATGGTATGTGTCTTCAGGAAGCTCTCTCAACTGAGTTTTTTCAATGTATATGTCTTTTCCCTTGAAATGTTCTATGTCATTTATGTTGTCGTAATTTTGGAACTTGATTATGGCAAGTGATTTTGCATATCTGATTCCTTGTATGGAAAACTCTTTCATATTTCCGTCAACCTCAATAAATATATAATCAAGCTCCTCAAATCTATCTACTTCATCAGTGAAATTTTTTACTTTCACCTCTCCTTTGATTCCGTGTGTGTTTACTATTATTCCTATTTTCACATATGACATCATATCACCATCCCGACGATCGAGTATTTGCCTGAAGGCAAAAGAGGATAAGCCCTTTTGGAGCTTATCCTATTGAACGATTTCAACAACGACTCTTTTATTCTCTTTAATAGCCGCAGCCTTTACAACAGTTCTTATTGCTTTGGCAATTCTGCCTTGTTTTCCGATAACTTTCCCCATGTCTTCTGGGGCCACCGAAAGTTCTACAATGAGTGAATGAGAGCCTTCGACTTCCTTAACGGTTACCATTTCAGGATGATCAACCAATGCCTTGGCAATGACTTTTACAAGTTCTCCCATTATTACACCTCCTGATGGTTACCTAAGCTTTTTTAGCTTCTTCAAATTTTTCCAAAATGTTGTGTTTTTTAAGCAAAACTCTTACCGTTTCGGTAGGCTGTGCACCATTAAGCAACCATTCCACAGTTTTTTCGTCGTTTATTTTCACTTCTCCAGGCTCTTTCAATGGATTATAGTAGCCAAGCTCCTCTATGAATTTGCCGTCTCTAGGAGACCTCGAATCTGCAACAACAATTCTATAAAAAGGTTTCTTCTTTGCACCCATTCTTTTCAATCTTATTTTTACTGACATAACTTCACCTCCTTAATTAATTTGAATTATAAAATTATCTATTTACATAAAAGGAATATTCAATCCTCTTTTGCCTTGTTTTTTACCCATTCCCGAAAATTGCTTCATCATTTTTTTTGTTTGAGCAAATTGTTTTAATAGCTTATTGACCTGCTGCACACTATTTCCGCTTCCTGCCGCTATTCTCTTTCTTCTACCGCTGCTTATGATTTCCGGATTAGTGCGTTCTTCATCGGTCATGGATTTAATTAGAGCTTCTATCCTCTTCAATTCTTTTTCATCCACCTTCAGGTTTTTTAACTGTTTTCCTCCGATTCCTGGCATCATTTCCATTATTTGATCCATTGGTCCCAAGTTTTTCATTTGTTCCATCTGGTCGAGAAAGTCATTCAAGTCAAAGCTTTGTTCCTTGATTTTTTTTTGCAGTTTTCTGGCATTTTCCTCAGAAAAGCTGTCCTGTGCTTTTTCGATAAGAGTCAATACATCTCCCATTCCCAAAATTCTCGAAGCCATTCTTTCCGGGTAAAAGGGCTCTATGGAATCAAGCTTTTCACCAGTACCTACAAATTTTATAGGCTTTCCCGTTACAGCTTTTACAGAAAGTGCCGCACCACCCCTAGTGTCTCCATCAAGCTTGCTGAGTACTACCCCGTCGATAGACAAGTCCCTGTCGAAAGCTTCTGCCACATTTACAGCATCCTGACCCGTCATAGCGTCAATTACAAGCAGTATCTCGTTCGGATTAACTGTTTCCTTTACGTTTTTCAATTCCTGCATCAATGACTCGTCAATATGCAGTCTGCCGGCAGTATCAATAATCACAACGTCATTGCCATTTCTTCTTGCAAATTCGAGAGCGGCATTTGAGATATTCTGAGGCGATGTTGAATCTCCCATTGAGAAAACCGGCAATTCCAATTTATCTCCTACAACCTGAAGTTGTTTTATTGCCGCAGGGCGGTATATGTCTCCTGCAACCAACAGAGGATTCTTGCCTGTTTTTTTTAGATATCCTCCGATTTTACCCGTTGTAGTTGTTTTTCCTGCCCCTTGCAAACCTACCATCATAATTACAGTTGGCGGTTTGGGTGAAAATTCTATTTTTGTCTCATTTGTTCCCATCAGCGCCTTGAGTTCTTCATTTACAATCTTAATAACCTGTTGTCCCGGTGTTAGGCTCTTCATTACTTCAGAACCCGCTGATCTATCTGATACTTTTTTTATAAAAGACTTTACGACCTTGTAGTTTACATCGGCTTCAAGCAAAGCAAGTTTTACTTCACGCATAGCTGACTTTATGTCTTTTTCTGAAAGCTTGCCTTTGCCTTTCAGTTTGCTCAGCGAGTTTTGCAGTTTTTCAGCAAGGCTTTCAAAAATCATATCATTTCCTCCCGGTCGTCAATTGTCGTTGACATTATTTATTTCCATTGCCAATTTGACAATTTCTTTGATTTGTTTTCTATTCTCCTCACTAACTTCCTTTTCCAAAGCATTTTCGCAAATTTCTATTATTGAATTAGAATAAACAGAAATGCTTCTGAATTTATCATATAAGCCCATTTTATTTTCATAGCTTTCCAATGATTTATTGGATTTTTTTACAGCGTCATAAACTGCCTGTCTGCTGATTTTTAAATTTTCGGCAATTTCCACCATGGAAAAATCATTCATGTAGTAATAATAAAGCATCTCATATTGTTTTTCGGTAAGCAATTTTCCATAAAAAGCAAACATATTGCCGTATTTAATTTTCTTTTCCATATTATTTCCTCTTTTGTAAAGTTGATTTGCTTTACATAAGAATATTATATTATTGCAGTAGACTAGTCAAGCGTTTTTTAAAATATTGCATCAACAAAACTTTCAGGGTCGAATTTTTGAAGATCTTCGATGTCTTCTCCAACACCAATATATTCAACAGGTATCCCCAACTCCGAAACAAGCGCAAACACAATTCCTCCTTTTGCGGTTCCATCGAGCTTTGTCATTATTATTCCGCTTATATCGGCAATTTCATTGAATGCTTTCGCCTGATTAAGAGCATTTTGCCCTGTTGTTGCATCAAGCACAAGATATGTTTCAAGAATTGATTCCGGAGCTTCCCTCTTGATGATTTTTGTGATTTTGCCCAATTCGTTCATCAAATTCTTCTTATTGTGCAAGCGGCCTGCAGTATCACAAATCAATACGTCCATATCGCGGGCTTTTGCAGATTGTATGGCATCATACACCACAGAAGCGGGATCCGCTCCTTCCTTTTGAGAAATCAAATCGCTTTTCGATCTTTTAGCCCAGACGTTAAGCTGGTCTACAGCCGCAGCTCGGAATGTATCGGCGGCGGCAATTATGACTTTTTCCCCTATTTTCGTGAATTTGCTTGCAAGTTTTCCAATGGTTGTTGTTTTTCCAACGCCGTTTACGCCAATAACCAATATTATGCGCAAACCATTCTGTTTTTCATGGTTTTCACTTTTCCCGGCTGTTTGCAGCTTTTCGGCCATCAAGGTCTTAAGTATGTCTTTTACGTTTACAGCATCCTTTATTTTTTCATTTCTTACAGCTGCCTCAAGCGATTCCATTATTTCAACGGTAGTTTCATATCCTACATCGGATAAAATCAGCAAATCCTCGAGTTCCTCATAAAATTCATCATCAATTGCCTTCGATGAATTTAATAATGCGTCAATCTTGCCGGAAAAACTGTCTCTGGTCTTTTCCAATCCTTCTTTCAGTCTTTCAATGAAATTTTTCAAGTTTCCACTCCTAACTTGCCTTGTTTTTAATTTTTAATGAAACTATTTTAGATATCCCTTTTTCTTCCATTGTCACACCGTAAAGAACATCGGCAATTTCCATTGTCCCTTTACGGTGGGTAATAATTATGAATTGAGAATTGCCGGTGAACTTTTTCAGGAAAGACGCAAATTTGTAGACATTCACATCATCCAAAGCTGCCTCAATTTCATCGAGAACACAAAAAGGTGATGGTTTTTTCATAAGTATTGCAAAAAGCATCGCTATAGCGGTAAGCGACTTCTCGCCTCCTGAAAGCAGATTCAAGTTTTGAAGCTTTTTGCCTGGAGGCTGCGCATATATGTCTATATGAGAATTCAATATGTCATCGGTGTCCTCAAAAATTATTTCCGCCCTGCCTCCATTGAAGAGTTGGTTGAAAGTCTTGTCGAAATTACTGTTGATTTCTTTTATTTCCTCTTTGAAAATTTTAACCATTTTTTCTTCGAGTTTTACAATAAGATCCTCGAGGGTATCTTTTGCCTCCATCAGATCGCATTTTTGTTTGCTTAGGAATTCATATCTATGCAAAACTTCATCATATTCCTTTATTGACGCCTTGTTTATTTCTCCAAGCATCTCTATTTCAGATTTCAATTCGTTTATGCGTTTGGCCATTTGACTTCTGTTTGCAATTTCAGTCCTTTTTTCCATTGCCTCTATATACGAAAGTTGATAAACTTCCCATAATTGCTTTATAAAGTGGTCGTAATTCATTTGATTTCTTGTATCTGCCATTTCCACCTTGTGATACTTTTCTTTTTCACTCAAGATGTTTTCATCAATTTTTTCAATCTGCCCTTGTGCTCCCCTTGCAATGGCGGAATTTTCTTCGATAGCCATAAGGCATATTTCATTTGTTTTTTCAAGTTGCTTGATTGCTGAAGCCAAGTCGTCCAACATTTCCCTATTTTCAACAATTTTATTTTCGTAATGTTCTACTTTGTCTTTTAGTTCCTTTAATTGTATTTCATAGCCTTGTGAATTTTCTTCCATATTTCTTATAGACGAATCGACACGCTGAATTTCAGACTCGACGCTTTTTTCTTTTTCCAATAAAATCGCAAGTTTTACTTTGTTTGCATTCAACGATTCTTTCAATCCATCCAACTTTCCAGAGAGTTCCTTTTCGGATTTTTCCGATTTCTCTATCGTTCTCTCCTGATTGAAGCTGTTTTCTTCCATTTCTTTGACTTTTTCAGCAATTGAAATCCTTTTGGCATGTACAATGTTTGCTTCTGTCCGGGTTTCTTTGAATTCATTTTTTATAATTGACTGCTTGTCTTTCATTGTTTGGATACTAATTGTTTCCGCTTCCAAACCGGCAGAGATTTTTTCGATTCTTCTTTCGATTTCATTGATTTCTAATTCTTTTTCTTTCAATTCATTTTCGCTTGAAATCTTCTGCTTGAGTATTTTATCAAGTCTAATTGTTTCTTCGTTCAATATTTTTTCTTCTTTTAATATTTCTTTTGAAGTTTCTTCAAATATTCTCTTTCTTGAGAGGAGTCCTGCGCTTCTCACCTTGACACTTCCACCTGTAATTGTTCCTCCCGGATTGAATACATCTCCCTCTATCGTAATAAGCCTGCTCCCCTTGAAACCTTTTTTCAAGAGCCTGGCAGCGGTTGAAGAATCTCGTACTATGACTATGTTTCCCAATAAAAAGTCCACAATGTTTTCAAATTTCTTGTCAAAATTTATAAGTTCTTTTGCTCTTCCTACAATCCCGTCATCCTGAATCATTCCAGAGCCTATGTTTCTTCTACCTCTCACATCACTCATCGGCAAAAGAGTTATTCTGCCTGTCTTTTCCTTCTTTGCGAACTCAATTATTTTTCTTGCAGAATCAACCGTGTCACATATTATATGCTGACTTGAATAGCCCAAGGCTGTCTCAAGTGCAACTTCATATGCTTTATCCACTTTGATTATGTCTGAAACTGTGCCTTCCAAATGTTTTTCCAAATTACTTCCGCGCAAAGCTTTGAGCGAATTCTTTACGCTGCTGTTGAATCCTTCATAATTGTCGATCATTCTCTTGTAAAAATTTCTTTTTTCTTTAAGAGTTTTCAGACTTCGCTCCACATCGTTAATTTCGATCGTCTTTTCTTTTTCAAAATTTTTGTTTTTGCTGAAACTTTCATCAAGTGTTTTTTGTTTCTGGCAGCATTCGGATCTTCTTTTTTCCAATCCATGCAATTCCTTTGCAAGTCTTCCCTTTTCAATAAGCGATCCAGAAACTTTTTTTTCGATTCCAGCTATTTCCTCATTAAGTCTATCCATACTCTTTTCAACGCTTTTTTCGTATGAGTCAAGGCTTGCCAATTCACTTTTCAATTCTGATGATTTGTTGAAAGCCTCGTATATTTTCGTTTTGTTCTTTTGCAGTTTTTCTTTTTCACCATTCAGTTTTTCAGAAATCTCTTTTATTTTTATTTCATCTTCATGAATATCTTTGTTGAGTCGATTTTTATTTTCATCAAAATCGAGCATGAGGGCTCTTTTTCCCTCCAAATCCGCTTGCAGTTTTTTTCTTTCTTTGCCGTATTCAATTATTTGATTTTCTAGTTTTCCTTTTTCTTTTTTTGCTGAACGTTTTTTTTCGGCGGTCAATTCAGTCTCATAATTCAATTGGTTTCTTTTTTCGTTTGCATCAAGGAGATTCTTTTTATTTTCCTGCAATTCTGTTCTTAATTTCTCCAATAAAGCTTCTTTTTCAGCCAATTCATTTTTAACTTCACTTCTCTTGGACTTCAAGCTCGAAATGTTTGATTCTACTGCTTCCAGCTTGTCTCTGTTCTCCTTTATTTTTTCATTGATTCTATCTATTTCCTCCATGAACAAAGATATTTCAAGACCCTTGAGCTCTCCGTAATATTCCTCATGTCTTTTTGCTTTCTCCGCTTCATTTTTCAACGGGCCTATTCTTGTTTCCAACTCGTTTAGGATATCCTCAACCCTCAATATGTTTTTATTTGTGTTTTCGAGTTTTTTCCCCGTGTTTTCTTTTCTTGTCTTGTATTTGACAATTCCAGCGGCTTCTTCAAATAATTTTCTGCGGTCTTCTGATTTGCTGTTTAAAATTGTATCAATCCGCCCCTGTCCTATTATAGAATACCCGTCAATTCCAATTCCGGTGTCCATAAACAACTCTTTGATTTCTCTCAATTTACATGGATTATTGTTTATAAGGTATTCGCTTTCGCCAGACCTGTAGACTCTTCTTTTTACAATGACCTCTCCATATTCAATAGGAAGATTCCCATCCATGTTGTTGAATGTAAGAGAAACTTCTGCCATTCCCAATTGCTTTCTTCTATCTGTGCCACTGAAAATAAGGTCCTCCATTTTGCTTCCCCTGAGAACCTTCGCGCTTTGTTCGCCTAAAACCCACCTTACAGCATCTGTAATATTGCTCTTTCCGCTTCCATTTGGGCCTACTATTCCAGCTATACCTTCCTTGAATTTAATTTCCGCTCTTTCTGCAAATGATTTGAATCCATACATTTCTATACTTTTGAGATACACAGTATCACCTCATAACTATTTTAAATAACAAGAATATTTTATCATAAATCACATACTAAAAAACACCCAAAGGGTGTTTTTTAATGCATTTCATCGTATAGCTGCTCAATTATATCCAACAAATTTGGGTCGTCAACCGGTTCTATGATAATTTCACTGCCCTTATCCGTTATTTCACAGACAATGGCTTCTTCCCGGCTGTCTTCAAGCGGCGCCAGAATAGCGAACTTTTTATCATCGTATTCTATCATCTCAATAAATTCAAATTTCTTTTTTTTGTTTTCCTCGTCAATCAACTCGATTATTCTGCCTTCCATTCATTCACCCCCGTTTTGTTTTGTCGAGATACGATTGCAATATGTGAACAGCGGCAACCGTATCTATTACCTCTTTTCTTTTCTTTCTTGACATATCAGCCTCTATAAGATAGCGCCGCGCAATTGCAGTTGTCAATCTTTCATCTTCATAAACACATTCTACATCTATATTTTCCTCAAGCCATTTGACAAATTCCTTCACTTTTTGGCTTTGAGGCCCAAGAGTTCCGTTCATGTTGTAGGGCAAACCAACTACAATTTTTCCCACATTCTTCTCTTCCATTATTCCCTTTAATACATACAAGTCTTTCTTCTTACTTTTTCTCTTTATTGTTTTTACTGCCTGCGCAGTCAAAAAAAGTTCATCACTCACAGATACTCCTATTGTCTTGTCTCCGACGTCCAACCCCATAATACGCAATAGCACTTCCCCTTTCAAATTATCTTGATGCAAAAGTCAGGACAATAAGCGCTGCAATAGCCGCATAAAACGCAAAGGTTTTCATCAACTTCAACCCCTTCAGGCCCCAATGAAAGTGCGTTTTGCTTGCACGAATCAACACACTTTCCGCACCGTCTACACCAATCCGCAATGTGCAAGCGCCTGTCCTGCCTTTTGATTTTTTCCAAGATATTGCCTGATGAAACCTTTCCTTCAAAGCGATTCACATTGTCTTCTATTTCCTCAATGCTTTGCATTCCTACAGCAAATGAATCCATAACATCCTGCTCGAGTGCAAAAGCGAAGGCTTCTTCCAAATTGCTTATAAGATTACCGCCTCCAAGCGGCTTCATTCCATATATCCCTTTTCCAGCCGTTTTTGAAAATTCCAGAGCCTCTATCATGTCTTCTATTGTTCCATCCTGTATGCCAATTCCTTTGAAATTGCAGATTGGATGCAAAACCTCGAAAACCTCGTGTTTATTGGCCCCGGTTACTCCTGCTACATGGTGGGTTGAAAGTCCCAAGGCCCTTATGTGGCCTTTTTCACGCATTTTTACAAAGAATTCAACCGCATCCCAATGACCTCTTATCGTATGGACACTTTCCTGCTCATGCAACATAAAAATATCTATATAGTCTCTGTCTATCGATTTTAAAGCCCTTGTCAAAGTCTCCTCGGCAGTTTTTCTGTCATATGCATAGGATTTGCTTGATATTATAATGTTGTTTTTGCCGATATTTTTCAAACCGGTTTTTATGTGCTCGTAGTTGTCGTATAAGTCCGCAGTATCAACAAAATTAACGCCCTTGTCATAAGCCCTTTCAAGCAACGCGCCGCCTTCCTTTGCTGTAAGATTTCTCTGCAATGGACTCATTGTAAGGCTTCCAAAACATAACCTTGATACAAGCAGTCCCGTATTTCCCAGTTGCCTGTATTCCATTCTATTTCTCCAAATAGGACTTTAGCAGTTCCTCCAAAATTTCATCGCGTTCTAGTCTTTTTATCATTTTTCGAGCATCCTTATGACTTGTGATGTATGTCGGATCCCCTGAAAGCAAATATCCGACAATTTGGTTTACCGGATTGTACCCTTTCTCCTTCAATGCTTCGAAAGCTACGTTTATAATTTCCCTTGTTTCAGCTTCCTTGTCGCTTCCAACATCATATTTCATTGTATATTGATCATTCATGTCCAATTCCCTCCTTTTTATCATTATACTCTTATAATCACCCGCATTTCAATCAAGCATTCAAAAAGAAGGACAGGAGCTTTTATCTCCTGTCCTTCAAACTCAATCAAGCACACATACATTGGATTTACAAAGCTGATTCCTGCTCCATTTCATATGGCGCGAATCGGTTAAAGCGACTTAAATATTGTCTATATATTTGTAAACCTGTTCCAATGAAGCCAATGCCTTGCTTCTGTCTTTGGCTCCAGCCTGTGCCATGTTGGGACGGCCTCCGCCTCCACCTGAAGCAATCTTGGCAACATCCTTTATGATTCTGCCGCAGTGGATTCCGTTTGACACCGCTTCCTTGTCAGCCATGGCAGCATAATTCAATTTTTCACCGTCATCCGAAACAAGCACCACAAGACCATTTTCAAGCTTGTTTAGTATTTTGTCTCCAAGCTCCCTCAATGTCTCGGCGTCAATGTCTTCAACTTTTCCAGTTATCACATTGAAGCCATTTATCTTTTTCAAACCGTCAAGCAATTGGTCTATCGATGAATCAGCCATTTCCCTTTTAAATTCATCGTTCAGCTTCTTTGCGGTTTTCAGGTCTTCGAGAATCTGTACCAGTTTGCTTTCAATTTCATTTTGATTGTTTGCTTTTACAAGCTCCATGACCTTGTGCATTTCTTTTTCAGTCTGTTTGACATATGAATAAGCCTTTCTTCCCGTAAAAGCTTCTATTCGCCTTACTCCTGCAGCAATTCCGCCTTCTGCGATTATTTTGAACAATCCAACTTCGCTTGTATTTCCAAGATGTGTGCCTCCACAAAGTTCTGTGCTGTAATCATCAATCTTTACAACTCTTACAATATTGCCGTACTTTTCACCAAAAAGAGCCGTAGCACCCAATTCCTTTGCTTTCCCCAATTCCATTTCAGAAATATTGATTTGCAGTGCCTCCATAACCTTTTCATTTACAATGGCTTCAACTTCATTCAATTGATTTTCCTTCACATTGTCAAAATGCGTAAAGTCAAACCTGAGTCTGTCTGGAGTCACAAGAGATCCTGCTTGTTCCACATGTTCTCCCAAAACATTCCTTAAGGCTCTATGCAAAAGATGTGTTGCACTATGGTTTCTTGCCGTATCCATCCTATTCTTTTCGTCGATTTTTGATATTGCCATATCACCTACGCCAATATTTCCTTCTTTTACTGTTCCATAATGAATATAGAGACTATTCTTTTTCCTGCAATCCGAAACTTCGAACAATCCATTGGAGGTTTTGATCAAACCCTTGTCCGCCAGCTGGCCTCCACTCTCTGCATAAAACGGAGTACGGTCCATAATGATTTGGACCTCATCATCTTTTTCAGCTTTTTCCATTGGCAAACCCGATTTTATAATTGCAAGCACTTCTCCCTGTGCCTCAAACATATGGTAACCTACGAATTCAGTTCTTTCGGATTTGAGTTTTTCTAGTTCGGAACCAAATTCCCATCCCACCTCGTTTTGGTCTTTTCTTGCCTGTCTGGCCCTATCCTTTTGAATTGACATTTCTCTTTCAAATTCTTCTTCATCCACCGAAATGTCCATTTCCTCCAAAATTTCTCTTGTGAGGTCAAGAGGAAAACCGTATGTGTCATAAAGAACAAAAGCGTTTCTTCCCGACAGTTGATTTATTCCCTCTTTTCTCATTTCTTCGATATGCCCGTTTAAAATTTCAATGCCAGAATCAATTGTCTGCTGAAAGCGCTTTTCTTCAATCTCGAGAACTTTTTTAATGTATTCTCTTTTTTCTAACAGTTCCGGGTAGGCATCTTTTGAAATCTGAATCACCCTGTCTACAAGATCTGTCAAAAATTGCTTTTCTATACCCAACAATTTGCCATGCCTTGCCGCGCGTCTCAGAAGCCTTCTTAAAACATAGCCTCTTCCTTCATTGCTTGGTATTATTCCATCCGCAGTCATGAATGTCACAGCTCTTATGTGGTCGGTTATTATCCTTATGGATATATCATCTTTACGGTTTTCTCCGTATGCTTTTCCGGAAAGTTCAACTACTTCATCCAAAACATATTTAATTGTGTCAATTTCAAAAATTGAATCCACATTTTGCATTATACACGCGACACGTTCAAGTCCCATGCCTGTGTCGATATTCGGATTTGGCAAAAGATTGTAATTCCCCTCTTCATCCTTGTCGAATTGAGTAAATACAAGATTCCAGAATTCTATGAATCTGTCGCAGTCGCAACCAGGCTTGCAAGTGTCAAGTCCACAACTGAATTTCTCTCCACGGTCAAAATATATTTCCGAACACGGTCCGCATGGACCTGTCCCAATCTCCCAAAAATTATCTTCTTTGCCCAGTCTTACTATTCTTTCTTTGGGAACACCAATCTCTTCTTCCCATATTTCATACGCCTCATCATCATCTTCATACACAGTTACCCATAATTTATCTTCCGGCATGTCAAGCCATTTTGTAACAAACTCCCAGCCCCACTTTATTGATTCTCTCTTGAAATAATCTCCGAACGAAAAGTTTCCCAGCATTTCAAAAAAAGTAGCGTGCCTTGCCGTAATTCCCACATTTTCGATGTCCCCTGTCCTAATGCATTTTTGGCAAGTGGCCATCCTCTTGTCCGGCGGTACTTCGGTCCCCATGAAATATGTCTTTAGGGGGGCCATTCCCGCATTTATAAGCAGTAGACTCTTGTCATTTTGCGGAACGAGTGAATAACTCATTCTTGAATAATGTTCCTTTGACTTGAAAAACTCCAAAAACTTTTCTCTGATTTCGTTTAAACCCATTTTTTCCATCATTTACACCTCCATAAAATAAAAAGAGCCCTCATCCTTGTTAGGGACGAGAGCACTCGCGGTACCACCCTAGTTATTGCCACAGCAATCACTCTT